>JBDRNO010000161.1:0-12421 GCA_043811005.1 Bacteroidota bacterium | reverse complement strand
GACCTCACAGGTTTTGGAAACCTGTGAGGTCTGAAAGAAAAAAATGAATCATTTAACCAAAGAAACCTTCGTAACCATCACCTCTTTATCTGTAAGAATATGGATGTAATAGATTCCATTTGCTTTTCCGTTCATATCAATTGTAAAAATATTAGCATCAACATTTTTTATAATCGTTGATTCGATAACATCACCAATTGTATTAAATATGGTAATACTAACATCCGATGGAATATCTAGATTAATATCCAGGTAAAAAGTTCCTTGAGTGGGATTAGGGAATAGATTAATTACATTATTAGAATATAACGCTAAAGTACCGGTTGCAGTAGTTAATGTATCTGTTAAATAAATCGTACAACCATTAGCATCATTTATGGTTACAGTATAAATTCCAGTACAAAGACCGAGAGCTATTGAGGCAGTTCCACCTGTGGGGTACCATGAGTATGAGTAAGGTATTGTACCTCCTGATACTGATACTGTGATGCTGCCATCGCATATGCTGCTTGATGACGGATTGGTTATACTTGTTATAGTAGCGGAATGTGAAGGAAAAGGAAGAACAGTTATAGTAAAAGTAGTATCGCAAGAACCGCAAACCGATGTGATGGAGTAAGTAATATCGTAGTCACCGGTGTCTGATGGAACAACGTATCCATTAGCATCAATAATCTGCCCCGACCATGTGCCTACATAGGGAATAGCAAAAAGAAGATATCTTTCATTTGATACGCAAAAAGGCCCAGTATTTCTAATGGTGAAAGGTGGTGATGATTTAACTTCTACTGTAACAGTCGTACTACTTTCACAAATATCAGGTAATTTATAGGTAATAATATGATTTCCAATTCCTGCTGTTCCAGGGTCAAAAATACCCAGAACAGTATCCACGATACCAATTCCCGACCAGCTTCCTCCGGATGGAGTGGCTATCAAGGTATCCGGATTGCTTGTACCACAGTAAGTTCCAGGTTGAGTAATAACAATATTTATTGGGTCTTGAACATCAATGGTTTGTGATACAGTATATTGGCATCCTGTTTCAGAATGTGTTAAAGTTAGTATATATGTAGCTGTACTATCCGGTGTTGCAATGGGATCGGCAATTGTATCATCAGACAATCCGGCAGATGGAGACCACATTATATCATAAGTATCAAATGATGTAGTATTACAAAATGTAAATTTTGTATTTGGTCTGCTGTCATATAAAGCAGAGCCAATCAAAGAACAACCTGCGCTTCCATCCATATATGTATGTAATACAGAAGTATAGCTTGTTGCAGTGTAATAAATTTCATCATTTGACGTATACGTACTGTTATCATAGCAAACTTCAACCAATAAATTGGACACACCATCCCAGTCGTAGGGATTTGTTAATATATGAGTATTCCAACCAATATTATTTGTAACGGTATCAGGACCATAAACTATATCCAATCCGCTTACGAAAGTACCACTTGACAGATCACTAAACCCGGTGCATCCTATTTTGATAGTAAAGCCCTGGTATGGCTGGGTGCTGCCTTTAAGAGCCACATTAAAGGCAATTTGTGAAATTGTTCCTCCATGAATGCCTAAAGAATGTAATTCAGATGCTCTATATAGGATTTGCGTTCTTCCATCTTCGTACAAACCATAATAAGGTGATGTAATGGTGGTGGATGTAATGTCTGCTCCTGCATCATAGTCAAATAAAGTGCCAACACACCCGGATGTATTAAGACCACAATTCGCAGGTGTTGAGCCAATATTAAATTGTACGGATTGCCCTGAGCAAAAAGTAGTATCACCGGGGAACAATGATAATGCCGGTGGTTGAGTAACCAGTATTGTAAGGCTGTCGGACTTCTCGCATCCGGTAATTAGAGATGTAACTGTTACAACATAGGTTGTGGTTGAATCAGGGAATGCATACGGATTATAGATTGTTGAGTCGGATAAGGAGGCACCATTGTTCCAGCTATAAGTATAAGCGCTGATGGTATCAACAATTGCTTGTATCTGCAAGGTGTCAAGGTCGCATAAGGTGTCGTTGCCGGCTGTAGTGAAAATAATAGAATTACTTTTAAAGCTCCCTGATTCTAAAAATAACCAGGAATCCAAAACACCATCATTTGCATCGCATATAGCTATTTTTATATGATAAGTTTGACCGCATTGAACAGGGGAGACAGCTTGTAAAACAGTAGTGAACCCATCGCATTGTACTACAGAAGTATCAGTATTCTGAGGCGGGCTAAAACCATCCCCATTATCCACATAATAAACGCTGTTGAAAACATTATTTACGTTATCAATGGTAATTGGTGTTGAGGTGCCAGGAACAAGTGCGATATTTTCCGCTCCATTGGTATATGGACCTGCTATTCCAGGCCCGCTGATAAAAAATCCAAAGGCATCATTAAAAGAAAAAACCCATTCAAGGTATTCATCAGACCCAAAAACATAATTGAACATCACTGTATCACCTGTTGCTACAAAATCAAATTCCAAAATAGCAGCATCATTTGCGGTGGTACCAGATAGAATATCGAGCAGATCAGGGTCGTAACTCGGGGAGGGAGATGCCGGAAATATTCCTGTTACCCCTGATTGGTCATTTGGTCCTACAGCTAAATTGACATCACCATTCGCAATAATAATTCCTTCGGATAAGCCGATATTACAGGCAGAACCATCAAAATAACCTACCTGGTATAATGAATCTCCGTTAAAAGTAACATTGGTGACTATAACTCCATTCTCCATTAATATGTTATGCACAAGATATGAAGCTGAATTATTGGGAAAAGAATTATCTGTAATTAGCTGGGCAGCTACATCCTGAATAAACAAGCCAAAAAAAAACAGGGCGATGACACAAGATTTAATTGGCAAAGCAAGATGGTGTTTGAAAAAGTTAAAGGTATTTTTCATTTTATTTACAATGTTATGTTCTTAATGCTTCAGGCAACATCAACAAAAAAGGGATACACCTCCCATAATTTAATTCGTAATAATTAACTCCGATATTTAAGTTCTTGTAGTATGTCTTCCTTTTACTGAAGTAATTCTGCTCAGATTGAATATACCATGCATTTTCACCCAATTTGGATGCTAAAAACCATTTTTCCAATAACCGGGAAACACGTCCATTTCCATCTATAAAAGGATGGATTTTAACAAATACCAAATGTATCATTGAAGCATAATAAAATACTTCTTTGATTGAAAGATTACGATTTAATAGCCGTTCAATATCTTCAAAAAGTCTTTCAGCCTCATTTTTTACATATTGTGGCTCAATTGCAAGATATTCTAATCTCCTTCCACTATATACTCCTACAGGTTGGTTGCGAAATGTTCCTCTTAGAGATATAATTAAAAAATTTCTTGAAAGAATTTCATGAGTTTTCAATATATTAGAAAGAGCCAACTTTCTTTTCCTGGCATATTCATAGGCATTAAATAAGTCATCTATTTCTTTTATTTCTTTTGATTTTCGTGGAATATTAAATTTTTTATATTTCCAAAATGAATTAAAATCAGTTGTATTTCCCTCAATATTAGAAGAATAAACAGCAGATGATGAGAAATAATAATCAAAGTTAACTAATGTTAATTCCTCTTTTTTTAATTGATTATATCTCTTAAATAAATTAACATTTAATTTATTTTTATATGTGTTAAATAACTCACTTTTAATCAAGTTGTATTTCTTCATTTTTCTTTAATTTCAAAAATGCTTTCGCTAATAATTACACAAACTTAAAAAAAAATATGTGCTTGACCAAATAGTTCAAATTATAATCAAAAATTAGGGAAAAGGCGAAAAAATTCAAAAAACAATAGTAAATTTGTAGAACATAGATTCCCAAATTTATTAAACCACCAGCTGGCGGATGCCACTAATTACACGCCTGCGTGCCGAAACAGCACTATGGCGTGCAGGCACGAATTAACACTAATTAGAAACTTTGATTAATTTAGTTGTTTTAACAAAAACGATGAGAATCCTACACTTAATTATATCATTCCTCTTTATTATAACTCAGTGTACCGCACAGGAACAGAAAATATCCTATAAAAAACAGAAATTTAAAGCATCCAAATTTTCCACTGTTGATCTTAAAGAAATAGAGCACGATTGGATGTCCATGCTACAGAATGTAGAAATGCCTAAACCGGGTACTGAAAGGGCGGATCTTATAGAATTAAAAAAGAAGATAGGCAAGAAATACCCAAGGAAAACCGGTTATAAACCTTATAAGTTCTCAGGTACTGAAGCTTCGTTGCCTGTACTCAGGAGAAATTTTGAAGGGAACACACCATCTGGAATACCAAATGATAATAACATGGCAATATCCAATGATGGAATACTAATATCCGCTACTAATTCTAAGATCAATATTTATGACGTTGAGCAGGATACAATGATACAGGTTACTTCCCTGGCATATTTTGCTGGTCTGTTAGGGCTCAGCAGTATCGGGACAAGTAAATACGATCCCAAATTGGTTTATGATCCTAACGAAGATAAATTCATACTTGTTTTCCTGTTTGAAACTACATGGCAAAACAGCAAGGTCATAGTCTGTTTCACCGAAACCAATGATCCCACAGCTAACTGGAATTGTTACGCTTTGAACGGAAATCCTTTTAACGATTCCACATGGTCTGATTATCCGGCTATTGCCGTTACAGATGATGAATTATTCCTAACCGTCAACCAATTAATGAATGGAGTGCCCTGGCAAATAGGGTTTGTACAAACCATCATCTGGCAAGTTGATAAAACGGCAGGTTTCAATGGTGATTCCATTATCAATACTGAACTCTGGAGCGATATATTATACGATAGCATAAACATACGCAACCTTCATCCTGTCATTGGCGGCAGCAAACCATACAGCCCAAATATGTATTTCTTGTCGAACAGAAATTTCACCATTCAGAGTGACAGTATTTTTTTAGTTGAAATTACAAACACCTTGGACGATCCTGGAACAACACTTAACATCAAGCTCGGTCTGACCGACACAAAATACGGTGTTCCGCCATTTGCCCGCCAGGCAAACGGTCACGAATTTGACACCAATGACGGACGGGTACTTGGGGCATTCCTTGAGAACGGGCAAATCCAATTTGTTAGCAACACCATTGATACAGCTACAGGATTTTCGGGTATATATCATGGTTTCATCAATAACCTCGATTCTGTCATAACTGTAACCGGCAATATTTTAAGTGATACGTTACTGGATTTCGGTTATCCTAATATTTCCTATACCGGCTTAACTGATTGCGATTATGAGGCGCTTATCACCTTTGACCATTCAGCCCCCACCGTCTTTTCCGGTTTCTCAGCCATTTATTACAGCAATGGCGGGGAATATTCCGGGATACTGCGTATTAAAGAAGGAGACAATTATGTTGACAGGCATGGCGGAACTTATGAGAGATGGGGCGATTACACCGGCTCACAGAGAAAATACAATGAACCCGGGAAGGTTTGGACAACAGGTTATTATGGTGACTCGTTGAAAAAAAACGGAACATGGATTGCTGAACTGCAAAGTGTTGATTCAACCATTATGGCTATTAGTATAACTGACAGTGTAGATGAAAGTATTTTTAGATTATGTGATGGACGTGTTGAAGTGTCAGTTTATAATGCCAATCCTCCATATACTTATTCGTGGGATGATCCGTTGAACCAACCAACCGCCTTTGCCTATAACCTGTGTGAAGGAACTTATTCTGTTACCGTTATTGATGCTTATTTGTGTTCTTTGTCTGCTTCTGTCACTTTAAACCAACCCGATCTTAAAGCAAGTATCTTCCCAAACCCAGCTTATGATATAATATACCAGGATTTTATCTTAGAAAAAAATAGTCCGGTTGAAATAGCAATATACAATATAGACGGTAAATTAATAAAAGCCTTTTATGATAATAATGCCAAACAAGGACGCAACATATTCTCATTTTCCACCTCTCCCCTATCAGCAGGTACATACATCCTGAAAATATATTCCAATGATGATGTGATTATGACTGAAAAAATTGTAAAGAATTGAGCCATATTGAAAGTCCGCTGAAGCTGAAGATATGTTTCGTAAGTATATAAAAATAGACTAATATAGCTATGGCTGACTAACTCCGCCATTTATGGCTGAGAAAACAAAAGAATCACATACTTTGGGCTTTAGCCCTTAAACTGTTTACAAGAAATAACATTATAACATCATTAAAAGAAATCATGGCAAGAAGAATGTGACGAATTTATGAATAAATATGGTTTCAGAAATATAAGGGGCTAAAGCCCAATTTTGAATGTTGATTCATAACCCCCGCCATAAATGGCGGGGTTAGTCATAATTATAATAATTTCTGTATTATGAATAAATTATTTATTACAATCCTTTTTATCATATTTTTCTACCCTCTTTCCGCACAAAAATGGGTGGAGATGATGCAGGATGGGGCAGTGAATTTTTATGATACACAAAAGGAATTTAATGAATACTATAAGGACCGTACTTATGAAAAGGGCAAGGGATGGAAACAGTTCAAGCGGTGGGAGTATTTTATGGAGCAAAGGGTATATCCTTCGGGCAGGTTGCCCAAGCCAACACAAGCATGGAGTGAACACATTGAGTACATGAAAGATCACAGCAGCGAGTTGAAGGTTAAAACAGGCGGCAACTGGATGCCACTGGGCCCTTCCGATTGGTTTAGCACGGGCTGGAACCCGGGACTTGGAAGGGTAAATTGTGTAATGGTTGATCACGGCAACAGCAATATTATTTATTTCGGGGCGCCTTCAGGAGGATGCTGGAAATCAACGGATGGGGGAAATAGCTGGTTCACCACAACTGACGGATTGCCTATCATAGGAGTATCCGGAATAGCGATTGATCCGGTCAACCATGACATAGTCTACCTCGGTACAGGGGACGGAGATGGTGGCGATACATACAGCATTGGCGTATTAAAATCCACTGATGGCGGAAATAGCTGGAACACAACGGGTTTGAACTGGCAAACCACCCAAACCAAAAGAATAAATAAAATATTAATTCATCCAACCGATCCTAATATTCTATTTGCAGCTACTAATAATGGCATATTTTATTCGTCAGATGCGGCAAATAACTGGATATTAGTGCAGGGAGGCAATTTTAGTGACATTGAATTTAAGCCGGGGAATACCGGCATTGTATATGCTTCAAGCGATGAATTTTTCAGATCATCAGACAACGGGTTGTCTTTTACCAAAATAACTTACGGATTGCCACCTGATACAGACATTAACAGGGCTTTTATAAGTGTAAGCGAAGCAGCGCCTGATCATGTTTATTTTTTATGCGGCAGTTCGGATGATGCCAGTTTTTATGGGCTATACCGTTCCGAGAACACAGGTGTAACATTTTCATTGCGGACAAACAGTCCTAATCTCTTTTGCTATGCCGAGGATGGTTCCGGCTCCGGTGGGCAAAGCTGGTATGACATGGCGCTCGCAGTATCACCCACCAATCCCGATGAGGTATATGTTGGCGGGATCAATGTATGGAAATCAATTGATGGCGGTTTGAGCTTTAATATCAATACTCATTGGTATTATCCTACAACTTACGGATATGTACACGCGGATATTCACTCACTGGATTTTTTCGGCTCAAATCTCTATTGCGGAAGTGACGGAGGTATCTTTAAAACAAGTAATAACGGAAACACATGGACCGACCTTTCTAAAGGAATTGAAATAACCCAGTTTTACAGGATTGGCGGCTCACCAACCAACCCTAACCTTATAATCGGAGGCACACAGGATAACGGCACTAATTTATTGAGACTTGGTGTGTGGACTCACGTGTTAGGTGCCGATGGCATGGAGGCAATCATTGATTACTCCAACCCCGACATTATGTACGGAGCCATACAGAATGGAGATATTTACAAATCAACCGATGGCGGATTGAATTTCAATTATATTGCCGGCAATATAACTGAAGGTGGTGCCTGGGTAACCCCTTACGTGATTGATCCTTTTAATTCATCAACTCTTTATGCCGGCTATAAAAATGTATGGAAAACCACCGATGGAGGCAGCAACTGGGCAACGATCTCAAATTTCAATCCCTCATATTCATTGCGTTCATTGGCTGTTGCACCATCCAATCCCGGTTATCTTTACGCTGCAACTTATGACACACTTTATAAGACCACTGATGGCGGTGCAAGCTGGACATTCATTAACGATGGGCTGCCTTCAAATGCAATTACATATATCGCTGTAAATCCTACTGATCCGGAAAACATCTGGGTTACTCTTTCGGGGTTTTCAAATGGAGAAAAAGTATACAGAACAGATGATGCCGGTGCAAGCTGGACTAATATTTCCGGTAATTTGCCTAATTTACCGGTCAACTGTATAGTTTACAAGGAAGGATCGGATGATGGCATATACGTAGGAACGGATGTTGGCATATATTACAAAGATAATACCCTAACCAACTGGCAGCCGTTCATGAACAATTTACCCAATGTCATTGTAAATGAGTTGGAGATCCATTATGGTTCGGGTAAGATACGCGCTGCAACTTACGGAAGAGGCATTTGGGAATCCGACCTGTATACTCCTGTTGCTGCCCCGCCTGAAGCTCAATTTGTTTCAGACAATACCACCATCTGTCCCGGGGATTCGATTCAATTCACCGACCAATCACTTAATGCAACACCCGGTTGGATATGGCTGTTTTATGGCGGTACACCTACCTTCTCAACTATGCAAAACCCGGTAGTTACTTACTATGATACAGGTATTTTTTATGTTAAGTTAATTGTTTATAACAGTTATGGAACAGATACGTTAATTAAAAGCAACTACATAGAAGTTACCTACCCTGAAACTTCTGCTTCGCCAATTACAGAGGGATTTGAATCTCCCGGCTTTGCTCCCCAGGGTTGGAAAATTGACAACCATGATAACTATAATACCTGGGAGGGCACAACATCTGCCGGTGGATTCGGAGTGAGCTTTGCTTCTGCTACAATTGATAATTTTAATCCAAATACCATAGGTGAAAGAGATGCCCTGATAACACCGGCTATTGATCTGTCACTGTCATCCTTTGCAGCATTATCGTTTGATGTGGCTTATGTTCCTTATAGTACGACTTATTCGGATACCCTGGCAATATTTTATTCGACTGACTGCGGTATTACGAAAAATTTATTGTATTTAAAAGGCGGTGAAGACCTGGCAACAGGCAGCAGCAGTACATCTCCTTTTATTCCTGCAGATAGTGAGTGGAGAAAAGATTCTATTGACCTGTCCGGATTACCTGGTATTTCATCAGTTCAAATCTTCTTTGAGAACCACTCAGGATGGGGTAATTTTCTATATCTCGATAATATTAACATAAACATTGATGTGCCACCCGGTATTAAAAATGAAATAAAAAATAATATATTGATCAATGTTTTCCCCAACCCTGCATCTGATCTTATATCCGTAAATTTCACCTCCAATAATAACAAGCCGGTGAAGGTGTTTGTTTATGATATTGATGGGAAATTGGTAAAAACCTTTTTGCAAGAGAAAGTCAAAGATGGATATAATATATTCTCATTCTCCACCACTACCCTATCAGCAGGTACTTATATCCTTAGAATATTCTCCAGTGAGGGTAAATTTTTGGTTGAAAAGATCATGAAATTATAAACTTCGAATCGTGATGTGCTGTCAGGTGTTTCCACCTGACAACAAACGGAAACACAACGCAAAACCGTCAGGTGGAAACACCTGACAGCACACAAAATTTCTATTCTCAATTTTCCAAAACTATTTTCCAATTTCAATTATCCAACACCAATTTCCAATATCCATTCTCCATTCCACAGCACCTCAAAAAAAAATTTAACCAATAACTTCCTTTTACTATCTTTGCCTTCCTATGAATTTCCTTTACCCACAATTTTTATTTGCTCTTTTTGCAACTGCGATACCTGTCATTATTCATTTGTTCAATTTCCGCAGGTATAAAAGGATATTTTTCACCAATGTTAAGTTCCTGAGAGAAATAAAGCAAGAAACCCAATCCAAATCCCAGCTAAAGCATTTACTGGTTCTGCTCTCGCGCATTTTAGCCATTACTGCCCTGGTATTTGCATTTGCACAGCCCTATATCCCTGTTAATACCAATTCAACCATAACTGAAAATAAGGTAATAAGTATCTATATTGACAATTCATTCAGTATGGATGCAACTAATGATTACGGAAGATTATTTGAACAGGCGAAAAAGAAAGCCATGGAGATCGTTTCAGCATACAAGCCAACTGACAAATTCCAACTTCTGACCAATGACTTTGAAGCAAGACACCAGCGAATGATCAACAGGGAAGAATTCATAGAATTGCTCGATGAAGTGAAGATATCACCCATGGTGAAGACCATATCAGAGGTCGTTGTAAGGCAATCTGATATCCTGGCAAACCTGCCTTCCATACATACAGGCAGTGGTTCAACAACCAGGTATGCGTACCTGATCTCCGACTTCCAAAAAAGCATCTCAAATTTCGGGCAATTAAATAATGATACAAGTATTAATGTGAGCTTAATACCGGTTGTTGCACGGCAAACGAACAATCTGTTCATTGACAGTTGCTGGTTTGATTCTCCAATAAGGCAAGTTAACCAACCCGAAGAGTTATTTGTAAGGATCAGGAACAATTCGGATGATTCTTATGAAAATATTCCAATTAAACTGCTGATCAATCAAACACAAAAAGCGCTGGCGAGCTTTAGTATTGACCCAAATTCATCAGTTGTTATAACACTCTCATTTACCTTGATCAAAACCGGTGTCCAACAAGCTGAGATATCCCTTACAGACTACCCTGTTACTTTTGATGATATGTTTTATTTTTCGTTTGAAGTGGCTGATAATATTTCCGTATTATGTATCAACGGGAAAGGGGACGAGGGACGAGGGACGAGGGATCCCGAAGGAGTACCTTACGGGGCAGGCGGGGGACGAAGGTCTGGGGAGAGTAAATATATCAATTCCTTATTTGGAAAAAATGAATATTTCATATTTAATAATTCCTTTGAAGAAAACCTCAACTACTCTACCCTGTCGGAAAATCATCTTATCATATTGAATGAGCTTATAAGTATTTCTTCGGGTATGTCACAGGAGTTGAAAAGGTTTATTCAAAACGGTGGAAATGTGATCGTATTTCCCAATCCCTGCATTGCCCGAACTACAGATAGCAAGAAACAGGGCTATCTGTGTGATCCGGAAAGCTATAAGGACTTTTTATCTCTGAACCTGGGTGTTAACTACTATACGGACATTGACACAATTGACAGCAGGGTAACCAAGGTCAACATTGAGCATGAAATATATTCAGGCGTTTTTGAACCCGGCAGAACGGGACAGGGAAAAATGCCTGAAAACATTGATCTGCCGGTAGTTTCTACACATTTCAAATTCAGCAAAAAAAGCAGGACAAACGAAGAATACCTGATGAAGCTGCAAAATGGCGATTCGTTCCTGAGCAGATACTCTTTTGGCAAGGGAAAGGTCTATCTCTCATCCGTACCGCTAAGTACAGATTTCAGCAACTTTGCCACTCATGCCATTTTTGTGCCGGTTATGTATAAAATTGCTTTGCACAGCCAACCACAAAACAGGATGTTTTACACCATTGGCAAGGACAACACCCTGGAAGCAAGCAATATTAACCTCACCGGTGATAATATTTTTCACATTGTAAAAAACAGCGATAAACCCGGAGATGATGGTTTTGATATCATCCCGGAACACAAGATAATCGGTTCAATGACAAATATATTCCTGCACAACCAGATCACACACTCCGGGAATTATTCATTATTAATTGGAGAAACAGGCATCGGAGGAATATCATTCAATTATAACCGCAAAGAGTCAGATCTCAGCTATTTCGATAGTGATGAACTATTGGAAATTTTAAAAACCAATGGTTTATCCAACTTTTCAATTTTAATTGATGGAAACAGGAATTTGACTTCCTTATTAAACGAAATGAGCGAAGGCAAAAAACTGTGGAAATATTTTATTATACTGGCGCTATTGTTTTTAGGGATTGAGATCCTTTTATTGAGGTTGTGGAAA
Organism: Bacteroidota bacterium; assembly: GCA_043811005.1. Taxonomy (GTDB): domain Bacteria; phylum Bacteroidota; class Bacteroidia; order NORP154; family NORP154; genus JBDRNO01. Next base: position 263 of record JBDRNO010000161.1, on the reverse strand, counting down.
TAGAGGACTGGTGGCTGGTGGCTGGTGAGTTGTGAGAGGGGGTTGGATAGTGGATACTGATTATAATAAAAACGAGATAAAATTGGGCATTTTACTGCACCTGAGGGGGAGATTCCTCACTTCGCTGCGCTCCGTTTACAATGACGTCCATCCTAATCGTCTGATAATCAAGCAGCTACCTTCTGCAAAAAGAACCCACATTTAGCAGCTTCTTTATGCAGACGTGATATCTTCCTTGCTTGTTGTTTTTCTGTATCTATCTG
>JBDRNO010000160.1:0-19444 GCA_043811005.1 Bacteroidota bacterium | reverse complement strand
GCACCTGGTCGGTCCTCGCAGGCACGGCAGTAGTGACCAGTATTAATGACCCTGCATCAGGTGTAACCGGCTTGACCATTGGCGGGGCCTCGACACTCAGATGGACAATAACATCAGGTTTCGGGGCTTGCGCTGCTTCTAACGATGATATAACGATCAATGTGGATCCGACAACAACTGTTTCGGCAGCAGGCCCCGATCAGAACCTGTGTAATACCACAACAGCTATGCTTGTCGCCAATACACCGGCTGGCAGTGAGACCGGCACATGGTCGGTTATCGCGGGCACTGCATTAGTGACCAGTGTTAATGATCCGTTATCTGGTGTAACAGGTCTGACGATTGGAGGCTCCTCAACACTCAGATGGACAATAACGACAGCCAATGGGGGATGTGCTGCTTCTACCGATGATATAACGATTAACTCAGACCCGACCACAACTGTTTCCGCTGCTGGTCCCGATCAAAATAAGTGTAATACAACAAACGCGACTCTTGCTGCCAATGCACCTGCCGGCAGTGAGACCGGCACATGGTCAGTTATCGTTGGTACTGCTATAGTGACCAGTGTCAATGACCCGGCATCAAGCGTAACCGGCCTGACAATAGGCGGAACATCAACACTACGATGGACCATAACATCAGGGTTCGGGGCTTGCTCTGCTTCTGCCGATGATATTACTATCAACGTAGACCCAACGACAACTGTTTCCGCTGCCGGCCCTGACCAGAACCTGTGTAATACCACAACCGCAACCCTGGCTGCCAATGCTCCTGCGGGCAGCGAGACAGGCACATGGTCGGTCATAGCGGGCACGGCAGTAGTGACCAGTGTCAATGACACAGCATCTGGTGTTACAGGGCTGACCATAGGTGGATCATCAACCCTTCGCTGGAAGATTACTTCAGCTAATGGCGGGTGCTCAAGTTCTGCTGATGATATTGTGATTACCGTAAACCCAAATCCTACAACAACAATAAGCCCTGATCCTGCAACGGTATGTGCTGGAGTAAACATGTTATTGAATGGAAACCCGGCAGGAGGTTCAGGAACGTTTACCGTTCATTCATGGACGGGGGATACCGGGCCACTGTCTTCAACGGTTGTTTCAAATCCAACATTTAATGCAGGAGCAGGAGCATATAATTTGACTTATAGCGTTACAGATAATAACGGATGCGTTGGAACAGATGATATTACTGTTACGGTAAATACAAATCCAGTAGTTGATTCGATTAAAAATACTGATAATTCAAGTTGTGTTGCTCCTAATGGAACCATTACGATTTACGCCAGTAGTGGAAACGCTCCTTATCAATATTCAATAGATGGTGGTACCGGTTTTCAAGGGAGCAATAATTTCACGGGATTATCTGCCGGAATTTACAATATTGTTGTTGAAGATATAAATAGTTGCCTGGCTACCGGAAAGGATACAATAGATAATACGGTTGGTCCAAGTGTTGATAGCTTATCAATAACGAACGTTGCATGTAATGGAGATAGTACCGGTCAAATAATTATCTATGCAACCGGTGCTACACAATATAGTATTGATAGTGGCTTAACTTTCCAGGGAGGCAGTACTTTTTCAAACTTAGGGGCAGGTATATATGACATTATTGTTGAGGATGCCGGTAGTTGTCGGGCTGTTTCGCTGGAAACAATTAATGAACCACCCGAACTTACTGCAACTATCAGCCCTGATCCGTCCATAGTATGTGCAGGGATAGACCTGGTATTAGATGGTACTCCCGGTGGGGGTACCGGAACATATTCTTCTCATTTATGGACAGGAGATACGGGGCCGTTAGGTTCAACTGTGATCCAAAATCCTACGTTTAACTCCGGTGCTGCTGGCACTTTTGATCTATTCTACACTGTGACGGATGATAACGGATGCGATACAACAGATAGTATTACAGTAACAGTATATTCAACCCCTACAGCAAGTATTAGCCCTGATCCTGCAATTGGCTGTCAAGGAGTAGATCTGGCATTAGATGGCAATCCTGCAGGGGGCTCAGGAACATATACTACCCATCTCTGGACAGATGATACAGGCCCATTGTCTTCAACATCAATTTCAAATCCAACATTTAATTCTGGTCCAGGTTCATATAATTTAACTTATACTGTTACAGATGATAATGGGTGTAACGGTAATGACGTTATTGTTGTTGTTGCTGATACTACAACTACTACCTCTGTAGCTGGTTCCGATCAGAACCTGTGTAATACAACAACCGCAACTCTTGCTGCCAATACTCCGGAAAGCAGTGAGACCGGTACATGGACTGTTATAGCAGGCACAGCAGTAGTTACCAGTATCAACGATCCCGCATCAGGCGTAACAGGATTGACCATAGACGGTTCATCAACACTTCGCTGGACCATCACTTCCTCCAACGGTGGTTGTGCTGATTCTTTTGATGATATTACTATCAACTCCGATCCGATAACAACCGTTTCGACAGCCGGTCCGGACCAGAACCTGTGTAGTGTAACGACTGCACCTCTTGCGGCTAACGCACCAGCAGCCGGTGAGACCGGTACTTGGACTGTAATCGCAGGTACGGCAGTTGTAATAAATGTTAATAATCCCACATCGGGTGTTACAGGACTAACCATAGGCGGTTCATCAACACTCAGATGGACAATAACATCAGGTTTTGAAGCTTGCGCATCCAGTACGGATGATGTAACGATCAATGTAGACCCGGCAACAACTGTTTCAGCTGCGGGTCCCGATCAGAACCTGTGTAATACCACAACAGCAACGCTAGCTGCCAATGTGCCTGCAGGCAGTGAGACAGGCACATGGTCAGTCACCGTAGGCACTGCAATAGTGCCAAGTATCAATGATCCCGTATCAGGCGTAACGGGTCTGACCATAGGTGGCTACTCAACGCTCAGATGGACCATTACAACTTCCAATGGTGGTTGTACTGCTTCTTTTGATGATGTTATGATCAATTCAGACCCGTCAACAACCGTTTCTGCTGCTGGTCCTGACCAGAACCTATGTGGTACAACCACAACAATATTGGCAGGCAATACACCTGCTGTTGGAACCGGGACATGGAGTGTTGTTTCAGGCACGGCTACAATTACTACACCTTCATCACCCACATCCGGTGTTACCGGTCTTACAATAGGTGGCTCCTCTACTTTAGTATGGTCTATCTCCAATGGAGTATGTGCCAGTTCATCTGATACAATAACAATTACCGTTAATATTACCGCAACAGCTAACGCAGGTGCAAATGATACCATCTGTAAAGGAAGCGATTATACCCTGTCGGGAACGATAGGAGGAAGCGCTTCAACATCTACCTGGACAACATCAGGAACCGGCTCATTTGACAACGCTTCTTTACTGGCAGCTACATATACTCCTTCGGCTGTAGATATAGCAGCAGGAACGGTGACACTTACTATTACTACAAATGATCCTGCAGGACCATGCACGACTGCATCTGATGCCATGATCTTAACAATCGATCAGGCATCTACTGCCAGTGCCGGTACTGATGCCGCTATATGTGAAGGAAGCAATTATACCCTTTCAGGAACAATAGGTGGAAGTGCCACAAGTTCTACATGGACAACTTCAGGTACAGGTACATTTGATGATGATGCATTACCGGCTGCTACATATAATCCTTCGGCTGCTGATATCGCTTCGGGTACGGTGACGCTTACAATTACAACTAATGACCCCGCAGGACCTTGTGCCGCTGCTTCCGATGTTATGGTGTTAACAATTTATTCATCTCCAATTACTACCACTTCCGGTACGAGCGCTTCCTGTAACGGATTATGTGATGGAACAGCCACCGGGACAGGAGGTATTGTGTACTTGTGGGATGACCCGGGCTCACAAACCTTAGCAACGGCAAACGGTTTATGTGCCGGAACATACAATGTGACTGTAACCGATGCTAACGGGTGTACGGCTGTGGACAGCTATACGGTTATCGAACCGGCTGCTCTTGCATCTTCAACATCAGGTGCCGATGCTTCATGCAATGGCAGTTGTGACGGGTCAGCTGTAGTGTCGCCATCTGGGGGAACAGCACCTTACACTTACCTGTGGGACGACCCCTCTTCACAGACCACGGCTTCTGCGAATGGACTTTGTGCCGGGACATACAATGTGACTGTCACCGATGCTAACGGGTGTACGGCTATGGACAGCTATACGGTTATCGAACCGGTTGCTCTTGCATCTTCAACATCAGGTACCGATGCATCATGCAACGGAACATGTGATGGTGTTTCATCCGTGTCTGCTTTCGGTGGTACAGGAGGTTATACATACCTGTGGGATGACCCCGGCTTCCAGACCACTGCTGCTGCTACCGGATTATGTGCAGGAATATATAGTGTTTCCGTTACAGATGTCAATGGTTGTAATACAAATGATTCTGTTATTATAAATGAGCCGGCAGCTATAACCATCAGCATAGCATCAACAGATGTTAGCTGTAACGGGGGAAATGACGGTACAGCGGATTTAACTGTTTCAGGAGGCACAACACCTTTTAATTATTTATGGTCTATCGGTGATACCACAGAAGATATTTTGGGCGTTTCATCAGGCGCTTATATTGTAACTGTTACCGATGCCAATGGATGTAATGTATCTGACACAGTTATTATTAACGAGCCGTCTCTCTTATTAGCTTCAACATCCGGCATAGATGCAACGTGCAACGGTTCATGTGACGGTACTGCTTCTGTTACTGTCAGTGGAGGTGTTTCCCCATATTCTTTTCTATGGTCAAGCGGTGGCATTTCATCTACGGAAACAGGACTTTGTATCGGCACCTATACAATTACCGTTACTGATGTGAATGGATGCACCGACACTGCCGGCTATTCAGTCAACGAACCACCTGCCTTAGTATTGACCCCTTCTGCAGTTGATGCCAACTGCGGTCAGTCAGACGGAGTGGTTTCCGTATCAGTTACAGGCGGTACAGGCGCTTATACTTACCTGTGGAATAATCCGGGCGTTTCAACTACCGGCACAGTTACCGGCTTACCCGCAGCTACATACACTGTAACGGTTACCGATGTCAATAATTGTTCTGATTCAACAACAACAACCATCAACGATTTAGGCGGAGGGACTGCTTCTGTTACTATAGACAACAATGTACCCTGTAACGGGGATTGCGATGGACAGGCAACGGCATCTATGACAGGGGGCACTGCTCCGTTTACTTATTTATGGGATGACCCATTCTCACAAACTAATGCTACTGCAACAGGGCTCTGTGCCGGCATATTTACAGCTACCATTACCGATGCAGCAGGTTGTACCGTTGCTGCTTCTGATACGGTTACCGAACCATTTGTCCTGAGCGCTTCTATCACTGCAAGCACGGATGTGAGCTGTTATGGCGGTTGCGATGGAGCTACAACGGTTACTGCCTCCGGTGGTACAGTTCCCTATACTTACATGTGGAATGATCCCGGTATCCAGACCACAGCTACAGCTACCGGCTTATGTCCTGGAATATTTAATGTTGCTATATACGATGCCAACGGGTGTAATGCAAATGATAGTGTTATTATAAATGAGCCAACCGCTATAACCATAAGCATAACGCCAACAGATGCAAGCTGTTACGGAGGGAGTGACGGATCGGCAGACCTGACAGTTAATGGAGGAACACCTCCTTATACATATCAGTGGGATGACCCTGGCTCAAGCATAACAGAAGATATTTCAGGGCTTTCAGCAGGCACATATTCTGTATCCATTACCGATGCCAATGGTTGTGCTGTATCTGACACTATTGTTATATATGAACCTGCTGCCTTAACAGCTTCAACATCCGGCACTGATGCATCATGCAATGGAACATGTGACGGTTCCGCCCTGGTTACCGCAAGCGGAGGCGCTTCACCATATACTTATCTTTGGGATGATCCTTCATCACAAACCACGGCAACAGCCGTTGGTCTGTGTGCGGGAGCATATAACGTTACGATCACCGATGCAAACGGATGTAGCGCTACCGCCAACTATACTGTGGGCGAGCCGCCTTTATTGACAGTTAATTTAGGCAATGATACAATAGTTAACGGAAGCATCGTTCTGAACGCGGGCTCCAGTTTTGCCTCTTATCTATGGTCAACCGGAAGCACCACTCAAACCATCACGGTTATTTCAACAGGCACTTATTTTGTGACTGTAACCGATAGTATTGGCTGTTTGGCAAGCGATACCATTGTCGTGACCATATCCTCTTCCGGTCCGGTAGCCGGTGTTTCGGGAACGGATGCAGGTTGTAACGGAGCATGTGATGGCAATGCCCTTGTAACCGTAGCTGGTGGAACAACACCGTATACATACCAGTGGAATGACCCTGCATTACAAACAACTGCTACGGCAATAAACCTTTGTGCAGGTAATTATTCGGTTATTGTTACCGATTTTGCAGGTTTGACAGATACGGCATATATTATTGTCAATGAACCTGTTGCTCTGACTGCCGTTATCACAGGAACGAATGTAAGCACATGCGGAGCCGGTGATGGTTCCGCCTCGATTACCGCAAGCGGAGGAACGCTCCCATATAGTTATTATTGGTCCAATGGCTCCACAACGCAAAATATTTCCGGCTTGCAGGGAGGCACGTACCCGGTAGCCGTTACCGATGCCAATGGATGTATTAAAAACGGTAATGTTACTATCCTTGAGCCGCCTGCTATCACTACTCTCATCTCCGGCACTGATGTCAGCACATGCGGTGCAAGTGATGGCGCTGCCGACCTTACAATTATCGGGGGAATTGCCCCCTATACATATATCTGGTCTGACGGAAATACAACCGAAGACCTTACAGGGCTTGCTGCCGGCAGTTATTCGGTCACAATAGTTGATGCAAACGGATGCATAACCAATAATTCAACGGTGATCAGCGAGCCGCCTACAGTCTCGGCTACCATTACAGGCACTGACGTTAGTTGCAGCGGGGGAAATAACGCTTCCGCAGATCTGACTGTTACAGGAGGCACTGCTCCATACACCTATTTCTGGTCTAATGGCGCTGTAACGGAAGATGTTTCCGGGCTTGCTGCAGGAACATACACAGTATTGGTAACTGATTCAAACGGGTGTTCTTCATCAGGCGCTGTAACGATAACACAACTGCCCGCTATGGGGCTTTCATTTACAATACAAGATGTTTCTGCCTGCGGTTCATCGGATGCTACTGCAACAATAAGCGTTAGCGGAGGAACACCCCCTTATAAGTATCTCTGGTCAAATGGCGATACAACCGCAAGCGCCACCGCATTGCCTTCAGGAATCCACTATGTTACTGTAACGGATGCAAATCTCTGCATCGCTTATGGTACTGTTACGGTAAACGAATCGGGCGGTCCGTCAATAATCGTCAATTCAACTGTTAATGTTGCCTGCAATGCCGGTACAAACGGATCTGTTGACATCAGCGTGAACGGGGGGGCGCCTCCTTATGATTACATTTGGTCTAATGGAAACATTTCGCAAGACCTCAGTAATCTCGGAGCGGGGATATACGATGTGACGGTCGCCGATCAATCGGGCTGTATCGCTTCTGCAAGCCTTACTGTTACACAACCCACACTGTTAAGCGTATCGTTGACAAAAACCAATGCGAGCTGCAACGGTTCGGACGGAAGCGCTTCGGTCAGCGTATCGGGTGGTGTGGCTCCATACTCGTACCTGTGGTCAACCTACGGCTCCGGCTCTTCACAAAGCGGACTTGCAGCAGGAGTATATTCCGTTACGGTTATTGATGCTAACGGATGCTATAAAGTAACACAGGTTGTGATCAACAGTCTCGGAGGACCAACTATTACAGTAAATTCGGTAGTTGATGTAAACTGTGATTACCCGGATAACGGCTCTGTTGATATTAGCGTAACAGGGGGAACGCTACCATATACATTTAATTGGTCAAATACCGATACAACACAGGACATTTACAACCTTACTGAGGGAACATATAATGTTACGGTGACTGGTGCAAACGGATGTATTGCGGTAGAGAGCATTGATTTGTTGTACATGCCTCCGGCAAACGTGGAAATATGCATGATAACTGTTGACAGCACCACAGGTAAAAATCTTATCGTATGGGAAAAAACACCGGGACTGAGCATTGATTCCTACCATATTTACAAAGAAGGCACACAAGCAGGCGCATATTTTCAGATAGGCGCTGTGCCCTATGACAGCTTGAGCGTTTTTGTAGATTTGCAGGCAAACCCGCTTCAAAGGTCGTGGAGATACAAGCTCACTGCCGGTGATACCTGTCTGAGTGAAAGCGAATCAGAATTAAGCCCGATGCATAAGAGTATACACCTGACCGTTAATCTCGGCATCAACGGTGAGATCAATTTGATATGGGATCACTATGAGGGTTTTGATTTTGGCACATATTACATTTACCGTGGCCCGTCATATAGTGATATGGACTCTATTGATGCCGTACCGAGTAACCTGAATTCATACACTGATCTAAATCCTCCATCCGGGCAATTATATTACCAGGTTGCAGCCATACACCCCCAAGGTTGTACCGCGACTTTAAAGGCAAAAAATTACAATTCATCCAAATCCAATACTTCATCAATTAACAGTACCGGTACGCTATCTGTAACAGCTACAGCCAATGATGCCACACAAGGTATTTGCGATGGTACTGCAACTGCAAACATAAGCGGAGGTGCACTTCCATACACTTACAAGTGGGATGATCCCAACAGTCAAACAATCCATACCGCAACCGGATTATGTGGAAATACATCATACACGGTAACAGTAACTGATGACAATGGAGATACGGCAAGCGCTTCGGTTTTAGTAGGTGAAACAATAGGAATTGATGGGTTACTGGTTGCTGATTTCAGGTTGCAGGTTTATCCTAATCCAAGCAGGGGTGTATTTACAGTTGAAGTGGATGCTTCGGCATCAGTTAGCATAAAGATTTTTAACATTTTGGGACAGGAGGTGAAAGAAGTAGCATGGAACAGTGGCAATAGAACGGAAATTGATTTGAGTAGTTATCCAACAGGTATTTACAACCTGCAATTGATAACAGGTAAATATGTGGTAAATAAAAAAATAATTATAGAATAAATGAGTTAATTCCGCAGGTATTTTATGACCATTATAAAAGATGGTTAAATTAATAAGAAATCCCATCCTTCCCGTTAATTATTAACTATGTTAAGGATGGGGTATTTTTTTTTGGTATTTTGAAGTATAGTTTTTATTACTTTTGTCTTCCTAAAGCATTCTTCATAACCTGGACAAGCTTCACTACATGAAACGTTTCGTGTAGTGTAGCCAAACCCAAAAAGGAATTAATATATTCAAACTAATGTTGAAAAAAGGTATAATTATATCAATCTTCTTGGTAGCCAACAGCTTATTATACCTTAATGAAATCCAGACATTCTCCGAACGGTCTGCTACATCCTGTTATGCCCAATCCGGTTCGTTAATAAATCCCGATGATCCGATCTCAAAATCTTCCCCCGGTATATCGTGGCAGGAATCCTCAATTGAAAAGGGCTATTTACCTACCCTCAACTATTCTCCCCTGGAATATAATGCGAGACCGCAAAACTGGGCAGTTGTGCAAGATAAAAGAGGGATAATGTATTTTGGCAATAATGAGTGCATCCTGGAATTTGACGGGGTAAAGTGGCGGTTAATCAAGACTCTGGAAGAAAGTACGGTCCGCTCATTGTCAATTGACGATGGAGGAAGGATATATGTGGGCGCCCTGGGAGAATTTGGATATTTAGCACCTGATTCGGTTGGAAAACTGAAATATTATTCCTTATTAGAATTTTTAGATAAAAAAGACCTGGAATTTGCTGATGTCTGGAAAACATTTGTTACTCAAGAAGGTGTGTTTTTTCAAACATCAAATAAAATATTCAGGTGGAATGGTGAAACAATAAAAGTATGGAATGCAGAGGAAGGAAAGGCATTTCATTTAATGTTTTATGTAAATGAGCAAATTTATGTCCGCCAGAGAGATGTAGGTTTAATGAAATTGATGGACGACAAACTGGTTCTTATCCAGGGAGGAGAAGTATTTGCAGAGAAAAGGATTTACTTTATGCTTCCATTTTCCAATGACGCTCCGGATGCAAAAAAACAGATACTCTTAAACACAAGGTCCAATGGATTATATACCATGATACCAACTTCCGCTGATTATTTCCCGGCAGACAGATTTAATCCCGGGCAAATAACAAAAATAGTTCCTTTCAATACACAGATAGACCGCTTTTTTATTGAAACCCAGATTTACAACGGGATTAAATTACACAATGAGAATTATTCTGTCGGCACCCTGGGAGGAGGGCTTGCAGTCATTGACAAACAAGGAAATTTGGTACAACTCTTAAATAAAAATACGGGCTTGCAGGACGGAACGATATATGCACAGGGCAAAGATAACCGGGATAATCTTTGGCTTGCATTGGCTAACGGGATTTCAATGGTTGAGATCAACTCTCCTATTACCTTTTATAATGATAAGGCAGGGTTGGAAGGAACAATACAATCAATTACCCGCCATAATGGTATTTTATATGTTGCAACGCTTTTAGGCGTTTATTACCTGCCCGGCAGTATTGAAAAATTAAAAGACCAGGAACAGGATGTTGGAACCCTTGATATATACGAGCCGAATTTTAAGCCGATAGAAGGAATCTCAACAGAATGCTGGGATTTGCTTTCGTTTGATGATGGTATAAAAAGTGTATTACTGGTAGCAACAAATATTGGAATATTCGAGATAGATCAAAACTACCAGGCTAATCCTGATCCTATAATAGTATGTGATTCCTGGACATTATATACCTCGAAACTGGATCCCTCCCGTGTTTATATAGGTGTGTCAAATGGGTTTACATCCATTTACCATGAAGGTTCCTCATCCAGGCAAAGCGGGGGAGAGTGGATAGATGGGGGTAAAATAGATGATATTGAGGAAAGTATTTCCAGCGTTACTGAAGATAAAGATGGAAATATGTGGCTTGGAACCCGCAATCAAGGTGTAATAAAATTAAATATCCTCTCTTTTGAAAATAATAAAATAGATGATGCTGAGATCATCCGGTATAATTCTTCAAGTGGCTTACCCGATGGTGTTGTTTTTGTACAACATGCATTAAATAGGACCGTCTTTGCAACCGCGAAAGGGCTTTATATGTTCTCTGCTACAGGCGCTTCAGGCGGAGATAATAATAAACTGTTTGTCCCCGATACTATACTTGGAAAAGAGTTTGCTGATAGTTCGTGGGGTATTCACCGTATGGCAGAAGATAAAAACGGAAATGTCTGGATGGTCACTTTTTCTGATGAAAAGGGTATTGAAATTGGCTTTGCAGCACCCCGGGCAAATGCAGCTGCATTATGGGAGAGTACTCCCTTCCTGGGAATCTCAAAGGAAATTATACATGCAATTTACCATGATGACAATGGCATTACATGGCTTGGCGGGCCTGGTGGATTGTTCCGGTATGATGCCAACGTTGAAAAAAATTATAAGCAGGACTTTCACTCCCTTATCAGGAAAGTTATTTTAGGAGAAGATTCTATTATATTCTGGGGCGCTTATTTCGAAAAAGATGGAACAATTACCTTAAATCAGCCCGATCATTTGAAACCGATTTTGCCTTATGCACATAATTCTATCACATTCGAATTTGCGGCTCAAAGCTATGAAGGTGAATCGGCTAACCGCTACAGGTATTTTTTAGAGGGATTTGATAAAGAATGGACAGATTGGAAAGACGAAACAAAAACCGGTTATACCAACCTGCCCGAAGGTGATTATTATTTTAGGGTCAAAGCAAAAAACACTTATGAGCACGAGAGCATAGAAGCAGTATATACATTTACCGTCCTCCCCCCCTGGTACCGGACTATCTGGGCTTACATCGGATATGTGTTATCGTTCATCAGTTTTGTTTATGGCGCTATAACCGTTTCCACAAGGGGCTTACAGAGAATCATCAAGCAGAAGACAGCCGAAGTGGTTAAACAAAAAGAAGAAATAGAAAGAAAAAACAAAGATATTACAGATAGCATTAATTATGCACAAAAAATTCAGGAAGCAATTCTTCCATCTGACAAGAATTTAAAAGCTCTGCTTCCTGATAGTTTTGTCCTATTTAAACCCAAGGACATAGTGAGTGGAGATTTTTACTGGCTTACGGAAAAAGATGGCAAGGCATTAATTGCCGCAGCCGATTGCACTGGTCACGGTGTGCCGGGTGCATTCATGTCAATGATAGGCAGTTCACTATTAAATGAGATCGTAAACGATAAGGGTATTACTCAACCGGCAAAAGTATTGGACTCTCTTAAGGAGGGTATTATAAAATCATTACAACAAACCGGAAAAGCCGGGCAGCAAAAAGATGGGATGGACATTGGTTTCTGTACTTTCTCTTCCCCTGATAAGGAAGGAAAGTGGGGATTGATGGAATTCTCAGGCGCTTACAATCCTCTTTTTTTAATAAGAAACAACGAACTTGAAGAAACACGTGCAGATAGAATGCCAATAGGAATATATGAAGAGACTGATAAAACCTTTACCAATCATGAGATACCGCTGCAAAAAGGAGATGCTATTTATCTTTTTTCCGATGGCTTTGTTGACCAATTTGGAGGGCCCAAAGGCAAAAAATTTATGAGCAGGCGATTCAAGCAATTATTCCTGGATATTCACAAGATGGACATGATAGAACAGGGAAAAATTTTAGAAAAAACCATAGAAGAATGGAAAGCTCATCCCGACCACACTGGAGTCCAATTTGAACAGATGGATGATATTTTGGTGATTGGAATAAAAATATAATAAATTGAAAAAGATATTTTTACCGGTATTTCTCGTAATTATTGTTGGAATAACCCTTTTTGGATTAAACCCAGCAAAAAAATACGAAATAACACCTAAGGATGTTGACCTGAGCTTTGAGGAAGTGACCATACCCACTGATGATGGAGCAAAGTTAAAAGGCTGGTACTATCCATCCACAAGCGACAAAACATCCTACAAAATTGTTATTATAAGTGATGATGTTGAAGGTAATATGTCGGATCAGATAGAGATGGCGAGTAAATTCCTGACACTTGGTTACCACGTATTGTCTTATGATTACAGGGGATATGGACAAAGCAGCGATTTTGAAGTGAAAAAGAAATTTTATATTCATACGCAGTTTGAAAAAGACCTTCAGGGCGCATTGAAGTTTGTAAGGGAAAAATATCCGAAGATCGTTAATATCAACTTTTATGGTAAGGGAATCGGTGCCGGCTTGTCTATATGTGTGGCGGCAAACGATCCTAAGATCAAACATATAATTGCCGATTCTCCTTATACCTATTTTGAAGAAATGAGCAAACTGCTAAGTAGTGCGGGGCAAGATGTAGTATTTCCAATGGCTTATGATAAGATAATAATGGAGCCTAAATACAATCTTGAATCCAATATGGATATGGATAAGATAAATGCAAGGATATTGTATATCTGTGGCAGCAAAGACCCTGTTTACAATGCAAAACTGATAAAAAGCCTCCAAAAAATAAGACCGGAAAGATCATCCGTTTATATTGTCAAAAATGCCACTATAGCCAATACTTTTACAATTGACAAAGAAGCCTACTACGCGCAATTGAAAGGATTTCTGGAATAAATTACTTCTTTTTTCAGGATAAACACATAAATAATTATTCAAGCTGAATTATCTATTCATTTTCAATAGCTTTAATAAGCTCCGCACAAGCATTAATTGCAAGTTTTTCATCTATTAATTTTTACTTTTACTCTCTTATCCAGCCTTTAATCTAATTTTCCCTTTTTACTGCATCAAGTTTTATATGAAGCAGAAAACATTAGTAGAATATCCCCTATTAGCAGGAACCCGGGGAAAAGGTTTAATAGGGGATTTTTTTGTGCCGGCAATAATAAGTGATCCTCAAAAAAGGAGTCTCTCTCTAGCCCCCCCCAAAGGATAATTCCAGCAGCTTCGAAAAAGCTTTACTAGGTTCGTATAAATAGCCATACATAAAAAATTAGTGAGATTATACAATATATATATTCCTCTATATAATATTGTTCGTACCATTACCGGAATATATACTCAAGTTACATTAAATAACAAACTCCATTAGATTCACTATTTTTGCAATTAACATATATGAGAAATAAAGTAAATAATTGACTTTAGCCCTTCGTTGCTTCATTACGATACCATACGTACAAAGTGAATACAATATTACTCACTTAAACTAATACCAAAAAAAGCTTACTTTTTACTGGTAGTTTGTAATGATGTGTAAAGTTCTAAAGAACCAATATTACCCTTAAAACCATCGCACAAACTAACATTACCCCTAAAAGACTAATTTTACCCAAAAAAACGGTTAATGAATAAAATCTATATTAATTAAACTTATTTTACCCCTATCAACATAAAATAAACTACATTTACCCTTTAAAAACTAAATTTACTCCAGTAAATAGAAAAGAAATGAAAAAAGTAGGGTTTACATGGTTTCAGGAAAAATTAAACATCCAAGGTTTTCGATTAACACATGAGTCTTACATCGGAACAACAGATAAAACAGAATTAAGTTCAACAAATACTGTTGTTCGAACATTCAAACCAAAATATGATGTAAGCGATAGCCCGATGCCTCAATTAGAGTTTGCTTTAAAATATGATGATTTAAACCTGGCATTTATCAAGGAAATTTTCACCTCTATTGATCATCAAACAATAGTAGACTACATCAAAGCAAAACCAAATCGAAAATATCCGAGAATTATTGGGTATCTATATGAGTTTACAGGAGGCAAATCAATAGACGTTGACGTCTCGACCACTAATTACGAGGATATATTGGATCCTTCTAGTTATGTCACAGGAAATATTAAAAAAATATCCAAATGGAAAGTAAACGATAATCTTCTAGGAGCCAAAGAATTCTGTCCAGTAATCAGAAGAACTAGTGAGCTTAGCGAGTTACTTGATTGGAATATTGAAGAAGCGATTGAAAATCTAAAACACGAATATTCTCCAGAAATTTTTAAAAGAGCCAGCTATTACCTTTATAAAAAAGAATCAAAATCATCCAGTGAAATAGAGAAAGAAGAGCCATCACAAGATAGAATGGAAAAGTTCATCGCCTTACTAGAAGTAGCAGGACAAAAAACCTTTGAAGAATCATTATCTGAAGAAGAATTGGTTCGTTTACAAAACGTTATTGTTGACCCGAGATATGCAGACAGTGGTTTTAGAAATTTTCAAAACTATGTCGGTCAAACAATGAGAGACAATACACAAAAAATACATTATGTATGTCCACCACCACAATTTGTGAGATCTCTTATGAAAGGAATTGTTGACCTAAATAAAAAAAACACTTCAACAGAAACTATTATAAAAGCCACAATGGTATCATTTGGTTACGTATATATTCATCCATTTGAAGACGGGAATGGTAGAATTCATCGCTTTCTTATTCATGACATTCTAGTACGTGACGGCATTGTACCAAACAACACAATACTTCCTGTTTCTGCTCAAATACTTGCCCATATGGATGAATATGATACTACTTTAGAGATACTTTCTAAGTTGATTGAACGAAAGGTAAAATATGATCTTGATGATTCTGGAGAAATGACGGTTAATAACCCATCAAAAATAGAAGCATTATACCAATTTCCTGACCTAACCAATCACACTGTATTTTTGGCAAGAGCGATACAATCCACAGTAAATAAAGACGTTCCAGAAGAACTGCTTTTTCTTCAATCCTATGATGAACTTAAGGGTGATATTCAGAATATAGTAGATATGCCAGACAATAAAGTTGACCGTATGATTTTATTCCTCCACCAAAATAAAGGAAAACTCGCAAGTCGTAAACGAAAATTTTACAAAGAACTGAGTGATAATGAAATCGAGCAAATGGAGCAGGCCTATACTCAAGTATTTGTAAAGGAATAGAGCAATGTATAAATTAGCACTTAAACTTCTTTTTACTTCAAGTAAAAATTAAAATTAAACGAAAGCACACACACTATGTATAGTTCATAGCACCCTGCGGGATGCTACGACACCATACATTAACCGTTATATTCCCAAAACTTCCAATAAATAATAACAAAAAAATTTCCCCCATTCCTTCGCCTTCTTGTCTTTAATCTAAATGCTTTATTTCACCTACCATTAATCGCTTATTGCAATCAAATATCTTTTATCAAGTAACACCCTTGTGAGGCATTAAACTCTTAAAAAAGCATTAAGGGTAAAAAATTGCTCAGGAATGGAAAAAATCCTGTCCCAATCACACAAAATAACATTGAAAAGAGTTGTAATTTCCCATTACTCAAAAAGAATAATAGAAAACGAAAAAAGAATCCTGAAATAATTGACTATTTTTGGAAAACATAATGAGTTATAATATTGAAATAGGAAATGACAATATTTGAATATTTTGAAAAGATAAAAACGCTCTACAAAGGTGGCAGGGCAACTGAACATAGCTATAGAGGAGCTTTAGCAGAATTAATAGAATCAATTGTCACTGATGTAATAGTAACCAACGAACCGCATAGAATCGAATGTGGCGCTCCGGATTATATTATCACTAAAAAGAATATTCCTGTAGGATACATTGAAGCAAAAGACATTCCGGTCCCTTTAGACAAAATAGAGAAAAGTGAACAACTGATTAGATATTTATCCAGCTTACCTAATCTTATATTAACCGACTATATTGAATTTCGCTTATTTAGAGAAGGAGAGAAAGTCACTACAGTAAATATAGCACGTAACATTGAAGGAGAGCTAATTGCAAATCAAGCTGAGTGGAATAAATTTGAGAACCTGATAAAAGATTTTTGCACTCATATTTCGCAAACTATTCGTTCTGCATCTAAACTTGCAAAAATGATGGCAGGTAAAGCAAGGATGCTGTCACAAGTAATCGAAAATGCTTTAACAAGCGATGAGAAAAACGAGGCAGACAGTACCCTCAAAGAACAGATGACTGCTTTTAAGAACATTCTTATTCACGACATTAAACCAAAAGAATTTGCAGACATATACGCTCAAACAATTGCTTATGGCATGTTTGCCGCCCGGCTGCATGACCATACCCTGGAAAATTTCTCGCGACAGGAAGCTGCCGAACTTATTCCGAAAACAAATCCATTTCTCAGACGGCTTTTCGGTTACATTGCCGGACCCGATATTGATGACCGTATCAAATGGATTGTAGATGACCTTGCCGATATTTTCAGGGCAACAGACGTAGCAGATTTACTGAAAAACTTTGGTAAAATCACTCAAAAGAGTGACCCGATCATTCATTTCTATGAAACATTTCTTTCAGAATATGATCCTAAATTACGGAAAAGCCGGGGCGTTTGGTACACACCCGAACCCGTTGTAAAATTCATTGTACGAGCAGTTGATGATATCTTGAAAACGGAATTCGGATTAACACAAGGATTGGCAGACACTTCCAAGGTAACCATTGAGGTAGACACACAAATGACTGACAAGCGTTCCGCAACAGGTTACAGACGTGCAAAACAAGAAGTTCATAAAGTACAGATCCTTGATCCTGCAGCCGGCACCGGAACATTTTTGGCAGAAGTTGTAAAACATATTTATAAAAAGTTTGAAGGGCAACAAGGTATTTGGAGCCAATATGTAGAAAATCAATTAATACCAAGACTAAATGGCTTTGAGATTCTCATGGCTTCTTATGCGATGGCGCATCTTAAATTGGATTTACTGCTTACAGAAACGGGTTATAAGCCCAAAAAAGACCAACGATTCAAAATTTATCTCACCGACTCATTAGAAGAGCACCACCCGGACACTGGAACGCTGTTTGCCTCATGGCTCAGTAGTGAAGCCAATGAAGCTAACTACATTAAAAGAGATACGCCAGTAATGTGTGTAATTGGAAATCCGCCATACAGCGGTATTTCTTCAAACAATGGCGAATGGATTAGTAAACTAATTGAAGATTACAAATACATAGATGGGGTACATTTTAATGAACGTAAACATTGGCTAAATGATGATTATGTAAAATTCTTGCGTTACGGACAGCATTTTATTGAAAAAAATGGAAGTGGAATTTTAGCTTTTATTAATCCACACGGATTTTTAAATAACCCAACTTTTCGGGGTATGCGTTGGCATTTGTTGAAAACGTATGATAAAATTTACACCATAGACCTTCACGGAAATAGCACAAAAAAAGAAACTGCACCTGATGGTTCACCTGACCAAAATGTATTTGACATTATGCAAGGAGTTTCCATTAATATTTTCATCAAAACAGGAAAGAAAAAAATTAATCAATTAGGCAAAGTATTTCATTTTGACTTGTATGGTAAAAGGGAATTAAAATACGATTACTTAATTTGCAATGCTTTAAGTACCACCGATTTCAAAGAATTATACCCAGAAAAACCAAATTTGTTTTTCGTTCCTGTAAATCATAAAGCAAACGAGAATTACGGACTTGGATTTTACATTGGAGAGTTTTTCAATAAACAATCAATGGGCGTTACAACTGCAAGAGACCATTTTGTTATTGATATTAACAAGCAAAATCTTATTAATAGAGTAAATGAGTTTTCTGATTTAAAGATAGAAGATTTAAAAATAAGAACGAAATATTTCGGCTCTAAATCATCAGGTAAATATCTACCAGGCGATACACGTGGTTGGGCTTTATCAAAAGCAAGAATAGAACTAAGCAATGAGAACCACGAAAAGAACATAAAAACCATTTCATATAGACCATTTGACAAAAGATATATCTACTACTCAAAAAAAATGATTGATTGGGGCAGAGAAGACGTAATGAATAATTTAATCTCTAACAACATTTCACTTGTTTGTGTAAAAATAGGAAGAGACGTAACTGCACATAATTACTTTGTTTCCAACTCAATAACTGATAAAAGTATAACATCGTCATTAGACAATTCAAATGTTTTTCCTCTTTTCCTCTACCCCGAAACAAGCGAACAACAAACAATAGGACAAACAACAGAAAGAAAGCCAAACCTAAATGAAGAAATTGTAAAGCAAATAGCAGATAAGTTGGGATTTACCTTGACCAACGAGAAAGAATCTACAGAAAACACCTTTGCTCCAATTGATATTTTAGATTACATCTATGCCGTTTTACATTCGCCAACATATAGAGAAAAATATAAAGAATTTTTAAAAATAGATTTCCCGAGAGTTCCTTATCCAAAAAATAAAACCACCTTTTGGCAATTGGTAAAATTAGGTGGAGAACTTCGACTAATCCACTTGCTTGAAAGTCCTAAAGTTGGGCAATCCATTACTACCTACCCACAA
>JBDRNO010000159.1:0-2242 GCA_043811005.1 Bacteroidota bacterium | reverse complement strand
AGATCTTAACAATCTGGAATTTCTTAATTTATTGTTGATTTTTAAATTGTTATCGCACATGGGAAAAGGGACGCTCTTTAATATTTTAGTTGACATAGGATCAAATTGAAATTACAAATCACCTATGCCAAGAACAGCACGACTTGATGCTCCCGGAGTCTTACACCATGTAATGATTCGTGGTCTTGAAAATAGGGTCGGACCAAGCTGTCGACTTCAACCAATTGAAAATATAATTAAAAATAACTTAACGTACAAAAAAATAGCTCTTAGAACTTACATTTCGCATGTTGAAATTATTTTTTTCCAGGTTTGACTGGTATCTAAAGAAAAATCAGTTAGGTGTCTCCAAAAAGCCACCATTCATCTTGCAATCTTTTATACGCTGAACACGGAACTTCTACAAGTTTACAGACTTTTTTGTGCAGGTCACTAAACCCCTGAACCTCTGCCTGTATTGGAATTTTATCTTTGATGATAAACGACAGGTGTATATTTCTACAAAAATACCGAATATTATTCCATGTCGGCTTTTTTGTATTCATTCCTTGAGGCAGTATCGGAAGTTTTGCTATCTTCTCTTTTCTCATATTTAATCGTATATTTCTTTCAATAAGCGAGACTACCATGAGTGCAAAAAAATAAAGGAGCAATACGGCTTCAATTCGTCTTTCCTTTTTCAGAAAAACCGGCGCTACTTCTAATATTGTTTTTTTTGTGTACATCCGTTTTTCAAGATAGGATTGCCGCTTATACATTCTTAAAACTTCCGCGGCATCTAACAAATGATGATTCGTTATCAGCGGGAACAAACCATCTGTTTTTGAAATTGCAATAGCGTTTTGTTTATTGATCTTCCACTCAAGCCCATATGTGAATGACCATTTTTTTTCATACATTGGTTCGTCCGGCTGCCTCTTCGTGGATGGGATCCTTTTATGGATCTGCTTTCTCCCCAAAGTAATCCTTACATCTATTAAGCCAACTACATTTTTACAAATTTTATCAACTGCAGCCTTAATCTCTCCCTGGGTTTTTAAATGATATGCGTTGAGCTTTGGTATCAGTTCTTTCAGGGCTTTTTGGGCATCATCAATTTTTTTCAGCCTTCTGTTTTTATCTTGTTCCGCCTTGCTGCCGGAGCAGGCCCAGATCACCCGATAACCTTTTCTGTTTTTGCCGGCCTCATATATTTTGAATGTATTCATTTCATCCTTTTTCCGGGAATGTGGAACTTCCAAAGCGTCTTCCCATTTAACATCATTGGCTTTAATATATTCCATAAAGTCTTTTGCTTCTTTATGGTATTTTGGAATGATGGTAATGAAGTAGCCATTATTTCTATCAATATAGGCCAAATTTTTGCTGCTGCACAATTTGCAGTCTGCTATGTAGATAAAATCTTCTTTCTTTATCAATGACCGAAGTTCATTCCAGTTTGGGATATGTGTTGTGTCATCATCTTTGTTTCCATTATAAACATTATAACTGAGCGGGACATGCCCATCAGCAGTGATGTTCAACCCAAAAACGATCTGCTTGCAGTCAGGACGAAAATCTTTATTGTGTCCATGCTTGAGTTTAACCGCATCCGGATCAGGGTTTGCATAGTTGCCGATGAATGTGACCGTTGTAGTGTCATTATGAATTTCATCCGTTAACAGATTGTGTAATTTAATGGCATTGCATGACACTTCGGTCATTAGTGAATGCCGGTCCGCCTTGAAAAGAGCGGAAAGCGACCTGCCAAGGCGATCGTCGTTAAACTTGTCTGCATTTACGGATTCATTTGTGAGCCCGTCTGAGTATTTTGCCAACCATTCCTGAATTTTATACAGGGGTTTGTTTTTACATATAATATTAGCTGTAATAATGCATAGACTCTCTGCGTGCTCCGCCAAACTGTTTTTGGAAGTTGGAACATATTTTTCAAATAAATTGTAAAGATCAAGCGAGTTCATATAATGCTTGACCATCGGCAAAACATCGACTTGTTTGAACTGTGCTTTAATTTGCCCCATAACGCCTCCTGTGTTATTGTGTTTAAGCGTTATAAGGTATTTAAATTGAAAAGTCTAGATTTTTTTTATTCTCTATTTTATCAGATAGTTATGAAATTACAGTGCTTTTTTGATAGGGATTGAAAAATTGTATTTTTAACCTGCGAAATGTGAGTTAAAGTGATGTTTTTGGGGAGAAAAAGAGCGGTTTAAGGAAAAGCAGTCGGAAGTGTTTACTTTGT
>JBDRNO010000158.1:0-21115 GCA_043811005.1 Bacteroidota bacterium | reverse complement strand
GATTATGTCCATATTGGATTGAAGGAATTGGAAGTCCCAGAGGTTTATTTTCCCCTGTTATGCTACAAGTAACAAATGGGGATAGCTGGGAATTAGTTTGTTTTAAACAAAATGATATTCTTATATATAGAAATCCAAACTATAATAATTGCGCTCCACTAATTGGGAATATTGAAAATAATTTCATGAAAAATAATTCAATTAAAATATACCCAAATCCTATTATCGGGGTTTCGATTTTAGACGCAGA
The DNA here is from genome assembly GCA_043811005.1 of Bacteroidota bacterium. Taxonomy (GTDB): domain Bacteria; phylum Bacteroidota; class Bacteroidia; order NORP154; family NORP154; genus JBDRNO01. The sequence goes on along the minus strand of JBDRNO010000158.1, from coordinate 20,865 downwards.
AGATATTAAATTAGAAGTTCAAACATTAGAAATATTCAATATATTGGGAAAATGTGTAAAACACTTAGATATTAGTAAAGAAAGAAAGATTAAGCTAATTAGAAATGAATATGTATCTGGTTTATATTTATTTAAAATAACAGGGAAAAATGCAGTACACATTAGCGGGAAATTTATAATTAACTAAAACAATACAGTCATGAAAACCCAGCTAGCATAGACGTCCACGTCCGTGCAATTTATGTAATTTAAGTATTAACACCGTCCTATCCAAAAGCCCTGTGGAATAGCTTCGCTGCTCCGTATTCCACAGGGCAAGCATTTTGCCCGGGACGTTACTATTAGCCATGCCTGCACTGCGTTTCGGCAGGCAAGCGGGAGATCCTTCACTCCCCTGTTATTCAACAGGGCAGGCTGGATGACAACCTTGTTTTTTGGAGGTTGGTTTTCTCTCTCTTGCAACACAAAAGTTGATATTTCCACTCCAAAAAAAATAACCTCCCAAACCAAACTTTTAGAATCCCCTCTCAAAAACCCGCAACTTTTTTCAAAAAAACAGCACCTCCTAACTCAATGATATTGAGGGCATTATGAAGGTCAATACCGTATAACTACGTATACCCCAAACCCGTAGTTATATGGTATTTTTACCGTATTTCTACGGTACTGACAATACCGTATTTATACGGTAGTATTTATTAAAAAAACATTATATTTTTGTGGCGGGGATTTTTGTACACACACATTCGAAAAAGCAACAAATTACTTTTGCCTGTTAAACCGGATTTTATCAATCTTTATGCTGTTTATTATTATCAGTAAGTTATTGCATAAGTTAACGCCAATGCGGGTATCCTGCTGCAAAATAAATATCACCCCAAAACCAACCCGTTCCCGGCAAAAAACAGTTAAACACATATCCTCTATACCCTCTATATCCCTTATACCCCTTATACCCCTTATACCCCTTATATCCCTTATAACCCTCACATCCTGCACCTGCTTCGCCCAATCCACTCAAACCAATTTCTCCGGCAGGTCAGACATTTACACCAACTACAGCTCACAGCGAACCAACAACAATCCCGTACCTCCATTCTATTCATACTGGACAGGCAGCCAGCAGGTATCCGCCCTTGACCTGCCCTTTGAGGTTAACTGGCACTTTACTTCGCTGCAAAGCTCACAGCGCCCCCTTTCTCCCAATATGATCTCCTTTCGCTTCAACAGCGAGAAATTAAGGTCAACCCTCAGGCAGCGGGCACAACAGCAGATAAAGAAAAAATTATTGGATAGTGAAGAAACATTGATCCGCATTAACTCACTTAGCTCCGATAAAGAAAAGTTACAATCCATCCTGTCCAATCCCCAGGTGATGAAAGAGCTTCAACAACTGGAACAATCGGACTCAATACAACGGGTTTTAGATGAAAAACGCGGGGAGCTAAGCAACGGGCAAATCATTAACCTTGAGCAGAAGCTCAAAGAATTTGAGCAGGTAGAAGCAAAACGCCATGTTTATGAGTCACTGGTAAGTAAAAAAAGAGAGATTGACGGCTTACGGGAAAAATACAGCAAATACGACACAATACCCGTTGACCTCACATACGATTATGACCTGTTAGATAACCCAAAGATGCTGAAAGAGAAATTAACCTCAGCCAACCTGATAAGTAAATGGGAAAATGCCGGCTTATGGGTTGAGTGCCTTCAATTCGGGCGCATACTGCCTTATTGGTCTGAATTAACTCTTAACGGAACCACATTAGATGGGATCGAGGTGGCTGTGGCGCCTGCCAATATCTATGCAGGCGCTGTTGCCGGTATGATCTACCCCGTACAAGCTTACGGGTACTTACAGGACAGTGTGGAGCAAACAAGGTCAATGATAGGGGCAAGCGTGGGCTATGGCTCAACGGCAGTTAATCATTTCAGGGTGAACATATTGCAGTTTAAAGATGGAATTGCTTCTGCCGGACAGGTAATTGATCCATCCCAAAAAGCCAATTATGTGATCAATGCTTTGATAGACCTGAGCATGTTCAAGGGCAAAGTAAATATTCATTCATCCATAGCCGGCTCCCAAACCACTTATGATCAGCAAATGACGCACCCGGCTCTTCATCTCGGGCAGGCAGCTATTCCAAAGCCGGATGACCCTTCGGAATGGATGTCCAATATCTTTCAGCAAAAGAAGACCAGCCTGAATTTTTCAACCGGCTATGCATATACCGGGAATATCCTGGTACAACCTATACGTAAAGGACCGGTGATAAAAGGCAGCATACGCCACATTGAGCCCTTTTACCAGTCATTCGGGGTTCCCTTTCTCCCAAATGATATTTCCGGTTTTGAAAGCGGGTTGGAACAATCTTTCTGGCGCAGCCGCATAACCCTTTCTGGCTCATTATCATATTATACCGATAACCTCGAAAACCTGAAACCATACACTACCGGCTGGCAGCGCTACACCGCATCCATGAGGGTGAATTTACCCCGTTTGCCTTCGGTAATATTAATGTACAGCCCTATATACCAGGTTAGTGAAAACCCGGTTTATATAAACTCATGGATAGTGCAGGCAGTATTGCCTGTCATAAGAAACCAGTGGAGAAGCCAGTATTCCGCATTTTATTCAAACCAATCAAGTAAATCCGATTTGCAACCGGATTATGATAGCATTCCCTCTTTTAATTCCCATACTATCTCATTCCAGGCATTTATCCAGGCACCTTTAAACTTCCAGCTTTCAGCCAACGGCACTTATTTTAACCGTTCATCAGACGGCTCTGCGGATGTTTCCATTTACGGTTTTAGGATCACACCCCGGTATATCTTTTTTAAAAAATGGGAAAACGGCATTGGAATAAATCTATATCATAACACTATTAGCAAGCAAAAAACAGGCATTCATTACGAAACATCATTGAAATTTTTTAAGCGGTTCTCTCTCACTTTAAGGGCGGAATACGACATGATCAAAAGTATTATCCAGGGTGATGATACAATACAATCAAAACCGGAAGACGCTTTATTCATTACATCTAAATTATCGGCAGTATGGTAGAAAGAACATAACATTGTAAATTGATTAAAGAAAGTAATTATATATAAATAAGTTAAGTATAAATAATATAATGTTGCTGGGTACTGGTTACTGGGTGGTATGTACTGGTTAAGGAGTTTGTGTATAAAACCAACAACCCAGAAACTGTTTATTAAATCCGCCAGCTGGCGGACAAAATGTCGGTATATCAGGTTAAAAAAACTAAAATTCCGATACAATTAAATATATCAGTGAAACCCGCATGTTTTTAAACTCAAAAATGGCAATTAAAATAAAAATACATTTGAACTATAATGTTCATTGGTATTAGATGCGGGTTCACGAAATGCGAAGCATTCACGAACACCGATAAAATCAATTATGATAGTGAGTAATACCTTTAAAAACAAATTATTTTTATGAGTAAATCTGTGGTTTTAATTAACGTTTTTTAATTTTTGAGGATCAATGCTATTTAAATATCAATTTTTATCTTATAACCATCCAATATGGAACTTTCCAAAAGTTTTAAACTTTTGGAAAGTTGGGAATGGAATAAGATTTACACTTCTGTGTTGGGGATTATTATTTTCCACCTCCTGCTTTGCCCAAACAAACATTTCTATTTATCCTGTGCAGCCACCCGGATACCTGGTGCATTACCAGGACCTATGGAATGTAAACATAATTGTGGACCCGGTTAACTCTTCAGCATGGTATTTTCTTGAGATCACAATTAGCGATAACAAGTCATTGACTTTTTGGAAAGCCCGTTCATATACCTTCCGGATTACGACATCACCTTACTGGATAACATCCGGGAATATCCCGGACCTTGAGCCGGTTGATGTGATCTTTTCCCATGAAGCATGGTATGAAAAGATGACCGTAACGGGCGGGCTTTTCCCTCCGGGCGAATATTTGATCACTTACCGCCTGATCCAAACGGTTTATGATTGTACAACTACAGGCAAGCTTGTTGCGGTTGCATCTTACCTGAAATCTATCAGGATGATGTACCCCCCAACCCTTTTATTCCCTTTTGATAATGACACCATTAAAGCCGAACCGGTTATCTTTACCTGGGTACCTCCTTTTCCGCTTTATCCAGGGCAGACGATCACTTATGGGCTGAGGATCACTGAAGTATTGGAAGGGCAGAAACCAATCCCAGCTATCACGGCAAATTTTTTATTCTTTTCAACAGAAGAAATAGAATTCACCCAGTTCGCCTACCCGGGCGATGCACGCCCTTTAACACCCGGATTGAGGTATGCCTGGCAGGTGGTGGCTTTCAATTCACGTAACATAACCGGTTACTCACCTGTGTGGTCATTTGTCGTTAGTGAACAATTGCCTGAAGATAAATACATTGGCAAACCCTCTATGTGGATATCCCTGTCAGAAGAGCCCGGAATGCAATTTTACAATATAGATTCAGAGACCTTATCGTTTAAATATTACGAAACATACAATGATGCTGATGCCTCGCTGAACTATTCAATTTGTGATGCTGCTGACAACAGCAGGGTATTGTCAGGAAAAACAGATCCATTATCTGTAGCTAAAGGATATAATGCTTATGGAATTGATATATCGGGGCTAAACCCGGGCAATTATTCGCTCGTGGTTAAGAACGAAAAGAACAAAAAATATTATTTACGGTTCAGGCGTCAAAAAAGGGATTAGATGGTATGAGAAAAAGTGACATCAACAACATGGACAAGCCCAGAAGGGGCGATATTTTACAACTCATGGCGTTAGCCATGAGAAAAGGAGCGTGAGCCCCGAACAAGCCCCGAAGGGGCGACACAGTATAAAGCCCGCCAGCTGGCGGGGCGACATCATGCAACTCATGGCGTCAGCCATGAGAAAAGGAGTGTGAGCTCCGAACAAGCCCCGAAGGGGCGACACCATCAAACTCATGGCGTCAGCCATGAGACAGTACGTAAGTTCTAAGACTAACAGTACGTAAGTTCTAAGACTAACCCCGCCACTTTGCGGGACGTCACAATAAATAACTAACTTAAAAAAACATCATGGCACACACAAACCTCACATATCATCTCGTGTTCAGCACGAAATACAGGAAAGACCTGATCACACCACAGCTTGAACCGGAGTTGTATAAGTATATCGGTGGCATCATTAAGAATAAAGGTGGTGTTCAACTTGAAATTGGCGGAATATCCAATCATGTCCATATTCTGGCAGTGATACCACCTGTTATCGCTGTCGCGGATATGTTGCGATTTATTAAATCGAACTCATCCAAATGGGTAAACCAACAACCTTGGTATAAAAAGAAGTTCAGATGGCAGATAAAATATGGCGCATTTACCGTGAGCGAATCTCAAATACCTAGTGTTAGACGCTATATACAAGATCAGAAAGAGCATCATCGAAAATTAATATATACGGACGAGTATATTCAGCTTCTTGAAAAACACAGTATCATTTATGACGTAAAATACTTGTGGGATTGAGTGCCGTCTCGTCAGCTTGCGTAACGACACCATATAACTCATGGCTTTAGCCCTGAGACAAGGGCGTGAGCCCTGAATCAGCCCCGAAGGGGCGACATCATCAAACTCATGGCGTCAGCCATGAGACAGGGGCGTGAGCCCTGAATCAGCCCCGAAGGGGCGACACAGTATAAAGCCCGCCAGCTGGCGTGGCGACACAGCATAAAGCTCCGAAGGAGCGACATCACATAACTCATGGCGTCAGCCATGAGACAGTACGTAGGTACTAAAACTAACCCCGCCCCCTTGCGGGACGACACAGCAACTACAAAAAAAAAATGACAAAACAAAAAGGTATACTCCTTAAACTCCGAAAAAGCAGAATATTCAAGCTCATCGCTATCACCATCTCCCCTCTTTTGATAATCCAGACCGCATTTGTTCAGCGATCCTACGCCCTCACATCAGGCCCCACGCAACCCGAAGCATCCGGGTTCCAGCCGGTTGAAGCGAATCAACTCGTTGACCCTTTTACTGGCGACTTCTCCTACAACATCCCCTTGCTGGAAATTGGCGATTACCCAATCAACCTCAGCTACAACTCCAATGTAACTATGGACCAGGAAGCAAGCTGGGCAGGGCTGGGATGGAACCTCAACATTGGCGTCATCAACCGCACCATGCGGGGACTGCCCGATGATTTTAATGGCGACCCCATTAAAAGAGAATTTAACATAAAACCAAATATCACTGTTGGGGGTGTTATAGGCGCTGATGTTGAAATTTCCGGGCTTGAGATAGGAAAACTCGCAGGCAAAGTAGGAGCGGGTTATGCAATTGATTTAAAGTACAATAACTATACCGGCTTCTCCTTAGGGCAGACCATTTCCCCGTCCTTTAGTATAGGAGGAAGTTCCAGTAGCGGCTCAACAAGCTTTTTGGGGTCTGCGAATCTTTCAATCAGTTCAGGCAGTGATGGCTTGGATATTCAACCCTCCCTTTCATTCAGCACTCAAATAAACGGCAAGAAAAATACTTCATTGGGATTAAGCTGCGGGTACGGATTAAGATTCAATTCACGCTGCGGCTTGCAGGAACGCACTTTAACTTCCTCAACTTTTGTTTCGCAAAAATTTACACATCAGTCACAAGATAATAAAACAAAAAAAATAGACTATAAATCATCCAGGCAATACTTTGGCAATACAAAACTTTACGGACCCGTTACCTTCACCCCCAAATTTGATCTGCCCTTTCGCACAAAAGGAATGACATTTTCCTTCAAGCTGGGAGGCAAGATTTTTATTGCTGAATTGTCAGGTGTTGCAACAGGATATTTTTCCAAACAGGAATTGGAAGTAAATAGCGAACAACGACCCGCTCACGGCTATATTTACCTTCAAAACGGGCAGGGCAATTCTTCTGCCTTATTGGACTTTAACCGTGAGAAAGATGCCACATTCACCCCCGGCAAACCCAACCTGCCACTCACCTATCTCACTCATGATATTTTCAATGTGGGCGCCCAGGGCATTGGAGGTACCTATAGGGCTTACCGTAACGAAACCGGCTTTGTATCCGATCCACAAGTACGAAATGCCAGCTCAAGCTGGAGTGCCGGTGGTGAGATAGACCTGGGAAATGCCGTAAAGGGAGGCGTTGATCTTTCCGTTGTGGATGTCGAATCATATTCATCTGCATGGAATGACCAGAATTATGCACAGCCATGGTTGCGATTCAAACCACCCCTTGTTGGCTCTGATGTAAAAAATGTTTACTTCAAGAGAATAGGAGAAATTAGTAATAGCATTAACACATCCTTCTGTTATAAAACCGGCAGGAAACAACCCCTTCATTTTTCTCTTCTCGGTGACGAAAAACAAATGGACATTTCTCTGCTCAACATATTTCGGTCAAATTCAAATCAAGAATTCCCTATCACCTGTCCCATTTACAAGAACGACAAGCCCATAAGGCAATCCAATCCCTTCCAGGTACTCACTGTCTCCGAGGTTAAAAGAATGCATACCTATCACAGGTCATCATATCTCACATCCAGCGCCAAAGACCACCACATCGGGCAGATCATCATCAGCAGGGAGGATGGGAAGCGATATGTCTTTGGTCTGCCCGCCTACAACAACCTTCAAAAAGAGGTCACATTCAGTATTGAAAAAACACTTTCTAATTATGATACAAATACCGGTTTAATAACCTACGATCCAGCCAATAAAGACAATACCCTTTCCAATAAAAATGGTCTCGACCATTACTTTGACGCCACAACCATACCCTCTTATGCTTATGCCTTCTTCCTCACCGATGTCTTATCTCCTGACTATGTTGACATGACCGGCAACGGCCCTACACCCGATGACATTGGCAATTACGTGAAGGTACACTATAGTAAAAAAGTTGGCAACTACAGGTGGCGAACCCCTGTACATGAAAACAAAGCCCAGTTTGACGAAGGGCTGCTGAGCATAGACGGTAAGGATGGTGATGATAAAGCGCATTATGTTTATGGGATGAAGGATATTTGGTATGTGGATACTATTAAAACAAAAACACAGATTGCCATTTTTTATATATCTAAACGCGATGATGCTTATGACGTTATTAATGAAAATGGTGGAATAGGACCAAATGCGATGTCTCGGTTGGATAAAATATCCCTGTATAATCTACACGATTATAACCTTCAGAAAGATGATGCCTTTCCTTTAAAAACAGTTCATTTTGTTTATGATTATTCACGGTGTCAAGGGCTTCCTAATAGCACAAGCTCGGTGGGTAAATTAACTTTACTAAAGGTTTACTTTACTTATGGAAATTCTTTTAAAGGTCGTCAATCACCTTATATTTTTGAATATTCTTCATTTAATCCCAATTATAGTATGATGGATTATGACCGCTGGGGGTATTACAAACCCGATAACGACACTCTTCCCAATCGTCACTTTCCTTATACGATGCAAAATAAAGATTCTGCGGATAAATATGTAAGAGCATGGCTGCTTGATCGCATTGTATTACCCTCAGGGGGCTATATCAGTATGGATTATGAATCCGATGATTACACGCATGTCCAGGATAAGGAAGCCATGCAAATGTTTGTAGTTGCCGGTGCGTCCAATTCTTTTTCAGGCACATTGGGAGATGAACTTTACTCTGGTTCAACCAACAATACCTACCTGTTTTTTAAGCTCAATGATCAATCAATAACCAGCCCCACTGAAGCCACAAATTATGTTAAGGATCTTATTGGCAACATACATGATAAAAATGGCATAGCAAAAAATTTATATTTCAAATTTAAGGTTAATGTTGATACCGAGACCTCGGGACAGAATAAGTTTGATTACGTTTTTGGTTATTGCGAGCTTGACCCTATAACTCCATTTGGTGCAATACCGAATGGAGGCGGTTATTACGGATGGGTGAAGGTAAGTTTGGTTCCAACCGATGGTTCATCCAATGACCTGCTTCATCCCATTGCGAGGGCTGCAATCCAATTTTCAAGATTAAAAACCCCGCATTATGCATTTGACCAGGTGACACTTAGTGATATAGAGGAGGATCCGGTCCAGGCAGTTATTGATCTTTTAGATAATGCGAGTATCATTGGTCAATTAATAGATTTTGCAAATGGTCCGAACGGAAGCTTGAAGGTTAAAAAAATAGGGCAAAAGTTCAAGGTGGATGAATCATGGATAAGGTTATTATGCCCTGCTGAAAGGAAGCTGGGCGGTGGTGCGCGTGTACAGAAACTTACTTATGGCAACAACTGGAACATACTTCAACCGGGTGAAGATTCATTAACTATTGTACAGGAATATGAATATGTTCTTGAAGATGGCATCACCGGCAGTGGTGTTGCTTCCTACGAGCCACTTGTTGGCGGTGATGAGATACCGCATCATCTGCCGGTAACATATTACCCTGATTCCGATCAACCCCGTTGGTCACGAATGCTGGTACCTGATGAAACCTTTTTTCTTGAAGAACCATTTGGTGAACTCGCCTTTCCACCGCCTGTTGTGGGATATAGCAGGGTGACTGTACGAAATGTTGTGCCAGGCAATATTTCTGCAAGAGGAACGGGTTACACCATTCAAGAATTTTACACAGCTAAGGATTTTCCTGTTAAAACATATAAGGGCATTTTAAAAAACGAAAGGAGAAAGAAAAAACCATTAATTTCCATAATTAGAAAACGTGTTAAAGATTACCTTACAGTTACCCAGGGTTATACTATTGAACTGAATGACATGCACGGTAAACCCCGTTTAACTGAGATATATGATGATGACGGCAGCCCGATTTCAAAAATCGAATATAAATATACTCTACCCGACTTGGATGGAGACGGACAAAATAAGATACTCGTTCTAAAAAGCAACGGCAAAGTAGTAGAAGATATACTTGGCATTGAAGAAGATCTTGTCGCTGATTTCAGGGAACAGCAAACCACAATAAATAGCACTTCAGCACATGTTAATATAGGTACTTTTATATGGCCTTTTCCTCCGACACCGATCACTATCCCTTTGGGACTTCCTGCTTTTGAAGAGGAAAAAACACGATTCCGTTCAGCCACAACAACACGTATCATATACAGGTATGGTATAATGAAAGAGCAAATTGTCACCGACCTGGGTGCAAGAGTAACGACTGCAAATCTCGTATTTGACCAAACAACCGGCAACCCCGTACTAACAGAAACCACCAACGCTTTTAACGATACTATCTATTCGTTCTCCTATCCTGCACATAATATCTACAGCGGGATGGATGCCGCTTCGTTGAATATCAATGCGTTATGTGAGATTAAAACGAATTCAAATGGCAAAATATTATCAGTTCCTTCATTTCTCCATGCCGGTGATGAACTATTATCCATTTCTGGAAGCTCCCATGCATGGGTTCATAAAGACAACGGCAATTATTATCTGATTGACAAAAATGGCAATCCTATTACTGTTTCAAGTAATAAGAAGTTTGTCATCATCCGTTCAGGGCACAGGAATATCTTATCAGCAAATGCCGGCAGTGTCGTTAGCATCCAAAACCCGTTGGTAAAACTTTCTGGTTCACCACCTGAATGGGAAATACAGTTTAATGCAAATAAGGAAATATTGGATGCAGATGCTGTTACCTACCGTGATTACTGGCATACCCCGTGTAACACGTTTATTGCCGACACTGTAATACCGGTTCTGCCCAATATTCCAACTAGTGATTCAAATACAACCAATTTCATCATAACCGGAGGAGGTTGCAAATGCAGCAAAAATCCGGATGCCTATAAAGTTGAAGATTTTTTCTATCCAATGATAACGGGTTATTCTTTTATCAACGCCACACCAATTAAGATAACATATAATTCGAATACATTATGGTGGCAAGGAATACTTAACAGCAACAATATTTTGGAGGGCTTTACATATGAGGGTGCCGGAAATCCAGATGAGGAAAGTATGGGACATTGTTTCACCATTTATGATCCAGGTGCAGACGGTTTTAATTGCTTGAACAGTGCCTTGAGTAATACAAACGGTAATATTTCCGTTCAAATTAAAAAAGACCAATCCAACTGTGATGGAAATTCATTTATTCTGAATATCAATATTACATTTCCTGAGGGTTATCAGTATCTCAATTTTCCCGCCAACTCCCATTCCTGCTATAATATGTTCTCATGCAGTACATCTTCGAGCTATGATACTTTATCTGGACCCGCTTATTCTATTACCACCTGCCAGTGTAATAAAACCACTTTTGCAAACAATTGGGAACAGGTATTTAGCTCTTTGGCAGAACAGAACTTGCTTATATATAGTATTCCCGAAGTAATACCGGTTGGAGGAATTGGATCCGGGGTAAATATTTCTGCTTGTGCAAATGTTCTACATCTTCTATCCACATTCACGGGCATTTCCGATACTACAGTTATTGAGTTTAATGGTTTTGTGCAAAATGACTCTACACTTCTTGGAATTATTACTTACTATGATACTATTACGAACTCAAATTTAGAAGACACCTGTTTTATTTTCAATGATCCGGGCAAAGATAGCTTACAATGCCTGCTCGATGCGATGACTGACGAAAGTGGAGATATTTCCATTGAAGTTATTCCCGATTATACAAAATGTGATGATCCCGATGCCTTTATTTTGAAAGTTACTCTTACTTATCCTGAAGGGGATAAGTTTCTTTTTATTCCTGCTACTTCTTTATGTGGCAATATGTTTATGTGTGAAACATCGGCTCCCCCTGAAATTGAGCTATGCGTGCCACAAACAGATAAAATTATTTCTCCTTACCATGAAGGCATCTTAGGCAACTGGCGCAAATATGAAGACTATAAGCTGCTGAATGACAGAGAACCGGAGCAGGTTGTAATAACACCATCACTACGCGGTGATGGATATTACACAACTTTTTCTCATTTTTGGAATTACTCATCAGGTGCATGGTCAACAGATACGACAAACTGGACAAGAGCCAACAGAATAACGCTTTATAGCCCCGATGGCGATGAACTGGAAAACAAGGATGCCCTTGGGAGGTACTCCTCAGCCTTGTATGAACACAAGCGCCAACTACCTACAGCCATTGCCTTCAATGCCAAATATAAGGAGATCGCCTTTGAGGGGTTTGAGGACTATTATTCCAATTTGTTCTATAAGGTAAAACCAAATATATGTTATGATGAATATCATTTTAAGTTTGAGGACGATGTTGATAAGATAACTGACAATAAAGCACATACGGGATTATTCAGCATTGGGCTCGCTCACCATGAACAAATTGAAATTAAACGCCCCCTCTCCCTGCCATATTGCGAACACAAAACCCTTACAAACCAGGATTGTTATTGCACTCCGCTGCAATTCCCTTATAAGCTCCGTACATGCGATTGCCTCGGTTTATTCTCCCCTGATCAAGGAAGTCAAGAAAAATTCGTTTTCAGCTTTTGGGTTTTACAGGATAGCAATACTGATTCAATGAATATTAATGTTAAATTTTTTTATCGACCAAATGGGGATTCACCCATACCGTCAAATCAATTGACTCTACCTGTCAATTTGACCTATCAATCACCTGCAATTGAACAATGGCAGCAGTTGCAATATGAATTTGAGATCCCTGGTACTGCTTCCGGAAATTTAGAATTTCAATTTTCTAATCTCGCTAACGATATGATCTATATAGATGATATTCGCATTCACCCCTTTGATGCCAATATGAAAAGCTTTGTCTATAATCCGTTCTCACACCGCCTTATGGCAACATTAGACGAAAATAATTTTGCAACATTTTACCAGTATTACGAAAACGGGAACCTGCAGGTTGTCAGGAAAGAGACCGAGAGGGGGATCGTTACAACAAATTATTATGTAAATGAGAAGCATATTAAATAAAGATCATTTTTTTATGGAAAAAAGAACATGGAATTATTGATGATTGCACATAGAAGCCCGCTAAAGCGGGGTTCGTGTTTAGCGAGTATAAATAAACTGACTAATATCGCCATGGCTGACTAACTCCGTCCGCCAGCTGGCGGACGGAGAAAATAGGATAATACCTTACTCTGGGCTTTAGCCCTTAAATTATTAATTTTCAAAAAGATGTTGGGCTTCAGCCTGAGTTCAGCCGAACGGCTAAAGCCCATGACTGATGATTATTCAATATCCCCGCCATAAATGGCGGGGTTAGTCATAATCATAATAATTTCTATATAACGAATATGCGCTATAATATTTTCAAATATATTAGACCCATAATCCCGTCAGGTATTAAAATCCTGACAGGTTTAGTTGTCCTCTTTTTCTTTTATTGCACTACTGCATTTGCCCAGTTAAACTATTCATCAGGACAGTATTATATTGCAAACATTGACACATCCGACACAGCTACTTATATTCTTCAAGCAAAAGATAATGATTACGATTATTTACAGGTCATTAACAAAACAGCAGGTTTCGATGACTGGAAAGTTGAGGCGATCATCGAGCTTGCCATTGATCATGATATGACCCAGTATGTTGCCGATACTTTTAAATATGGAGTTGCTGTATTTGTAACATGGAGGGATGCCAAAGGCGATACTTCCTTTTTTGACGATACATTATGGGTAAATTATGATGTTCGGCAGGGTGCGACAATGCAGGATAAAGACATGCATGTATGGCAAGGCGCTTACCAGGTAAAAGCCATCATCAAAAACCTGCTCGATACCAATGGCGATACTATATCATTCACTTATTCACCGCCTAACATATATCTTGAAACCTCTGTCCTGATTGACCGTCATTATGACTTCTTTCCCAAAGACCAAATTATTGTAAATACACAAATTGATCCAAATAGCGCTACTATTGACATAAACTGGACATCGGTGGATTGGGCTTCTTTCTATGAGCTGGAATGGGTATTTGTTGACGATTACGAAGACAACCCACAGGGGACGGAAATCCCCGATGATCAGCTTAAATATACCTTCAAACACAAGGCAACGAGAATACGCACCAATACCAATTACTATAATATCCCGGTTATTTTTAAAAGGGGCTATGTCATATTCAGAGTAAGAGGCGTTGCCATGCGTAAAGGAAGTTCATATCAATATCTTTACGGGGATTGGTCTTTAGATGATAATTATGATAAAGATACACGTTATGGAATAAACACCATTGACATGCTGCCTCAAGACGCTTATAAAAAAATAGATTTGACAAATGCCCACGAATCTCCAAAAAGCTGGTCTTACAAGGTACGTTTAAACGAAGATGGCAGATCATTCCATAACATTACATATTTTGACGGATTATTAAAACCCAGGCAGCAGGTAACCCGGCAATCTGCCGATTCGGCAGCGCTTGTTCAGGAGTGGATATACGATCATGCAGGCAGGGAGGCGATCAGCACATTGCCGGTACCTGTAAAAGAAGATGCGTTATTAAAATATTATGTGCAGTTCAATAAAGATTCCGCATCAGGCGAAAAATATTCATTCACGCATTTTGAGAATGTGGATACGACTTCAATTTGTCCTCCTGAGCTTATCAATCCATTTGACACATCTTCCGGTGCAGGTAAATATTATTCCCTTGCAAATCCATTCCAAAACCTGTATGACGGTATTCATAAATACGTTCCAGATGCCGATGGCTATCCCTTTATCCATCGCCAATACATGCCCGACAATACCGGGCGTTTATTAGCTTCAGGCATGGCTGGACGCACTCTCCAGGTCGGCAGCGGTCACCAAACCCGCTACTATTACGGTCAGCCAATGCAGGAAGAGCTTGACCGCCTGTTCGGAACTGATGCCGGCTACCGCTCATTTTACCAAAAGACCATGATCATTGACCCCAACGGGCAGGTTAACATTCAATATACAGACAAGAGCGGGCGTACCGTAGCCACTGCCCTCGCAGGCGCACCACCAGCCAACCTCCTGCCTTTAACAATTGATACAGACACAGTAGCCCTTGCGGCTACAGGACAATGGATAAACCCTCAACTTATCAATACTTTTGATACCCCATATATCAATAGCGACAATATGATCAATTCTGACAGCGTTAATCTCGGTTTTTTCACCACATTCCTGGTAGCCGGTAACTCACCGTACTCAATATTTTACAAGATGCAGGGAGAGCAATTTACAGATGACTGTTTACCGGATGTTTGTTTTGATTGTGTTTACCAGCTTGACTTGATGATGAAAGATCTGTGTAAAAACGATTATTTAGACGTGAGTGACACAATAGGAGATGAACCGTGGTTAGACACAGTTCAAGCCCTTACCTGTTTTTCCCCGCCTGCAGGCGATACGCTGATGATAGATACGGTACTGAATGTAGGATCTTATACCCTTTCCAAACAACTTTCGTTAGATGAACAGGTAATGGAATATTATTTCGATTTGTATTTAAAAAAGAATACATGTATCTTATCAATTGACACCTTTATTAATGCAGAACTCTCACTGATAGATACATTAGTATGTGTAATTGACTGTGATGATTGCGGCAATAATTCACTTGGTTTAACAGACACAACCGGTATGGGCAGTATTATAGATGAACAGAATGCAATAAATGATTCCCTTTGTGAAGAGGATTGCTCCATGATTGGCAGTGATTGGTGCTATGGGGGTTACAGGATGATGCTGAATGATGTTAGCCCACAAGGGCAATATGGTGCATATAGTATGCTAGCCGTTAATGGAGTACAAACCTGCTTTTCGCTTGATCGTATGTCTGTGTATTGTTTATACAACTACTTGCCACGCAGATCGTTGCTGACAGGTAAATTTTCAAAGAATAATTGGCGTTATCCGCAAATCTATCTAAACGGCATCTGGGATACAATATACCTGAACGATAAAGGTCAAAGAGACACCATTTACCTGAGCTGTTTGGGAAATATCAGCAATTGCTTACCTGATGTTGCGGATACCTCTGTTTGGTACGATACCACCAGTAACCGGTATTACACTTTTCCTGAATTCCTGCAATTAAAGGATTTCATTACCAGGTTCAAAAGCAGTTGGGCAAGATCATTGGTAGTATATCACCCTGAATTCATGTATTGGTGGTGGTGTCAGCAGGTGTACCAGGATACCGTGATCATTGACACCAATGAGATGAACACATTCCAGTTTGATGAGTATTTGCTGAATATCTCAAGAGACTCTGCCCTGGCGCTTAACTTGCTTGACCCGTTTATTAAAGATCCCTTTTTCAAAGCAGGGGCTACAGGAGGCAAAACGATCCAGCAGAAATACCAGACACCATTTTGGTGGGAGTCTATACCTGCTTGTTCAATCCCGCAATGGGTTCCCAATATTATGATGTTTGATATTATGAATCAATATACGGGCGTTTTTTCTATGTGGGATGTAGCTTACAAGACCCATTTCGCTTGTTCCACTTCAACTGTACCCTCAGATCCGGATTCATTGATCCTTGACGACAGCACCTGGACGACCTTTCTAACGATGTATATCGGTCAGAAAGCCGAGATAATGAAGCGTGCAGCCAATGCCTTTGCAGACAGCGCATATAGTTTAAATATTTGCATTGGAAGTGATAAATATACAATATTTAAGGGCTGGGAATTCCCGGCTTGCCAATCCTTGGCATCTAGTCTTTTTTATAATATTAATATATTGGATCATCCTGGGTTTGATAACAGGAATATATGTGCCTCCTACAATTATCAACGTTACAAAGAAAAGATAAAGCGGTTTGCAACCACACGGGAACAGATGGGAATTGCCGATACTCTCAATGACAATGCCCTTATGGAGATGCTTTTGAACCAGGTCGGTTATCAATATTACCAGCTTACAGGCAATTGCCCACTTGCCCAATCACTTGAACTGCTGCTTGATGGCTTGGTAAAAGATGATCATCTGACCGACACCGTTTCATTAGATCAATGCAACTATCTGACACCTGACCTTTATGATGTGCTCTCTCCCGGCAATCTGCAATGGGAACCGGTTATTGACACATCCGGCAAACATCTTGTTGTTCCGGCTTATGCACCCCTTACATGTCCTGTTAAGCTGAACATTCCTGTTTATGAACCCTTTACCTGGGAAGACAGCATTATTGCAATTCAGCAAATCCAGACTTTGTCTACCATTGGGCAACAGACAAATTTCCAGGTATTGGTAACTTTCATAGATGACAGCTTGAAACCAAATTATGTTTTTGTCAGCGGCTCTATATGTATCCCGATGGATACCTGCTCATTTCAGCCGGTATGCTACACAACCGGTATCGCTGCCGATCTGATCATGTTAATGAACTGGCTGAATTCACAGGGGCAATTAACGGATTCTGTCAATATTCAACAATTGGTGCCTTCGTCAGTAAAAGATTATCTCGGTGATGATAGTTTGTATAGCTGGCAGTATATTCAAAGTTCAGGAAACTGTATAATAACCAATCTTTCTAATGGCAACTATCTGAATATCGAAATTGATCCTTACTTAACATCAGTCAATCAGGATGAGATCTTCGTTGATATTTATTCGCCCGATACAACAAATGAGGTTGGATGCTATTATAATTTTATAATAAAATACATAGACACAACAGGAGCCGCACATTATCTTGATGGCTTGATAACATCAGCCAATGGCGACACCATACCGGTTAAATGCTGCAACATGCCAGGATTGTGCGATAATGAGATAGCACAAAATGATGAGGCGTTGTTAATGTTTCTGAATGAGCTTGTTGATGAAAAATATAATTACCTGGATGATGTGGGGGATTCTTTGCTATTAGACAATATGAGCAGCTATACCCATCCTTTAACTACTTATATTCAGGGAACTGATCCATGGTATATGGTAGTTTTATCCAACGATACAACAGGTGTTTGTGAAGCCGTTTTTTATGATAAAAATTGTTTGCCTGATACATCCGATTGCCAAGCCGATACTATCTGCCTGCTGAGATTATATCAACCAGATGGCGATGAAGTAGCGTTCAGTGATATTGAACAATTTCTTATTATCGAACCCTTAATGGGCAATGCAAATTCCAATGGTATTACTTTTGAATTTTTAGTTGTTGTTGAATACGGGAAATCCGGGATAGATACATTATATGGCGAAAGTTGTATCCCGTTAAAAGGATGTCTGGGATGCCTGGAAGAGGAACCGGAAGAGGAAGATGACTATGACCACTTTGACCAATGGTGCTTTCCCGATTTCATACCCATAACCCTCCACGACTCTTTGTTTTATGACCCTTGCGGGGAAAACATCGTTAATACCGCCATCTTCAATGCCCAGATCATGTTTGAACAATATATTGACAGTCTTAAGCAGGATTTCTACAGGCGCTACAAGGAAAAATGCCTGGATGTGAAAGAAATGCTGACAATGCGGTATGTTTTGAATGAATATCAATATACGCTTTACTATTACGACCAGGCGGGGAACCTTGTGCGAACCGTACCGCCAAAAGGCGTTAACCATTTTACCGACAGCATTATTATCGCAGCCGTTCAGCAAGAGCGTGAAAACGGAAATGTCCTTGTTCCTGTCCACCAAATGATAAGCGAATACCGTTATAACAGCTTGAACCAGGTGATCGAACAGGAGACACCCGATGGAGGAAGGTCTAATTACTGGTATGATAAATTGGGAAGGATTGTCGCCTCACAAAACGCAAGACAGCAAACCCCTAACCGGTATAGCTATACGAAATACGACAGGCAGGGAAGGATAATAGAAACAGGGGAGCTTGTCTCATCTTCTCCACCGGATCCTGTAATACTAAACCATCCGGATTTCCCGGACAACTGGGCTGCTTCTCACCATGAAGCCATAAGGACATTCTACGATACCGCCTTTGCCTTTTCTGACGGCAAGGAACCATTCGGGGAAGCAGGACAGCAGCATCTGCGCGGACGTGTCGCTTCGGCAGCATACTATGATGAATATGATGATTCAAACCCCGTGGAATATCGCTTTGCAACCCATTACAGCTATGATATTCACGGCAATGTGAAGACGCTTAATCAGGATATGCCGGAATTGTCCCCCTTCACCAAAGGGGGTGCAGGGGGATGTTTCCGCATGGATTACGATTATGACCTCACTAGCGGGAATGTAAAAGAAGTGAAATACCAGGCAGGTAAACCCGATGCTTTTTACCACCGCTATGAATATGATGCCGATAATCGCTTGAAAGAGGTTTATACAAGCACAGATAGAGTAATATGGAACAACGATGCGAATTATTTCTATTATTTGCACGGTCCGCTTGCAAGAGTTGAGACTGGTGATCTGCAGGTGCAAGGTACGGATTTCGCTTACACGATAAATGGATGGATAAAAGGGGTGAACAGCAATACGCAAACAGCTTCAAGAGATATTGGGAGAGACGGTGATGTAATCCTGCCCAATCTGAACCGCTGGTTTGCGAGGGATGCTTTTAGTTATTCGCTGCATTATTATGAAAATGATTACAAGCCGGCAGCCGGCAACCAGTTGCAGGTAACCGGCAGTTTTTTGGCTGATGGGTTTAATACTGTATCTTTGTACAATGGAAATATTGGAGGAATGGTAACTGCTATAACAGACACACTTGACATTTTGGGCATGAAATACCGCTATGACCAGATAAACCGTTTGATAAGTCAGCAAACACATAGCGGTTTGGACATTACGAATAACACATGGGCATCAGCTTCGGAGGTGGATGATTACTTTACAAAACTCAGATACGATGCCAATGGCAATATCCTGTCAATGCAGAGAAACGGTACCACCACAGGCGCCAATCCCCTTAAGATGGATAGTTTGGCTTACAACTATTATCCGGGCACAAACCGGCTGGAGCATGTGGATGACAGCGTTGCAGGCAACAACTACACTTCTGATATTGATGACCAGGGCACAGGAAACTACGAATATGATGCTACAGGCAATTTAATAAAAGATATTTCAGAAAAGATAAAGTCTATAAATTGGAATGTATATGGTAAGGTCAAAGCTGTGAGATTCGCTGGCAAAAAGCCGGATATAGTGTTTGCATACGGTCCCGGCGGTAACAGGGTAAAGAAAGTGGTTGGTAGCGCAGAGCTCATAGCCATACCCTTAGATAGTGGGAAGTCAAAACAAATGAATAAGAAACAAACCCAATACTACATCCGCGATGCCCAGGGCAATATCATGGCTACATATACTTTAAATGAGGACACCTTTAAATTATCAGAACATATCATTTACGGCAGCAGCCGGCTGGGGGTGGTTAAGAGGGATAAGGTTATGCCTAAGGGAAGGAGAACAAAGCCACTTCCAGTATCCGGAGAACTTATTTCAATAGGAATCCCTATTCAGTTTGATTTTGGCAAACCCCCGGTTAAAAAACACAAAAGGACATTGGGCAGGAAGCGCTATGAACTGACAAATCACCTGGGGAATGTGCATGTAGTGATCAGTGACAGGAAGCTGCCGGTTGAGGATACAGGAATTCCCGGAACGGTGGCTTATTATATGGCGGATATTGTGTCTGCGGTGGATTATTATCCCTTTGGCAGCCAGATGCCCGGAAGGAACTTCTCAACACCCGGTTACAGGTTTGGGTTTAACGGGATGGAGAAGGATGATGAGATTAAAGGAAGTGGGAATAGTTATGATTTTGGGGCTAGGGTTTATGATAGTAGGTTGGGAAGATGGTTGAGTATAGATCCTGAATTTAAAAGAGGCCCGCAATTTTCGCCATATATATATTCTTTTAATAATCCAATTTTATTTCATGATGAAACCGGTAAATGGCCGGAAAAAACTCATGATCAAATATTAGA
>JBDRNO010000157.1:0-2524 GCA_043811005.1 Bacteroidota bacterium | reverse complement strand
GGCCTGCACCGCTTTTACTGACAAAAACGCCCTGCGGCAAGCTGATAACGGCTTTAAGGCGAGCATCATCAAGAAGCATTTTGCGAAGTGCCCGCGCGCTGGTCTGATCCCAAGTCAAAAATCCTTCTGAAACCACAACAGCGCAAATTCCACCAGTGGCGAGACTGTCCAGCATGAGCTTTACAAAAAGAAGTGTTGTTTCCGCCTCACGAGGATATTCTTCCCAGATATTGGAATAGGCTTCCTGATCCCTTTCAGCGCCAAATGGCGGATTGGCAAGGATAATGGTTTTGCTGTTGCCATGTACGGCGGCATTAAAAAACGCAAGGGAATCCCCCTGAACAATGGTGGATGGGTTCAACCCTCTGATATAGAGGTTGATAGCGGCCATTTTCCGTATTACGCCAAGATATTCCGTGCCGGAGATTCCACTTCTGTAAAAAGAAATGGCCTGTTCCGCTGAAGGCATGGGGGGCATCTTTACCGGCAAAATATTTTTCAAAATACTCCGATATTTCAGGGTGGGCTTTAGCACCGGGCCATAGCCCGTCACGTCTTATTGCTTCAGTAACATAGCCCCATGAATCGAAGAGGAAACCTCCTGTTCCACAGGCTGGGTCATAAATTGAATCAGAAAAAGAGGGTGCCGCCACACCAACCATAAACTGCCTGACATGATCTGGCGTTCGGTGCAGGCCAAGGTCTTTGGTGCCGCCAGTTTCAGACAGGGCAGACTCGATAGCATCTCCAAGCAAATCAGTTTTTAATAGTCGTTCTTCGTTTATCTCACTGACAAGGCTAATGATCTCCTGAAGGTTGCCGCTTTTTACGTTATTAGTAAAATTGGAATTTTTAAAAACTTCCTCTATTAAAACAAGCTGATCGAGGACTTTCTGAGAAAGGTTGTTTTTTTTATAGACTTTCCGGGCATGAGATAAAATACCGGCGTAAAAAGGAAAAAACTTTTCATTTATGGTTGGTAGTAACCGTTCATTAGCAACAGTATATAAACAGGAGAATAGAAGATCATCGTTAGGTTCCCTAAACAAATCACGCAACTGCCTGAATTCTTGATCTTGCTTCAGTTTTACTTCAAATATCCGAAGCAGGAGCAATTCTATGATATATTCGACTCGCTGAACAGGGGTGCCAGCCGGACGAAGTTTGTTATGAAGTTTTTTTAAAGTATTATTTGTGTCGCTGTCTGCGTAATGGACTGTTGATCTTGCCATTTATGATTTTACCTTTTTTGTGTAATGCTCATCAAAAACAGTAAAGACTGCCCGACTGTACCAATCTTTTTTCGCACTTTTAGGATTATCATAATCAAGCTTTTTGGTCATGCTGTATTTGGGATTATTCAATAATGATCTCCTTAAGTTGTGGAACGCCGTAACCACTTTAAAATTTGAATACCTTTCTCTGCATTCAGCAATCAACTTTTGGTAATCAAGCGGATATCTGTCCTTGAACTGTTGTTCAGTAAGTTGAATTTTGGTGGCATCAGGATCATTAGACAACTGGACATTGATTGCATCTTTTGCTTTAGAGCGTGTGAATTTGATATCTACGTTCACGGAAACTGAATACTGCCGATCAGCTTCAGAATCAGAATCAAGAGAGTTCAAATAGCTCAGTATATTTTTTTCTTCCTTATTCAGGTTGATTAATTCAATATTTTTAGTGGCAGGCATGAAACCCAATGGCATTAAATAGAAGTTAAATTCATTCAAATTGATATTGAACCATTCCTTAGACAAAGTGACAAAGTTTTTTAATGTTGCGCTTCCAATCTCCTGTATTCTCAAGGAAAATAAAGGGTTTTTGTTGTAGAAATGAACGGCGGAATCCCTTATTTCACTTAGTGCTTCTATATTTATTCTGACTACGCTATCAAGTGATTTTCTTTCTTCAAGTTTTTTGGCAAGATATTCAAGGCTATGAGTATAAGGGTTGTTGGCTCTTGTCTGTTTAATGATTTTTCTTTTTCCCTGCGATCCATCTATTTTTTTTATATTTTCATACACATACAATGAATTTACTTTGTTGTTATTAATCTGTAGCCATTTCGCCTTAAATAATAATTCCCAACTATTGACTGCAAGTATGGAAAATGTTTCTTCTCGGTACTTAAAATCTGGCTTATTATAAATTTCTATTGCCGCAATCATGGCGGCAATGCTTTTTTTCAGTATTTCAGTGCAACGTGATTTCATTGGGTTATTTCAAGAGGCGTATTTCTCACATGTCCGGTGTGGGAAAAATAGTGTCAAATCTTCCGACACCAAAATCTTCCACAGGTGCGCTTTCCGCCTTGTTCTATGGCGATTTCAAATGTGTATCCCATCGTTTGTTTCATTTGCTTGCTCCCAGAATAAAGCGAGCGCGTTCTTTTCGCAACATTTCATATGGCGTGACACATTTAACCTCAAGGCTAATGCAGGCGTTGGGAATTTTGATTTTTTTGGTCGATGGCGAAGCGATCTCGTGGGTTACGATTGTATGTTTGTGTGCAACGGCAAAG
>JBDRNO010000156.1:0-18983 GCA_043811005.1 Bacteroidota bacterium | reverse complement strand
GTCAGAAGTTGAAAACAAAAGTGGAAGCGAATGCGGTTGTCCCGGAGCTATGGCTATGAGTTTTGGAACAGAAGAGAACAAAGATAATGATGCGGATACCAAACCTCTTGATGTAAGGTCAGAATTAAGACAATGGCCGGTGCAGATGCATTTGATCAACCCCGCAGCTTCCTATTTCAGAAATGCAGATCTTGTATTTGCAGCCGATTGTGTTGCTTTTGCCCTGGGTGATTTTCATCAAAAATATTTAAAAGGTAAAAGTCTAACCATTGCTTGTCCTAAGCTTGATTCTAATATAGACGTATATATAGAAAAAATTCAAAAGCTTATTGATGAAGCAGAAGTTAATACAATTACAGTAATGATGATGGAGGTTCCCTGCTGTGGTGGCTTATTGCAAATGGTAAAAACTGCTGCAGGCAAAGCACAAAGGAAAGTACCTGTAAAAGCAGTGATTGTTGGAATACAGGGAGATATTCTTTCGGAAGAATGGATTTAATTTATAATTATTATATTTCTATTACTATATTTGGGATTAATTTAATGTTCCGGAATTTTTCAGCCATGCGCCTACGCTGAAGCTTCAGCGCAAGCGTAAGGCTGATCACCCGTGAGGGTGTAATGTTTTGCCACAAAAACACTAAAACACTAAAATTCACCAAAGAAAAATTTAGTGGGATTTTGTGCTTTTGAGCTTTAGTGGCAATTTTGTTAATAAACTTGTTAAACTATATTTTTAAATCCTTATATAAAGTAATATGATAACAACAGCAGAAGAAGCATTAAAAAAAGTTAATTCAGGTGACCGGCTATTTATTCATAGTGTTGCCGCGGCTCCTCAGGAGCTTATCAGGGCATTGGTTGCAAGGGCTGATGAACTGAGGAATGTCGAGATATTTCATCTTCATACGGAAGGTCCAGCACCTATGCTGAACCGGAATTTAGTGAGAGTTTTACTGTAAATGCTTTTTTTATAGGTAAAAATGTAAGAAAAGCCGTACAAAGTAGCAGAGGTAGTTATATCCCTGTATTTTTAAGTGAAATACCATTATTATTCAAAAAAGGAATTATTGAAATTGATGTTGCCTTAATTACTGTATCACCTCCCGATTCGCACGGATATTGTTCTTTGGGTGTATCTGTAGATATTACTAAAGCGGCAGTTGAATCAGCCAAATTGGTGATTGCCCAGGTAAATAACAACATGCCCCGTACCCATGGCGATGGATTGATACATAAAGATAATATTAATTTGGCAGTATTTAAAGATGAACCGTTATATGAGATGGAACATAGGGAACCTTCCGAACAGGCACATAAGATCGGTAAGTATATCACCGGATTAATAGAAGATGGCTCAACTTTGCAGATGGGCATTGGAACAATACCTGATGCAGTGTTGTCGTGTTTGGGCAATCATAAGGATCTTGGGATTCATACCGAAATGTTTTCGGATGGAGTGATTCCTCTTATTGAGAAAGGAGTGATCACAGGGAAATATAAAGTTAAGCATCACGGGAAGCTCGTCTCTTCCTTTGTTATGGGAACCCGGAAATTATATGATTTCATTGATGATAATCCATTGGTAAACATGCTGGAATCTGACTATGTAAATGACACTGCTGTTATTCGGAAAAATCCAAAAGTTGTTGCAATAAATAGCGCTATTGAGGTAGACCTCACCGGGCAGGTTTGCGCTGATTCTATCGGTGACCATATATATTCGGGTGTTGGAGGTCAGATGGACTTTATGAGGGGCGCTTCACTTTCTATAGGAGGCAAACCTATTATTGCCTTACCCTCTGTTACTAAAAATGGGGAATCACGTATTGTCAGGTATTTAAAACAAGGAGCAGGTGTAGTTACTACCCGGGCACATGTTCATTATATAGTTACCGAATGGGGTGTAGCCAATCTATATGGGAAAAATTTGCATCAAAGAACAAAAGCCATGATTGAGATTGCACATCCTGAGCATAGGGAACAGTTAGAGAAAGATTCTTTTTATTTGCCTTGATAAGAATAAAACCCTCAGGGTTTTTCAACTTATTATTATGAATTTTTTTGATAAGAAAACACTGTTTGTTTTTTATTATCGTTTTATGATTATAGAAACCCTGAGGGTTTAACTAAACAGGGAGCAACTGGAGAAAGATTCGTTTTATTTAACAGCTTCTTAACAACTTTTATCAAAAAATTTATTTATTTTTGAAACATAATTTATTTTTTTCGGTTATAAGAAAAACTAAAGTTAATAAATTGAAAAAATCGCTTTCCATATTTTTTGCATTTATAATATTATTCAGCATCATGGGTTTTACTGTTGCCGTTCATTACTGTGGTGGTAATGTTGCGCAAGTAAAGGTGGTAATCGGAGATGAAAAGGCATCATGTGGGATGGAAACATGTGTCATGGAAAACGGGCAAGAACTTTGTAATAATTCAACCCATTTTACAAAGAACTGTTGTAAGGATAAACTTTACCGTGTCCAGCTAAAAGATGATTATCTTAAAACCTTTATACAAAAATTAAATCTCAGCAATACTTTCATAGCTCCCTTTTCTATTTTCTCCCAAGCTATTCCTTCACATTTCCCTGGAATTTCTTTGATAAGAAATCATTCTCCCCCTCTTTTATCAAATCAATCAATTTCTATTCTTTTCCAGGTTTTCCGTTTATGATTCTCTCCTCTTATTACGCATAACTTACCTTTTCCATTTAGGATAAATTTCGTGTTATGAGTTGTATCTACTTCTGATATTTCGGTCCTCAGCACAAAAGGTGTATCTGCTGTTTTATCAGAGCTACACCGTACAGTCGGGGAAGTATCAGATGATTATTCACTTTTTATTTCGTTTTTATACCGGAAAAAGTTAAAAAACTGCGATGCAGTGATTTTATTTGATTTTGGCATTGTTTACTCTTAGGTTTTGTGGCAAAAGCGCTAAAAAACTTACATGTGTAATTAAAAACAAAGTATCGGCTTTTAAATATGTCTGAATTTTTTTTTTTTGTGGTTTTAGTGGCATTTTTCTTTTTTTTACTTTTTAGAGTGGATTCTTTATTATAACTTATAACGGTTAACTAATAACAATCAACGGTTAACAATTTTTCAATTATCACATGCTTGCAAAAATTATCAGATTCTTTTTAGAGAATAAATTAATTACCTTATTAATACTGCTGGTTTTTATAGGTTGGGGTATTGCAACGGCTCCGTTCAACTGGAAGATGGATTGGTTTCCTAGAGATCCGGTACCTGTGGATGCCATACCTGATATTGGTGATAACCAACAGATCGTTTTTACCGAATGGATGGGAAGGTCTCCACAGGATATTGAAGACCAGATAACTTATCCCTTAACAACTGCCCTACTTGGCATTCCCGGAGTTCAAACAATCAGGAGCAGTTCCATTTTCGGGCTTTCCAGCATCTATATCATTTTTGAGGACGATATAGAATTTTACTGGAGCAGGACCAGGATACTGGAAAAGCTTAATTCACTGCCCTCAGGCACATTACCGGCAAATATCCAGCCTGCTCTTGGTCCTGATGCCACTGCATTGGGACAAATATACTGGTACACATTAGAAGGCAGGGACCCGAAAACAGGAAAGCCGGCAGGTGGCTGGGACCCGCACGAATTAAGAACAATTCAGGACTTTTATGTTGGTTATTCATTAACTTCTGCCAAAGGGGTTTCTGAAGTAGCTCCCATTGGGGGTTTTGTAAAAGAATACCAGGTGGACATAGATCCAGATGCGATGAAGGCACATAATGTCAACATTGCCCAGATAATGAGTGCGGTTAAGAACAGCAATCTTGATGTTGGCGCCCGCACAATGGAATTTAACCGTGTTGAATACATGGTAAGGGGGCTTGGGTATATTAAAAGTCTTGAAGACCTTGAAAAAGCTGTTGTGGCAGTCAATGATAATACACCCATTCGCATCAAGGATGTTGCCAAAGTGAATTTTGGACCTGAGACAAGAAGGGGTGGTTTGGATAAAGACGGTGCAGAGGCAACCGGTGCAGTAGTGGTTGCCCGTTATGGAGCTAATCCATTGGAAGTAATTAATAATGTAAAGGAAAAGATCAGGGAAATAGCACCCGGATTGCCTAGTAAAAAGCTTGCTGACGGAACAATATCAAAAGTAACAATAGTACCCTTCTATGACAGGACAGGATTGATAAAAGAAACACTTGGAACACTTGAGGAAGCTTTGACACTTGAAATATTGATAAGCATACTTGTTGTGATCGTGCTTGTAATGAACCTCCGTGCGTCTGTGCTGATATCAAGCATATTGCCTATCGGTGTTTTGATGACCTTTATTATAATGAGGCAATTCGGTGTAGATGCAAATATTGTTGCACTCTCAGGAATTGCTATTGCAATTGGTGTAATGATAGATGTAGGAATTGTTTTTACTGAAAATATTTTACGGCACCTTGAGATGCCGGAAAATATTGGTGTAAAAGGCCGGGAATTACTCGAAGTAATTTATACCGCAACCACGGAAGTTGCTTCAGCTATCATAACCGCACTTGCAACTACTGTTGTCAGCTTTTTGCCTGTTTTTGCCATGCAGGCAGCCGAGGGCAAACTCTTCAAACCGCTGGCTTTCACCAAAACATTTGCACTTTTATCAGCATTAGTAATTGGCATTGTTGTCATTCCTGCATTAGCGCATTCCCTTTTCTCGATAAAATTTGATAAAAAACGAGGTAAGAGAATTTGGAACATCGCTTTAATATCACTGGGATTTGCATTGGCAATTATTTATCATTATATAATCGTATTGGCTTTAATAGCTTATGGTGTTAACAATTTATTGGAAGATTACTGGTCAGAAAAGAAAAAGAAATACACCAACATCATCAATATCGCAATCACAATTGCCATCATTCTTTATTTTTTGACTATCAATTGGCTTCCACTAGGTGCACGTAACAGCATCTTTTCTAACTTTTTATTTGTTGCGGGAATTGTAGCCGCTGTTTTAGGGGTGCTGATGACCATTGTTTATTTTTATTCCACTATTCTAAAATGGTGTTTGGAAAATAAGTGGAAGTTTCTTAGCATTCCCATTACTGTCATTCTTATTGGTATGATGGGTTGGCTGGGATTTGACAGCATTTTAGGTTTTATTGCAGATGCTTCCGGAAAACTTGGTATGAATCTTAGACAAACGAGCGGTTGGCAGGCAATGAACAAATTGTTTCCAGGGGCAGGGAAAGAATTCATGCCCTCCCTGGACGAGGGCTCATTTTTGCTGATGCCAACCACAATGCCTCATTCAGGGATACAGGAAAATATTGAAGTTATCAGGATATTAGACCAGCGCGTGAGCGCCATCCCTGAAGTGGAAATGGTTGTAGGCAAATGGGGACGAGTGAAATCCGCTCTTGACCCTGCTCCTATTTCCATGTTTGAAAATACCATCAATTACAAACCCGAATATATTGTTGATGAAGACGGGCACAGGGTACGCTTTAAGACAGATGATAACGGAGCATATTTTCTTGTGAACGATGAAAAGTATAATCCTAAAACAGATGGTTTCAAGCTGATAGATGAAGAACAGTTGATTAAGGATGAAAACGGGAAATATTTCAGGCAATGGAGAGACCATATTAAATCACCGCATGATATTTGGGAAGGGATCTTAAAAACTACAAAGATACCTGGACTCACCTCTGCTCCCAAACTCCAGCCTATACAAACCCGTTTGATAATGCTTGCAACAGGTATGCGGTCACCTATTGGGATCAAGGTGTTTGGACCGGATTTGGAAACAATTGAGAAAGTTGGTTTGGACCTGGAAAAAATATTACAGAAAGTTCCGGGTATTGAGTCAGCTTCGGTGTTTGCAGATAGGGTAGTAGGCAAGCCATATCTGGAAATTAACATAGATAGAGATGCCATTGCCCGCTATGGCCTTACAATTAAAGATATTCAACATTCTATTGAAGTAAGTATTGGAGGCATAAAACTTACTACAACAGTAGAAGGAAGAGAACGGTTTCCAATAAGAGTTCGCTATGCACGTGAATTCAGAGATAATCCCGATGATTTGAAAAAGGTGCTGATCCCTACATCTACAGGAGTTCAGGTTCCTCTGGGTGAATTAGCAGAAATAACCTATGTCATGGGCCCGCAGCAAATAAAAAGTGAAGATACTTTTCTTGTCGGGTATGTGATATTTGATAAAAAAGAAGGTCGTGCAGAAGTGGATGTGGTCGAAGAAGCTCAACGCTTCATTAAAGCAAAAATAGAAACCGGAGAATTTGTGGTCCCTGCCGGGGTGAAATATAAGTTTACCGGTAATTACGAAAATCAGATCAGGGCAACCAAGCGCCTGGCTCTTGTAGTACCAATATGCCTGATAGTGATCTTCCTGATATTATACTTTCAGTTCAGATCAGTAGCAACTGCGTCTATGGTCTTTTCCGGCATCTTTGTTGCTTTTGCAGGTGGCTTTATAATGATATGGCTTTACGGACAGGGCTGGTTCATGAACTTTGAAATTGCAGGTATCAATATGCGCGGTTTATTCCAGATGCACATCATCAATCTGAGTGTTGCCGTTTGGGTAGGGTTCATTGCTCTCTTTGGCATAGCTACTGATGACGGTGTAATTATGGGAACTTACATCATGCAGGTATTCCGAAAGGAAAAACCATCAACCGTTGTAGCGGTGAGAGAAGCGGTTTTACATGCCGGAGCTAAAAGAGTGAGACCCGCAATGATGACTGCTGCCACTACCATCATTGCCCTGATACCGGTTTTAACATCAACAGGCAAGGGATCAGACATTATGGTGCCTATGGCAATTCCTTCTTTTGGAGGAATGATTATCCAGGTAATGACGATGTTTGTTGTTCCTGTGTTGTATTGTATGTGGCAGGAGGGGAAGGTTAGAAAAGGCTTAACCTATTGATATATTGAAAATCTTTAGTGTTTAAAAATATTTTAGAAATCTCATCATTAATATGAATAATAGGGAAGTTAGAAATATGTTTTTTAATCTTATTGAACTCTCTTTTATTAAGGGTTCCGTAATAAAACTCTGCTGCAGTTACTGCACTTATGCAAAGGTTGTTCTCGCCAATAGCCGAACATTGCTCCTTGATAACTTTATTGTTCTTGAAAAGCTCAACAATAATGTTTGTATCACACATTACAATTGTATCTTTCGCCATGCTTTTTCTCTTATTTGTTCAGCAGTAATGTCACTTCCTTCCCAGATTCCGCACATCTCTAAAAATGATTTTTTCGTAAAAGTTCCTTTAGGTATAGATTTATCGTCTTTTATTTTTTTAGTTTTTACAGCTTTTACAAAGCTCAGCTTCTCAACCAATTGCATCAAGAGGTTTGCATTAGATTTGTTATCAATACTGACAATTAGCTGTTCCATAGTATTAAATTTTGGTCAAAAATACAGATTATTTTCAAATAATTAAAATTTGGAATGTAACAGAAATTA
This sequence comes from Bacteroidota bacterium, assembly GCA_043811005.1. Classification (GTDB taxonomy): domain Bacteria; phylum Bacteroidota; class Bacteroidia; order NORP154; family NORP154; genus JBDRNO01. Next base: position 11,491 of record JBDRNO010000156.1, on the reverse strand, counting down.
ATATGTTAAAAAAAATAAAATATTCAACTTTATTATTATCCATTTTGTTCTTGGGAATACAATCGGTCAATGCACAAAATGTACTTGATGAATACCTGAAAACAGCAGCAGAGAACAATCCACACTTAAAGTCACTGTTCAGCCAATATATGGCTGCACTGGAGAAGGTTCCGCAGGTAGGAGCTTTACCTGATCCTCAATTGACTTTCGGGATTTTTATTCAGCCGGTCGAAACACGATTAGGAGCACAGCGGGCAAGTTTATCATTATCACAAATGTTTCCCTGGTTCGGAACATTGAATGCGCAGGAACAGGTAGCAGCAGAAATGGCAAAAGCTCGCTTTGAAGTGTTTGAAGATGCTAAATATGAATTGTTCTTTAATATTAAAAGCACTTATTACAACCTGTATGTTCTAAATAAGGCAATACATATTACAAATGAAACGCTTGACCTGTTGTCATCCTTTAAAGTTCTTGCTACAATAAAATTTGAAGCAGGAAAAGCAGGTATGGTTGATGTTTTAAGGATTGAAATGGATATAGAAGAGATGGGCAACCAATTGGCGTATCTAAAGGACAGTGAGCTGCCATTGCTGGCTCAGTTTGACCAATTGCTTAACATTAAGAAGGAGCAGGAAATTTTTTTTCCCGATACGTTGTGGCTTGACAGTATTGACTTGGATAAAATGGCAGTTTATGATTCCATAATTGCACAGAATCCAAAACTGCAAAAATTGGAGCATGAATCCTTGTCATGGGATAATAAGATAGATGTGGCACGAAAATTAGGAATGCCTTCTTTTACAGTTGGTATGAACTATATCAATATCAGCGAACGAACAGATATGGAGTTGTCAGGTAATGGTAAAGATGCTATCATTCTGCCTCAGGTAGGAGTTAAAATACCGTTGTATCGCAACAAATACAATGCAATGATAAAAGAGGCATCACTACAAAAGGAAGCTGTTCAATTTGAAAAGGAAAATACATCCAATCAATTGGAAACCTGGTTTGAAAAAGGGTACAGGGATTACCTGGATGGTAAAAGGAGAGTGGAATTATACCACCAGTTGCTTGGACTTGCAAATCAGGCATTGGATATATTGGTAGTAGATTATACAGTAGCCGAAAAAGATTTTGAGGAAGTGCTTCGTATGCAAAAAAAGGTGTTGAAGTACAGGTTGGAACTGGAAAAAGCACGTACTGACCAGAACACAGCCGTGGCGTATATTAATTATTTGATGGGAAGATTATAAATTAAAATAAAATTTATCATAAATGAAACCAAAATTTAATATCAGTAAAAAAGACATCAAATACAGCATTATCCTGATTTTGATAGGATTATTTTTAGGATGGCTGATCTTCGGTGGTGGGGATAACGCACCCGGTGTCAGGGAATTCGGTATGGAACATCAACATGAAGATGTTGAAAAAGCAGTCATCTGGACCTGTTCCATGCATCCACAGATAAAACAGGAGAAACCCGGTCAATGCCCCATTTGCGGTATGGACCTGGTACAATTAGAGGGAGGATCGGAAGAGGAAACACCTTTGCTGCTTCAAATGACCGAAGCAGCGATGAAAATTGCCGAAGTTCAAACTACAATTGTAGATAAAACAGCACCGTTCAAAGAGATATATTTTACGGGAAAGATCAAAGCTGATGAACGGCTTATATATTCACAGACTGCCCATCTTCCCGGACGGATCGAAAAACTATATATAAATTTTACCGGAGAGAAAGTAAGAAAGGGGCAAAAATTAGTCTCTATCTATTCTTCCGGGCTTATAACTGCCCAGGAGGAGCTATTCGAAGCAATAAAACACAAAGTGACCAATCCAACAATGCTTAAAGCGGTCAGGAATAAATTCAAATTATGGAAGATAAATGAGGAACAGATAAAAGCAATTGAAGACAGCGGCAAAGTCTTGACTGAAATTGATATACTTTCGGATTATTCAGGAGTTGTTATGAAAAGAATGGTGACTTTAGGAGATCATGTTAATGAAGGAAGTGTATTATTTGAAGTTGTAAATCTCAATCATATCTGGGTTCTTTTTGATACTTATGAAAGCGATATCCCCTGGGTTAAACAGGGAGATAAGATACAGGTTACCATTCAATCATTGCCAGGCAGGTCATTTACCAGTATTGTTACTTTTATTGACCCTGTGATAAACCCGCAAACAAGGGTTGCTTATGTAAGGACAGAACTGAATAACCCAAAGGAACTTTTAAAGCCAGGTATGTTTGTCAGAGGTTTGCTTAAAACAATGCTGCCAGGTGTTGAGAATGCTTTGGTTATTCCTAAATCAGCAGTGTTGTGGACCGGGAAACGGGCGGTTGTTTATGTAAAAGACCCTAAAAGATCAAAACCTGTATTTCAATACAGGGAGATCGTTTTGGGAGAAGATGCAGGTAACTATTATATAGTAAAAGAAGGATTATCCGAAGGCGAAGAGATCGTAACCAATGGGGTATTTAAGATTGATGCTGCCTCTCAGTTGCAGGGAAAGGCAAGTATGATGAATCCGGGAGGCGGAAAGGTATCAACGGGACACGATCATGGCAGTATGGATAGGGGAGAAATAAAAACTTTGAAGGAGATCACACGTGCAGAAGACATTAACCGGGAATTTAAAAAACAACTGACAAATGTTTTTAAAGTCTATCTCAATATGAAAGAGGCATTTGTGGCTTCGGATCATGGAAAAGTAAAGGTAACTTCATCAAAAGTGAAAAGCTCTTTGAAAAAAGCGGATATGAAACTGGTGAAAGGTGACGATCATTTAAAATGGATGGAGCATCTGGAAATGATGAATAAATACCTGGATATGATCAGCACCCAGGATGTTATAAGTGAGCAAAGAATCCATTTTGCATCGTTCAATGATATGTTATATAAGAGCTTAAAGTTTTTTGGTGTTACTGATGAAGTGGTCTATTACCAGTTCTGCCCCATGGCTTTTAATAATAAAGGGGCTTACTGGTTAAGCGACTCTAAAGAGATCCGCAATCCTTATTTTGGAGAAAAGATGTTGAAATGTGGAGAAACCAAAGATATTATCAAATAATAAGGAACAGAACTTTGAAAATTAATTAATATAGCTGCGAATTTTTACTTAAATTTGTATTAATTCGTGAAAATTAGTGTAATTAGTGACTAAACATTTAAAATCCGATACAATTAATTAATCAAATCAATAATTATTATTTTTTAAACACAAAATATCATGAAAACAAAAATCATTATCGCAGCAATCGCTTTGGGTTCAATCAGTATAGCAACTACTACTGCCCAAACAAATGATGAAGTTCAAAAGGAACGATCAAAAGATGCTGTAAAAACTGAAAAGTTTAAAGTGTATGGCAATTGCGGTATGTGTAAAGAACGGATTGAAGGTTCACTGAAAAATATTGAATGGATATATTCCGCAGAATGGGATATTGACACAAAAATTATGTCACTAACCTTTGATGAAAGCAATCATACTCTTGATGATGTAATAAATAAGATAGCTGGTGTTGGTCATGACACTCAATGGAACTCTACAAAGGATGAAGTTTACAACAAGTTACCTAAGTGTTGCCAGTATGACAGGAAAGAAAAAAGATAATTTAATCAATGTTTAATCTTTAATAATCAACAGTCATAAAAAAACAAGTTTTAATATTAGTTACAGCTAATGCATTTGCACTTGGAACAGCTTTGTTTACAAGCTGTGGAAGTTCAAACGGAGATAAAGAGACCGACCCCGAACAGGAACAAGTAGAAAAGGAAACGGCTTATATCTGTCCGATGAAATGCGAAGGTGACAAAACATATAAGGAGGCAGGCGCTTGCCCTGTTTGCGGTATGGACTTGGTGGAAAAATAATTGGAAGTTAGCAAAAAGACCCGGTATTAGCTTATAACCAGCCGTTCAGCCCCTATTTTGACAGCTCATTAATATGGGGGCCGATTTTTGGAAGAACCACTTATGTAGGACTGAGATACCGGATTAAATAATTCTCTTAAAAAAAAGCAAACTCTTTACCGTTTTTTGATTGATAATATTTATTAATGGTGCTCACAAATGCAAATAACAAATTTCAATAAATATCTGTTTTAAAACAAATCTTTGCACCCTTTGCTTGCCCTGTGGAATCCCGTAGGGTGAGAAGCAATTCCACAGGGCGAGCTTTGCGGGAGAAATATTGATTTGAATATATTAACCTTTTTTGGTTCTGGTTTGTCCGGATTATGCTAAACCTACAACTGATATTTATACAATTCTGCAATAGTTTGATGATATTCCTTTTCTAATTCCAGGTATTTGTCATAAGAGCTGTAGAAATAACTTATCTCCAGAAAGTATTCAATGGACGATATTTCTCCCAGTTTCAATGCTTTATCCAATAGTTCCGTGTTGTTTATGGTACTTAATAGTTGTTGATATTCGTCTAAGGTGATTTTCAGGTTTTGGTAATTTTCATAGAGTTGCCGGGTTTCGTAGGAGTGTTCGTTTTTATGCTGCTCAACTTGTAATTCGCTGAAAAGTACCTGTGCTTTTTGAAACTTCACGGTGTTTTTGTTTTCCCACAATGGAATAGTAATTCCAAAAAATGCTCCCTGGAAATTTTGATCCAGGATGGCTTGTGAATGATAGCCGGTTTCCATTTTGGGCAATGCTAATGCCTTGCATAGTTGCACTTGTTTTAGATTTATTTCTTTTTGCTGTTCAAGTGATTTTAAAACAGGGTCGTTTGCCTCAATAGTGCTTGCTAAGGTTGAAAAATCGGTAATAGCAGAAATTAACGAATAAACAGTATCATCCGCCAGCTGGCGGATGGCAGTTCCTCCATTCAACCCGGTTATTTTTTGATTGAGTTGATTGATTTGGCTTGTGTTAAGACGTAAATCGTTTTGTAGGTTGAGCAGTTGAAGTTTTGCTTTGTTTACGTCTAATCTGCTTGCATCTCCTTTGTCTAATTTTTTTTGATAGTCATTATTTAGCTTTTCAGCATTTTGCAGCCGTCTTGCCAGCTCTGCTTGTTTTTTATTGAGGTAAATCAATTTAATGCAATGCTGCTTTGCTTTAAGGAGAATGTCTTGCCTGTAAGCTGCTAGTTGAAAGTCGGCTTGTGCGATTTGCCTGACTGCGACCTGCTTTTTCTTTATGTATGTGGTTGGAAAATCAAAGGATTGCAGGATGTAAAATTCTGTTTGATTACCGGCATTTGCGGGTGTACCTTTCAAATAATCGTATTCTATGGATGGATTATAGGGCGTTAAACCGGTTTTATATTGCAGCTTTTTTGCTTCCCAATATTGCTTGTTGGCAATGATTGATTTGTTGTTTTTTGCTATTTCAGAAAGTATATTGTCTACTGAATTCTGGGCTTTAATGTTTGATGCTATTAATATTAAAGCAATAAATGCAAAATGACGGATGTTGGTTTTCATTTTTTTTAATTTTTACCACTCAAACAATAGATACACCTAGTTTCACTAAGGGATTTTTCTTAGTGCTTCTGAGTGTTCTGCGTGTCTTAGTTGTGATTTTTTTGTTTGTCATTTCTATTATTTGTAATGTAATAAACAACGGGAACGATGAACATATTTAAAAGGGTTGAACTGAGTAAGCCCCCTAAAATGACAATTGCCATAGGACTTTGAATTTCATTGCCCGGTTTATCACCTGCAATTGTAAGCGGAATAAGTGCTAAAGCAGCACATAATGCAGTCATTAAAATAGGATTTAAACGGTCTAAGGAACCTTTGATTACCCTGTCGTATAGTTTTATCCCTTCTTCATTTAAATGCTCATAACGGGAAACTAAAAGTATTCCATTCCGGGTTGCAATACCAAACAAAGTGATAAAACCAATAATTGCAGGAATACTGATAACTTCCGATGAAAACCAAATACTTAAAACCCCGCCGATAAGAGCTAAAGGTAGATTAAGCAGGATTATGCCTGCGATTTTTGAGTTTTTGAATTCATGGTAAAGAATTAAGAAAATGATTAGAATTGCAAATAAAGAAGTAAACAATAGAATTCGTGTGGTTTTTGCTGCGCTTTCAAATTGCCCGCCATATTCAATTCTGTAGTTTTCAGGAAGTGTTATGTTTTGGTCTATTCTGTGTTGAATATCGTTTACTACGCTCCCTATGTCCCGCTCAGCAACATTAACAGAAACTACAATTTTACGCTGTACATTTTCACGGCTAATTGTATTCGGGCCAGAAGTTGAACGAATATCAGCTACATAATGTAAAGGAATTTTTGTACCATAATGTGTATCAATCATTGCATTTTGGATTGCATCTATATTATCTCTGTTTTCTTGGTTATACCGTAATATTAAATCAAATGATTTCTCTTGTTCAAAGACATCTGATATTTTTTCCCCTGCAAACGCATAATCAATAAACTGAGTAAACTCTTTTAAAGGGATTCCGAATTTTGACAGCATATCACGTTTTGGTTTAATTTGAATTTGGGGAATTTCAACCTGTTGTTCAACATTTAAATCCGCAATTCCTTCTATATCCTTGATGTTTGCTTTTATTTCATTTGCGAAAGAGAACATTTTATTCAAATCAGTTCCAAACAGCTTAATTGCAATATTTGCTTCTGATCCTGAAACCATGTGGCTGATACGATGGCTTATAGGCTGCCCTACTTCAACTGTTATTCCTGAGATAGAATTAAGCTTTTTCCGCAGATCACTCAAAAAATTGGCTCTTGAACGGTCTTTTAATTCAAATGGTGTTTCTATTTCAGATACATTTACACCAAAAGAGTGTTCAGCCAGTTCTGCCCTGCCGGTTTTTCGGGAAGTTGTGATTACCTCAGGTAAAGTTAATAAAATTTCTTCCGCTTGTTTACCAATTTTATTAGACTCTTCAAGGGAAATACCAGGCATAGAGAATATGTTAATCGCCAGCGCCCCTTCATTAAATGGTGGTAGGAAACTTCTACCGAAAGTAAAAAATAAAATTATGGTAAATAGAAATATAATAAAAGCAATCCCTAAAGCTGTCTTTTTTACTTGTAATACTTTTTTTAAACCTATTTCATATATAAAAGTCAGATTTCTCGCCAACCAGCTACCTTTTTGTTGTTTCAGGAGTTTTTTATTATTAGTTAGCAAATAGCTGCAAAGAACAGGTGTTATGGTTACAGCCACTATCAATGAAGCAAAAAGTGCAACAATAAATGAAATACCGAGGGGCTTTAACATTCTTCCTTCCATTCCGCTTAGAAAAAATAAAGGGATAAATGCAATAATAATTATCAGTGTTGCATTTAAAATTGATGCCATAATTTCTTTTGTAGCATCAAAAATCACTTTCAATGGTTTTTCCATATTTTCCTGTAATTTTCCTGCATTTTCTTTCAGTCGCTTAAAAGCATTTTCAACAACAATGATTGCATCATCAACTATAGAACCAATAGCAATAGTCATTCCACCTAAACTCATTGTATTGATTGTTAAACCTAAAGCTTTTAGTGCGATGATGGCTACAAGGAGCGAAAGAGGAATTGCAACTAAAGATATCAGTGTTGTCCTGTAATTCATCAGAAACAGCAACAAAATTATTATAACGAAAATACAACCTTCTATAAGTGCTTTTTTTACATTATTAATAGCAATCTTAATGAAATTTGCCTGTTCAAAAATGTCTGTATTGAAAGTAATGTCATTTGATAAATTTTTATTAATATCAGTAATAGCTTCATTCAAATTTTCTGTAAGCTCAAGTGTATTAATATCGGGCTGTTTCGTAACAGTAATCACAACAGCTTCCTTTCCTCTGTATGAACCATCTCCAATTTTTGGCGCTGCACCAATGATAATCTCAGATACATCTTCTACTTTTACAGGAACATTATCAACCATTTTAATAACAGAATTACCAATTTCATTAACTTTATTAGTTCTACCAATTCCACTGATAATATATTTATTTCCAAATTCGTTGATAAATCCACCCGGAACATTTTCGTTAGATTCTTCACAGGTATTTATCAGTTCATTTAAGGATACGTTGTAATATCTCATTTTTTGTGGGTCAGCAAGAATTTGGTATTGCTTGAACTCTCCCCCGATAATTGTTATCTGTGCAACACCTCCAACGGATAAAAGACGTGGTCTTATGATCCATTCAGCAATAGTTCTTAACTCCATTGCATTTGTTGTATCTGATGTTAAACTAAAAATCATTATTTCACCTAAAAGGGATGATTGAGGTGCAATAGTCGGATTTCCAACGCCTTTTGGCAATTTGTCAGAAATGGTCATTAATTTTTCGCTTACTGTCTGTCTTGCGTTATAGATATCTATCCCCCAATTAAACTCAACCCACACAGTTGAAAAGCCCATTGATGATGAAGAACGAACTCTACGTATGCCAGCTGCTCCGTTTACGGCTGTTTCTATAGGAAATGAAACCAGTTTTTCCACTTCTTCGGGCGCCATCCCGTGTGCTTCTGTCATTACAACAACAGTAGGAGCATTAAGGTCAGGAAAAATATCTACTTCCATATCAGAAGTAATATAAATTCCGGCTATTATCAATAATATAGCTGCAACCAGGATAATAAACCTGTGTTGTAATGAATAGTTTATTATTGTACTTATCATATTATTTTTTGTTTTTTTAATTCAGAATTTGGCAAACTCCAGCGAATTCCAACAGAAATTGCCGGATCCTTACTTTCAATTAGTAATACGGCAACAGAAAGCCAGTCTGTAGCTATCCATGAAATTCCTTCATGAAAGTTTTTACCGTCAAAATTCACAAAAGGGCTGAATTTTTCGGCAATAATAAAAGTTAAACCTGCCAAGCCATATATTTCATTAAATTCGGGTACAAGACTTGCTATTCCACATGTCAGACGTAAACCGAAATTTTCAGAAAATTCTTTGGCTTTTGTAAGATGAAAATAAACCGACTGGTCACTGCTGCCTGTTCTTACACTTCCTGTACCAAGTATTAGTCCCGGTTGTAAGCTGTCTTCTTTTTCTTTTAATAGTTGTACTCTTGCATTCCATACTATTTTTTCAGCTTTAATGTTATAACCAACCCCCACATCTAACCATTTGAATGCACCATAACGTATATTCAATACACCATATTCTTCCTCTCCGGAGGGAATATACATTCCCTTGAACAAAAATGATTTTTGAGCAAGAAGAGAACCATCTGCTGTACCTGAACAAACAGGACAGGATGGCCCGCACTCCTGTGCTGCTATTATACTGTTTAGTCCTAAAATGATTGTGAATGTTATTAAAATTATTTTAATCATATCAGTTAATCGATATTCAGGTTTAATTAATTTGCAAAGCTTTGCCCCTCACACTTACGAAGTGGGGGGCTATGTCCTTAATGTGCATGCCCGCCGTGGTTATCAGGTAATGCTGAAGACATTGCAGCCAGTTTTATACGATATACGCCTTTAGTAACTACTCTTTCACTTTCCTTTATACCTGATAACACCTGTACATACATACCGTCATTGGCTCCGAGTATTAATTCACGCTTTTGGAATCCTTCTCCTGATGTTTGTATATATGCAAAATAATTTCCCTGTTCTTCTAAAAGCGCTGAATAAGGAATTACCAGGGCATCTTTAATCATATTTGTTTTAAGAAAAACCTCTATAAATGAACCGGGAATGATTTCGCCTTTATTATCTATTTCAAAGTTCACAGGTATATAATAAGCGTTATCATTAGTGTTTTTCCCATAAGAAATGAGCTTGCCGTTCAAGCTGTCTGTGCTGTAAATTTTACCATCATAAGTGGTTTTGAAATTGGCTGATGAAATGCTGTTGAGCTTTGAGAAATGCTTTTGAGGCACCTCGGCTTTTAAAATGAGTGTGCGGTTTTGAGAAACACTTGCGATTGGTTGCCCGATTTCAACATACTGCCCTTCGCGTACCCTCACATTTTTTATATAGCCTTGTATTGGTGATGTGATTTTCTGTCCGCTTATGGTGTAATTATTTGCAATGGTATTGAAAGCGGTTTGAGCATTTTCATGCCGGAGCTTTATTTCCTGAAATTTTTTCTGTGAAATGATGTTGTCTTTTATCAGTTCTTTGGCTCTTTCCAAATCGGTTTTGCTTTTCTCGTAGTTGGCTTTTGCTTCTTTGTATTTGGTGTCTAAATTATCTTCTGTTAAGCCACTTCCCGAAATTGTTAATAGTGTTTCACCTGAAATTACAGCAGAGCCAATTAGCTTTTTATTGTTTCCGAATGTAATGATGCCGTTGCTTTTTGCGGTTATGATTACTTCATCACATTGTGCAGATAGGATTTGCCCTGTGGTTTTGATGATTTCAGTAAAGGGCTGCCTTTTTACTTCCATATTGGCAAATTCTATTTTCCATGCTTGTTCTTTTAAATAAACAACTTCTTCTTCTGCTGTGTCTTCCTTTTGATTTGCTAATGCGGTTTCCGTATCAGGATAAACTGTAATGTTGTCTATTGTAATTGTATCAGAAAATTCTTTGGTCTGGATGTCAAAAACCAACTGATATATTCCGGCATTTTCGGGCTTCAAAGTAAACCGGAATATTCCCGGAGATGAGGGGCTGTCAACTTTATTGTCGGGTTGTTTTTTGTTTCCAATTAAACCGACAGTCACAGAACCTTCTGTAATCGCCTTGAAGTTTTTTCCCAATTTGGTGAAGTGGGCTGCAAATTTGGAGACGTTACCTGCAACTAAGGGTTTAAACTCTACAAATAGCTCTGTTTTATCGGTGTAGAGGGTGTAGGCAAGCGGTTCTGGTTCAGTCCCGGTATGTGCTTCTTCTCCATGTTCATGGCTGCCATTATTGCAACTTGCTAATAATGCTGCAATAGAAACGAACGAAATAATTAGTTTATTCATCATCAGTAATGATTTTGTAATGTTATATAGAATAAATAAGGTCATTCCTCCCTGAAAATTCAGGATTGAATGGATTTAGGATAGACAGTAAATGTGGGATAAATTATGTCCCTGATTATGCAATAAATGCAGGGGGGCCTCTCAGGTAATGTGTTAATGGGAAAGATTGCGTTGCAATTAAAAAGAAGTTGTAAACAGGTTTGGGTTTAAAAGATATTTTTAGTTGACTATGAAGAAAGTTGGAAATTTCAATAAACTTTTTAGTGATTTGTGTTTTTTGTAAATTACGACAGTAGCTTGGTATATATGAATATTTACAAGTAATATCGTTATGACATAGGTGTGAAAAGAAACATAATAGTCCTATATCATGATCCTGATGTTCTTGTTTGTCGTGATGATGTACAATCTCTGAAATTTCATCGTGTTGGTGGTGAGGAATAAAATTATGCACCAATACGAATGAGAAAGCGAATAATAATATTGTCGTTATGAAGATTTTTTTTGACATTGAGGGTGTAAAGATAGTAAATTATTGGTGAAAGTATTTTGTTTTATTCGGAATAATTGCCCAAAAATACAAACCAATTATATGCA
>JBDRNO010000155.1:0-7787 GCA_043811005.1 Bacteroidota bacterium | reverse complement strand
TAAGTATTAAAAATTCCAAAAAATTCTTAAATCCGCAGGCAGTAAAACATTAAATGATTACATGCCATTCGGCTGTTCTCACTACTGAAAACCAAATAGCTGAATTTAGGAAACATTGGTCTGTAACACAGACAAGTTCTATTTGTTTTGGTCATTAAGAATTAGAAAATTGGAACTTATTTGTTATTTGGGTTTTGAGATTTGGAATTTTTGCTTTATATGTATTTTTAACGTATTGATAATCAATTACTTAATGCTTAACTTAATGACATTGGGGTATAGGGGTATAAGGGTATAAGGATCAATAAATATTTACGAATATAAACCAATAAGAAGACAATTATGAAAAAGAAATACGAAATATATGAAGATGAAAATATTTTTCATAAAGGCATTGATCTCATTGAAGATGCAAAAGTTACACTTAATGGGTATATCAACTATGTTAAAAAGAAAAAAATAATAAATGAGGTAAGTAATTATCCACTGTTTCCTTTATTTTCCCTATTCCCCTTATATCCCTATTTCCCCTATACCCTTATACCATTGCTTACGGGAAATTTTTCATTCACTAAACCTTAATTAAAGTATATGTTAACAAAACTTATTCCTTCTTCATTAACAGTTATTGGCATCATTATCCTTGTAATCATAATTATCTATCTCATCGCAAAGCGAATAGATGAAAAGCGTAACGAGGATTTTGAGAAAAGGGATTATTGATGGAATATGGTTGATGGATGATTGGAAATAAAACCCTGAGGGTTTATCATCTCCCATTCTACTTCTCTGTTACTATTAACTCAGTTCTTCTATTTAAAGCCCTTCCTTCATCAGTATCATTACTTGCTATCGGTTTGGTTTCTCCATAGCCCTTGTAGGAGAGGCGCTCTTTGGAAATAAAACCCTGAGGGTTCATTAAATGAAGGTTTATTAAATAATCATAAACGGTTTTTGCGCGGTTTTCGGAGAGTATTTGATTTGCTCTAATATCCCCGACATTATCCGTATGCCCGCTTATCTCTATTTTTACCGTTTGATTTTTATTCATGAAGAAGATCAACATTTGAAGCTCTATCTCAGACTCATCCTTTAGCTGGTATGAGCCCGTTTCATAGAAAATGTTTTTAAGCACCACCTTCCCCCCTACTTCAATCGGTTGCAATGGCACATTCATTAAAAATGGTTCAGGAGCACTACCAGATGTATCACCCTCTATATCTTTCAAAGAGAAATGTTCTGAATAAAATAAATGCCCTTTTTGAGAAATGTTAAGTGCATAATTTTTACCTGTTGGCAGGCAAACCAAAAATTCTCCATTTCCTTTGTTTGAATAGGATTCTACCACCGTTTTACCTGTTTCCAGGTCAATTAGTTCAAATCTCGCTCTTATGCTTTCATTAGTAACACTGTTAAACACCTTTCCTTTAAAATATGTAACCTTAACAGGGCGGGCGGTTTTATGCAATTCAAATGAATACAGGTCAAATCCCCCTTTCCCTTCCAGGCTGCTTGAAGCGAAATAGGCGGTTTCACCGCTTGCATTCACGATCAGGCTGCTTTCGTCAGCAAAGGTATTTACCGGATAGCCAAGATTAACGGGCTCGCCCCATTCTCCGTTTTTATCTTTTCTAAGAATAAACAGATCCTCCCCCCCCATTCCAATCAAACCCGAAGATGAAAAATACAGGGTTTGGTTATCGGTATGAATAAAAGGCGACTGTTCACTCTCAGTCGTATTAATTTTATCTCCCAAATTGACAGGTTTTCCCCACACACCCTCATCCGTTAAGGTACTTTGCCAAATGTCTTTATCACCCTTGCCCCCGGATCTGTTACTAACAAAATAAAGCGTTCTTCCATCCGAAGAGAGAGAGGGTTGCGAATCCCAATACTTTGTGTTTATGGGAGGCCCCATGTTCATGGGTTTACTCCATTTATCCCCGATGCGCCTGGCAAAATAAAGGTCGCAGCTTCCTTTTCCGTCAGGCCTTTCACAAGCGGTATAGATCAATATTTGACCATCAACCGAAATGCACTGGGCACCCTCATTGCCGGGAGTATTGATCGGTGGCCCTAATTCCACAGCTTTGCTCCACACACCACCAACTTTGCGACATATATAGAAATTTTCCTCGTGTCCATCGTTTGGAAAATACGTATATTCATCTGCAGGTTCCCGTACGGTAATGATCAATGTTTGTTCATCAGCAGTGATAGTGGGCAGATACTCATCGTATTTGGAATTTACACTATCACCAAGATTTACCGGGTTAAATGGCACGGGATTTTTAATGGCTTCAATCGCAAACTTACATACTTCAATATTATGCAGGGCATTTCTTTTTAGCTTCGGATTTAAAACATCATATTTCAAAAATTGCGTAAAATGTTCCCTGGCTTCATTGTAATGACTTTTGCTTTGTTCCAGTACTCCAATATTATAATAATTTGGCGGAAAAAACCCGGGATCAATATCTATTGATCTGCGGTATTCATCAATTGCAAAATCAATTTTTCCCATATCAATATAAATCCCAGCCAGAACCATGTGTGCTTCAATAAAGCCGGAGTCGGTTTTAATTGCTTTCTTTAATTCAATCTCTGCTTCCGCGTATTTCCTGTTGTCATAGCATAATATCGCCTTTTCATAATACTTAATGGCTTTTTTTGATTCAGTTGTAAGGTCCTGGGCGGAACAAGTAAAAAGAATAAAGGAAAAAATAAAAAGTGGAATAATGTAAAGAATGAATTTTTTCATCGTTAAAAAAAAAATAAGAATTTGCCACTAATTACACTAATTATCACTAATTTTTTATAGAACAACACGTTTATATTCCAATGAATCTTTACCAAAATTTACAATCAAACCCAATTTACATTTTGAAGCTGCTAAATAATTGAGGGTTAATTTCAGAAATTCATCTGCAATGCCACTACTAGATTTAACTTCAAGTACAATCTTGTCAAATACAACAAAATCAGCAAAGAATTTATGGGGAAGAATAATATTTTTATACTTTATCTCATATTGCTTTTCACGTTCATAAGGGTATTTTCTAATTTTAAATTCATATTCAATTGCATCTTTATAAACAATTTCCGAAAAACCTTTTCCCAATTGCTTATGAACTTCCATAAATACACCAATAATTTTATATGCTTCTTCTTTATAAATTAATTCTGACATGATTACTCTATTTTTTATATCTTAAAGTTTAAATTATTTGTGATAATTCGTGTAATTAGTGGCAAAAAACACCCACGAATCATACTAATTTGCACGAATTTATGTATTTAAGGTATGTCCATATATTTCTGCGTTTGCAATGATATGCTCCATTTGGGATTGTATTTAACAAAATCAACTATCAAAGGTAATACTTTCCCAATCCTGCCCCACTCAGGTTGTAAATACAATTTGCAACTTTCACTCACTTTAGCAGCTTGCTCTTCTGCCCGTTTGAAATCTTGCCTGTTAATGAAAATAACCTTTAACTCATCTGCTTTACTGTGTATATCTCCCACTGGAGGAACAATCTTCTTAGGAGACAAGCAAATCCAGTGCCATTTTCCCGATAAGGGGTATGCTCCTGATGTTTCCAAATGTGTTTTTATACCCTTTTCTATTAACCGGCCTGTTAATTGATCCAAATTGTACATCAGCGGCTCACCACCGGTAATTACAGCTATTTTAGCAGAATGTTCTGCAGCATCTTCAACAATAAAGTCAATGGGTGTTAATTGATGAGCTTCGGCATTCCATGAATCTCTTGTATCACACCAATGACAACCCACATCACATCCACCTATCCTGATAAAATATGCCGCTTTACCCGTATTATAGCCCTCGCCCTGGATGGTGTAGAAGGCATCCATTACGGGTAACATGGAGCCTTTCTCTAATGAAATTTTTTGTTCTGAAGTTAGCAATGTAGAATAATTTTAATGTACAAAAGTAGCTTAATATAACGAAAATTCGATATCTTAACATTTTTATCAAAAATAGTGTAATTTTATATTTTGTAATAATTTCTATTATATCAGCTATGCCACCAAGCATCACAAAGGTGAATTAAATCCTTGTAATAAAGAGCTTAGTGAAACTTTGTGTCTTTGTGGCAAAATTTTTATAAAAAACTCATTAGTTTCAGAAATCTCAATTATGAAAAACCTCACAATTTTCGGAAAAGAAATTATTGACGAGAACTCAATAGAACAGATAAGGAGATGCTTTGGGGAGAAAGACATCGCAGTATTAACTGCCGATGCACATTATGGGTATGGGCACCCGATAGGCGGTGCTGTTGCATATAAGGATAAAATATCATTATCCGGTGTTGGATTTGATATTGCATGTGGTAATAAAGCTGTCAGGACAGATATTTATGCAAAAGAAATCAATGTTTCGAAAGTAATGAACGAAATAGTAAGAAGGATAAGCTTTGGATTAGACAAACCAAACCCAGAGCCGGTCGGACATAAGGTTCTGGATAAGATTGCCCATGCAGGATTCAAACCCCAGAGAAAACTTCTTCAAAAAGCCAAAAGTCAGTTAGGAACCGTTGGTTCGGGGAATCACTTTATAGATCTTTTTGAAGGTGAGGACGGAATGTTGTGGATTGGCGTTCATTTCGGCTCGCGTAATTTTGGATTTAAGACCACTCTTGGATTCATTGCCATGTCACAGGGAAATACATTTGAAGACAAGGGAAAAGAAGGTTCGATGGACAGTCCTCCAATATTATTTGATGCAAACTCAGCTATAGGGCAGGATTACATACAGGCAATGCAGCTTGCGGGAGAATATGCACATGCAGGGAGAAATATTGCCGTTGAAAAAGTTTTGGAAATACTTGGAGCTAAAGCAATATTCGAAGTACATAACCATCATAATTTCGCCTGGTATGAGAAACATTTTGGAGAATATTACTGGGTGGTAAGAAAGGGCTGCACACCTGCATTCCCTCAGCAATTGGGTTTTATTGGGGCAAACATGCTTGATGCCTCGGTGATCGTTGAGGGAGTTGATTCTGAGATGTCAAGAAAAGGGCTCTACTCAACTGTTCACGGTGCCGGAAGGGTAATGTCAAGAAGAAAAGCATTGGGCAAGACAAAGTGGATGAAAGGAAAACATGGCAATAAAAGACCAGTGGTAGTATCAAAAGGTGTAGTTGATTTTGAGGCGGTAAAAGCAAAAATGAAATCCAGAAGGATCGAATTAAGGGGCTCAGCAGCAGACGAATCACCGGAGTGCTATAAAAAGTTAGACGAAGTGTTAAAATATCAGGGTGATACAATTAAGGTATTACACCGGCTGAAGCCCATTGGGGTTGCTATGGCAGAGTAATTAACTTAAGTTGCTACTTATTAAAATTTATTTGGCACTCATCTCCTAACATAAAAAATAATCCTTAATTTTGCACATCATAAATATATGTTTGATACGAATTTCGAAATATTTACAGGGCATATAAACTTAAAATTAAGATGTTAAAAAATGAAAAACATTGATAAATATAAAACACCTGATGAGTGGTATAAAAATAATAAAGACGAGCTGAAAAAACATAGAACTGAATGGATTGCCTATACCTGTGAAGGAATTATTGCACATGACAGAGAATTTAATAATATGGTTAAGATGGCTGATAAGATATCTGCTGACTATGTAATAGCACATATTCATAAATATGATTTTACTGAAACAATTAGAATTCTACCCATCCGGTTTAGAACTGCTTTAATCCATGATTGGCAACCAACTTATGAGGTAGTATTAAAATACAGTGAAGTGAAAAAGGTTAAAATGTTAGTTGATTCTGGTGCGGATATTAGTCTAATTCCAAACAAATTAGGTAGCTTACTTGGATTGATAATCAATGAGCAGGAAATCATACATAAAGCAGAAGGTATTGGCGGAAGTGTGGATTATGTTATGCGAAAAATTAATATACAAATAGATACACATTCTTTTACTGCTCCTATTGCATGGGTGCAAACAAAAGATTGCAAAGATATTATCATGGGTAGAGAAATAGTCTTTGACTTATTTGATATAGAGTTCAAGCAGGCAGTTGAAGAAATTATTTTCCGGAAACGATAATTTTGACAACGATTATCACTATTCAATTAACTAAACAGAACAGTTGATTTTTATTTTAAAATGGACTGATTAGTTACTAAAAATTATGTCAGAATTAATTAGTGAAAATTAGTGTAATTAGTGGCTAAACATTAAAATTCCGATACGATTAATTACAAATCAAGAAGTTTATCCTGAAAGATCAAATCCCTGCTCTTTGCCCAGCCGTAAATAAAATCCCGTATCTCCTGAGCCCTGTCGCGTGGAGGGAGTTTACCGTTTCTAACTCCGAAAAGTGAACTTGCAGAGAATATCTTGTCTTTATAGTTGAAGTAGTCTATATATATATTTGATGCCTTATATCCCGGGTTCAGCCAATGGAAGTATAAAAAATAATCGTTTTTTATAAACCAGTCTATCGCTTGCACAGCACTCTTTTTGTATTGAAAAGAGCATAAAACAATTGCGGGCTTCCCAACTGTGATTATTTTTTCAACCTTCATCTTTCTTTCACCTGGCGATCCGTTTACTAAAAACACCTCAACATATTCATTCTTGCCAAGGTATAACCTGCGATTAAGTTTCCCTGTTCTTACATTCCTTCCAAACAATGTATTCCAGGTATGTGACCTGCCGGAACCACGATACCCCAATATTCCTACTAAAAGATTTTCAGGCATGATTGTTTATTATTAAATATTGCCAAATTTATTAATTTATTTAGACAAATTGGAATGAAAATTGTTAATTCGCTCAATTGTGCAATTTTTTAAATTCCGATACATTAAATTACAATACAACATATGAAAAAAATTGTTCTATACCTCACCACTGGCTTGATCGCTGCTAATGCGTTTATTATTAATATCAATTCCGCAAATGCACAAAAAACTGAAGAATATTATTATAAGCTAGGCAAAAAATACGTAATGCAAAAAGACTTTGAGCAAGCGACCAATCATTTTTACAAATGTGTGGATATTGCAGAAGAAAACAGCAGCACCAACCCTAACTATTATTATTATCCCGCATTAATGTTCTATTACGGGCACGGTAAGGAAAAGCAGGTTCTGAAAGCTATGGATCTGATCACACCCCTTATACTTGTTGCACCCGGTGACCCGAAAAAACCTGATGATAAAACCGAAAAAGACTTTGAACAATTTTTTGAACAAGACAAAATCAAATTCGATAAATCCGATTACCTGTTTTTGAGGTATTATATTCAGTTTAAAACCGGAGAAATAGACATTACAGACGCATTTAACAGGTTAGAATATACTGTAATGTATCATAATCCTCAAAAGTCCAAAATCCCTGTCTCTGATATCTACAAGTTAATGGTTGATATTTATACCGGATACTTTAAAGAAAGCGCTGATGTTGAGCAATATTACCGGCAATACCAGGAACAGGTGTGTGAAATTTTTAAGAAAGCGGCTCAAGCAGGCAATAATGAGGCACTGAAGGTTGTAAAAGAGGAATGTAAATAGGTCTTTATAGATAATGGAGATTGGAAATTGGTGTTGGATAGTTGAGATTGGAAAATAGTATTAGAAAATTGAGAATAAAAATTGCTGTTCATTACCGGGAGATTCCTCACTCCTCCACCAACTAATAAATCGGAATGACAGTGATTGTTATTTTGCAAGGAGGGAGAGCGGGTGCGGGGACGTAGAGACGTTGCATGCAACGTCTCTAC
>JBDRNO010000154.1:0-21660 GCA_043811005.1 Bacteroidota bacterium | reverse complement strand
AATGTCGGCAATGGATTAGCTATCAATGCTTTGTCTGGTGGTGTCGACTCTTCAGTTGTTGCCATGTTGGGACACAAAGCCCTGGGTGACAGGTTTAAATCATATTTTATCGATAATGGCTTGATGAGGGAAGGAGAACCGGAACATATTGTTTCAATGTTTAAGAACTTAGGGGTGACCGTTGAACTTACAGACTCTAGAGATACTTTCTTTAATGCGTTAAGAAACATCACAGATCCTGAAGAAAAAAGAGAAGCTGTTACCACTTCATTTTACAAAAATGTTTTTGGTAAGTTAGTAAAGGAAAGTGGTGCGAAATATCTTTTTCAGGGAACGATATTAACAGATGTAGATGAAACAATTGCGGGAATAAAGAGGCAGCACAACGTTTTTGAGCAATTGGGAATTGACCCTGAAGAGGCATTCGGCTACAGGATCCTTGAGCCCCTGGCACAGCTCAGAAAACCTGCAGTAAGGGAGGTTGCAAGAGCATTGGGATTACCCGAAGAGATATATAACAGGCCGCCATTCCCGGGCCCTGCCTTGGCAGCAAGGGTTATTGGAGAGGTCAGCCCGGAAAGGATTGAGACTGTAAGAAAAGCCACAATAATTGTTGAAGATGAATTAAAGGATTCGGGAGCATTCCAGTATTTGGCGATCCTGCATGAAGACAGAGTTACCGGAATGAGAGACGGAAAACGGGATTTTGGTTTTCAGATAGAGGTAAGATGCTGGGAAAGCACGGATGCCAGAACAGGAAGCCCAACGAGACTTCCTTATGATACTTTAGATATACTGGCAGAAAGAATAACAACAGAAGTGCCGGGTGTTGTAAGCGTTACCTATAACATAACTAAAAAACCACCTTCAACTATTGAGGCTATTTAGTTATAATTATCTTCCTATTTATGATTTCTTCAGAGCTTTGCAATTTTACTAAGTATACCCCATTTGGCAGGTTCTTCAGGTTGGATTCATAATAGATATTTTTGATCTTTGGGAAGGTCTTGATATGTACTACCTCTCCCAGCACATCGTAAATCTCTAATTGAACATCGCTTGTCTCAGCCAATTGAATATCAAAGGTAAGTTGTCCGGCTGTTGGGTTGGGATAAATTCCTAAACCCTCAGGGTTTTGAAAACCCTGAGGGTTTTCAATTCCTGTGTATGGACCTACAGTATCAGAAGCAGTCACCCAACACCCATTGCCATCGGTTACCATCACGGTGTAGTATCCCGGGCAAAGGCCTGTGGCTGTTTGGGTGGTTTGTTGGGCTGGGTCAAACCATTGATAAGTATAAGGAAGTATTCCGCCATTAACCAACACTGTTGCATTACCCGTGCAGGCGCCAGGTAAAGAAACATTAGTTGTAAGAATAGTTGTTATAGCTGCTGGTTCGTTAATAGTAGTATTAGCAGTGGTTGTACAACCATTACCATCTGTTACTGAAAGGATATAATTTCCTGCTGACAATCCCATAGCAATCCAGGATGTTTGAGATGCGGGGTCATCCCATTGATAAATAAAGGGAGGAGTGCCACCGGTAACCGAAGCTGCAGCAACTCCATCACTGTAGCCATTACACGTCACATCGCTGGTTTCTATTAAAACGGTAATCGAACCTGCATCATTTACTGATACTATTGCAGAATCGGTGCAGCCGTTAATATCCGTAACTATTACCGTATATGAACCTGCATATAGAGCAGTTGCTGTATCAGTGGTTTGCAAAGCAGGATCATTCCATATATAAGCATAGGGAGGCGTACCTCCCAACACATCAATATAAGCTATACCATCAGGTATGCCACAGGTACTATTAACGCTACCTGTAGCAATGGACAGGGCGGATGATTGTGAGATAGTAACCGAATCAACTGCTATACACCCATTGTTATCTGCCACCGTTACGAAATAAGTTCCCGCGGTTAAGCCCGTAGCAGTTAAATTAGTTTGTAAAGACGGATCATTCCAAAGATAATTGTATGGTGGTGTTCCTCCAGAGGCAGACACGGTAGTCTCACCAACTGCCAGTCCGCAATTGGCGTCTTCTCCTGATGTAGCAAGAATTAAAGCAGGAGGTTCATTGATAGTAACAAAATCATTGGCAACGCAACCGGTAGTGTCGGTAACGCTAATGGTATAAGTGTCAGCCCCCAACCCTGTTGCAGTTGGAGTAGTTTGTGAACCGGGATCATTCCATTGATATATATAAGGTGGTGATCCTCCTGTTGCAAATACAGTCGCTTCCCCATCACTGCCACCATTACAACTGACATCAGAGCTGGAAGAAATGCTTACTGAAGGAACAATATTGTTAACAGCTACCATCCCGTTAGCTGTACAACCATTGGCATCAGTGATAACGACAGAGTAAATGCCTGAATATAAACCTGTTGCAGAAAAAGTAGTTTGTGAACCGGGATCATCCCACTGGTAAGTATAGGGAGCAATACCATCAGATACAGTAACTGAAGCTTCTCCATCTGCATTTCCGCAAGTGGCGTTAATGCTGCTGAAAGCAAGAGTTAATGGGAGAGGTTCATTAATTAATATAACTGTAGTTGCAACACAACCGCTGAAATCGGTCACTGTAACTGTGTAAGTTGCAGCCATTAACCCTGTAGCCGTTGAATTTGTTTGCGAACCCGGATCATCCCAGAGATATGTATAGGGCATAACTCCTCCTGTAACTGAAACAGTTGCTTCACCATCACTGCCACCATTGCAGCTAACGTCAATACTGGAAGACAAGGTAACAACAGGAGCGCCTGCATCATTCACAGATATTGAAGCCCCGGCAGAACAGCTATTAGCATCAGAAAAAATTATGTTATATATACCGGAAGCTAAACCGGATGCGGTAGCTGTAGTTTGTGAACCGGGATCGTCCCAAAGATATGTATAGGGAGCAACACCACCCGAAGCGACAGCCGATGCTTCTCCATCCGCATTTCCGCAAGAGGCATCAATACTGCTGACAGTAAGAGTTATTAAGGGTGGTTCGTTGATCGTAACAATAATATCGACAACGCAACCTGCTGTATCGGTAACGCTAACGGTATAAGTGCCAGACACCAATCCTGTTGCAGTTGCAGTAGTTTGTGAACCGGGATCATTCCATAGATATATATAAGGAGGTGTCCCTCCACTTGCGGTGAGCGTAGCCGAACCATCACTGCCACCATAACAACTAACATCAGTACTGGAAGATATGCTTACTGAAGGAGCAAGATTGTTAACAGTTACAATCCCGTTAGCCGTACAACCATTGGCATCAGTGATAACAACCGAGTAAGTATTTGAATATAACCCTGTTACCGTAGAAGTAGTTTGTGAACCCGGATCGTCCCATAAATAAGAATAAGGGGCTACTCCACCAGACACAGTGACAGATGCTTCTCCGTCCGAATTGCCACAAGTTTCATCAACAACACCCGTTGTCAGGGTAATAGCAATTGGTTCATTGATAGTAACAACAGATGATGAGAGGCAGCTATTGGTGTCGGAAACAGTAATCGTATATGTTCCGGCTGACAATCCCGTTGCAGATAAATTAGTCTGTGCCATCGGGTCATCCCATTGATAGGTATAAGGAGGTCCGCCACCCGTTGCTGAAGCAGTAGCTTGTCCATCGTTGCCACCGTTGCAACTTACATCCATAGTGGCAGAGATACTTGAGAACAATCCTCCGAAATCGAAAATTGTAATGCCTGATGTGCCTGAACAGCCAACCACATCAGTGACGGTCACATTATAGTTCCCGGCACATAAACCTGTTGCAGTAGCTGTGGCCTGGCTTGAGGGGTCATTCCACAGATATGTATAAGGGGTATTTCCTCCGGTACCAGTTACGGTAGCATCTCCAACACAATTACCACATGTAGTATTTGTTAATGAAGTAATACTTGCCGTCAACCCCGGCAGTTCAGTTATTGTTGCGCTGGTTGCTGCATTACAACCATTAACATCTGTGGTTATTACATTATATGTTCCTGCACACAGTCCGGTTGCTGTAATACCGGTTTGTGAAGCAGGGTCATCCCAGGCATAAGTATATGGTGCCGTACCCAAGGATGCCGTTGCCGTGGCATTTCCATCACATACACCGGTACAGCTTGCATCAATGACAGATGCAGACACAGTCATTGCAACCGGCTCATTTATTGTAGCCACATCGGTTGCAACGCAACCATTATTATCAGTAATGTAAATTGTATAAGTGCCTGCTGATAAGCCGGTAGCTGTAACAGTTGTTTGTGAAGCGGGATCATCCCAGAGATAAGTATATGGTGGTACACCATCAGTAGCTAAAGCAACTGCCTGTCCATCGCTGCCTCCATTACATGTTACGTCAATACTGGAAGAGATAGTAACAATAGGTACACTATTATTAACGATCACCGAATCAACGGATGAGCAGCCATTGGCATCTGAAACCGTGACAGCATAAGTGCCGGCTAACAAACCGTTAGCAGTGGAACCGGTTTGAGCAGAAGGGTCATTCCAGATATAGGTATAAGGAGTAACACCACTGGAAGCAATAACAGTTACTTCACCATCCGGACTTCCGCAGGTAGCATCAACGCTGCTGAGAGAAAGAGTAATAGGTGCAGGTTCTGAGATTATTGCACTTGTGGTTACTGTACATCCATTGGCATCAGTGATGTCCGCAATGTGAGTGCCTGCACACAAGCCTGTTGCAACTGGGGTAGACTGACCGGAAGGGCTCCATGAGTATGTATATGAAGGAGTACCGCTTGAAGCAGCAACAGTGGCATCACCATCACAGTTACCAATGCAGCTTACATCTGTACTGGCAGTAATCGTAGCCACCGGCTCCGTGTTGATCGTTGCCGTGACCTGAGCCATTTCACTCTTACAGGGTTCTTGTACTTCCCAATCGTAGAAAAAATAATAGTATCCAGCAGGAGCATTGGTGCCGGTAATGGAAATCCAGCCGGGCAGGGTATAGGGAAAGTTAGCTCCATCACTATTCCTGTAAAGATCAGGCACGCCTGAGATGCCCAATTGCAGGTCATTGCCAACAGGTAAATCAAAGTCTAATGTGATCCTGCCGGAGCCATTCATTATATATATTGTAATATCCTGTAATACTATCCCGTTATTATCGCGTAGCTCAATGATCCTGTTGCCATCTCCCTGTGCATACACATATACGGAAACCAGTTTGAGAGGCTTATAACAATCAAATACCAAATGCCTGTCACCCTGATAATTATCCCCGGCACCGAAGGTGTTGTCAGGAGGACCTACATATTGCGAAGCAGACAGGGTTATTTCATCAACATAATAATCAGTTGTGGTTGACAGCGAAGGTGTAGTGAATGTTAAGCCCGTATTAACAAGATTTCCAGCTATCGAATCATCATACCAGTTTAATGTGCCGGTACCCGAAGCAGATAAAGTAACGCTTCCGGGACCACATCTTGATGCAGAAGTGGTGTTTGGTGCTGAGGGTTTTGAAACCGTGATATAAGAAGTTTGGATCAGTGAGTCTGTGCCATAGCCGTTTGTAACAATTAGCTTTACCGTGAAAGTGCCGCTATTTATATATGTATGAGCCGGATGTTGTTGTGTGGAATTATTTCCATCTCCAAAATCCCAGAACCACAAGGAAGGGCCATTGGTTGATAGATCCGTAAACTGTACCTCTCCTGAACATGTTGAAGTAACATCAGAAGTGAAATCAGCAACAGGTGGAGAAGAGGGTAAAGTGCAACTCCAGTTAATCTGGAAGCCGTCTCCATTTACAGCAGGATCTGCATAATGCAATATCGTTATTGAACCCCCGCTTGATGTGATAGTACCCGGACTTCCTGTAGTATTGCAGAATCTTCCAAAAGATGGGAAAGATGTGTTTGGCCCGTCAAAAAATTCGACATAATCATAATTGCAATAACCTGCATCTCCTTCTTCAACGTCAAAGGAAATGACGTTTAATGTAACTGTTGTTGCTCCTGTTGGGGCAATTGTTATCGTGCCGGTTGTATTATCAGAATAAGTCCCGGAAGGGCCTCCATTGTCGAATAAAGTTCCTGTACATGATGTCTGAATGTCGCCTGTGCCGGATAAAGGCATGTTCACATTACAGGGAAGTAAAGAGTCAACCTGGATATATGCGGTTTTAATAACAGAATCAATCCCGCATGGGATGCCATCAGAAATTAACTTTACAGTAAATGTTCCATAAGAATTGTAAGTATTACCTGGATTGGCATCTGTGCTGGTATTGCCGTCACCAAAATCCCAGAAATAACTGCCGGCATTGGCGCTGAGGTTTGTAAAATCAACAGTGAACGGGACAGAGCAAGAAGAGGTAAGTGCAGCAAAAAAGTCGCTGGTTACTGTAGAGTCGAAAGCTGCTCCGACACCTACTGCGTACCATGCGTCTGTTGTTGCTACAACCTCAGGGCTGCACGGGCCAAAAAGGTCAATAGCCGACTGGATAGCATAAAAACGGGCATCTGAATATTGTGAATTTACAGAAAGGTAAACAGTAAGATTTCTGAAAGCGATAGCACTTGCATTGGTCATACCGATCCCTGATACATTGTAAATATCGCTGTTATCATTTGTCCCGCTGCCTCCGTTTACTAAGAGATAATACCAAAAATTCTGAACTCCGCTGTTTGTGTGTACACCGCCATTATCAGCAGATCCGGTAGCCCAATTTGTTCCAAGATAAGTATCGGGATCCCCATAAGCATTAGGGTTTGACATCGAACGGAGTGTAACTCCAATGTCTTCACCAACTAACCAGCTTGCCTGCAATGGTTTGCCATAATATTCGATTGTATTTCCCCAAATATCACTGAATGATTCGTTGAGCGCACCGGATTCATATGAATAAACCAGGTTGGCAGTGAATTCGCACAACCCATGGCCGATCTCGTGAGCGGTGATATCCAGAGCTGTAAAAGGCCCGTATGATCCCGAACCATCACCATAGGTCATTCTCTGTCCATCCCAGAAAGCGTTGGCATAACTATTATCATAGTGAACATAACTCCTTAGCATAAATCCACTCCCATCAATACTGTTCCTTCCGTGTTCAAGATAGAAATAATCATAAGTCATTTCAGCTCCCAAGTGGGCATCGGTGGCATATTGGTCAAGGTTGGCATTTACGTTGTTCCAGAAATTATCCCCATCGGTAAAATCAACTGCACTGCCATAATTCGTTCCTTCATTCATATCATAAGTCTCAATACCATTCCCCCTGCCGGCTTCCCTGAGGCGATAGTAGCCCGAATAGCTGTCTGCGGTTATTGTTTGTGTGCCGCTGTATGCAGTAACAGCCGTACCTGTTACATCTGCAATATGTATCCTTTTATTTTCAAAAACGACTTCACCTGTTACGGCATCCACAAAAACGTAAGCCCTGTATAAGGGTTCTGAAGCGTATATATCAAATTTGTAGGCAAGCAAATAATCAGCGGATGAAAAGTTACCCTTATAAGGGACAAAAACAAGTTCTCCCCTGGGATAATAAGTTGCATTGGGGTCGTTGGTTTCTGATTTCAAGTGCTGCTCCTCTTCAGGGATCTGCCATTTATACATGTCTGCATCTACGTAATTGAGCGCTTTGTTCCGTGCCTGATCTTTACTTATTGCAGGATTTGGGTTTAGATCCAGCGAATTGAATATAGTGCCGTTTAATGATCTAACCACTCCGTTTTTGACATGTGCAATATATACAGCCCCTTCAACAGGAATGCTCTTGAATATTTGCTGATACCTGTAATGTGTATCACCTAATCGGTCGGTTTCATATCTCAATAATTTTAAACCGAGGTTCTCTTCGACCTTAAATATACGCTCAAGCCAATTTTCAAAAGCATCATATTCAATCTCCGAACCACTGCGGAATTTAATAAACCCAGGAACCTGGGTGTAATTTCTCATTTTAACAATTTCGCTGCCAGGAACGACTTCCCGTGCCTCCTTCCCATAAAAAACCTGGGATACAGACAAGCTGGCGAAGGTGAAAATAAGGGTGAAAGTGATAAGTAACTGTTTCATGATGTTTAAGTTTTAGGGGTGAAAGATAGGAAATAAAAATATAAAACCAAACTATTATTAATTCAAGCACAAAGATTTTTAATAAAAAAGAAAGGTTAGACTTCCGAAGTTTTGAAAACTTCGGAAGTCTCTTTTATTTAACAGCTTTCCAAAAGTTTGGAACTTTTGGAAAGCTTTACTTTACTGCGGTTTGGCAGTAAGGATAATGGCTATTTCGTAATAACAATCCTTTTATTAATAGAGCTATCTTTGGTTACCAATTTAACAAAATATACTCCATTTGGTAATTCACTCATGTCAACCTCATGCATAACTTTCTGAATTTCGCCAAGGGAATAACTATGTAATATCTCTCCCACTACATTTTGTATTTGTATTTCAACGTCTGTTGTTTCTTTCAGCTTAATGTCAAAAGTTATTAATCCTTCGGTTGGATTGGGGTAGATTCCTAAACCCTCAGGGTTTTGAAAACCCTGAGGGTTTTCAATCCCGGTAGCTTCAGGAACATCTATGCTTGCAGAATCAAGACAGCCGTTTGCATCCATAACAGTTACACCATAGGTTCCTGCAGCCAAACCTGTAGCTACTGAGGAGTCTGGCGCCCCATTAGACCATGTATAATTATAAGAAGCTGTACCACCTGATACATTAAGGTATATGATACCATCAGCAACTCCATAGGTAGCCGTATCAACCGTAGATGTAATATTCAATGCCGGTGGTTCACTAATTGTCGCACTGGATGTTTCCGTACATCCATTGGCATCTGTTACTGTTACATTAAAAGTACCTGCACATAAACCAGTTGCCGATGAAGTAGCTTGTGTTCCCGGATCATCCCACAAGTATGAATATGGAGAAGTCCCTCCAGTAACAGTCACAGTTGCATTACCATCGCACGCACCATAGCATGAAATATTATTGACGGTTGTCGTCACTGTAAGAGCAGGAGGTTCACCGATGGCTACAGTAGTAGTAGCCGGACAACCTATGGAATCAGCCCCTACAACATCATATACCCCAGCACATAACCCAGTTGCCGTACTAGTTGTTTGCGATGCCGGGTCATTCCAAAGATAATAGTATGGAGTACTGCCTCCGCTCAGCACGGCAAAAGCATCACCATCACATACACCATTACAGTTCACATCAGTTCCAGTAGCAGCAATACTAAGCATATGCGGTTCGGTAATAACTACACTTGCCGTATCCTGGCAATCATTTGCATCCGTAACGGTAATATTATAAGTGCCTGCAGCCAATCCTGTTACAGTATCCGTTGTTGATGAGCCCGGATCATCCCACAAGTAGGTATAAGGTGTAGTCCCTCCCGCAGCAATCACTGAAACCTCTCCGTCTGACTGCCCGCAGGAGCTATTAACAGAATTCGCAATGAGAGAAACCGGTGCTGATGGTTCGTTTATCGTATCTAAAATAATCGCAATACATCCCGTTGAATCAGTTATTGTTGCATTGAATATACCCGCTGAAAGTCCTGTTGCAGCCAATGTTGTTTGTGATAACGGATCATCCCACAGATAATAATAAGGTGGTGTTCCTCCTGTAACTGAAAGGGTGATCGAACCATCAGCTCCTCCATTACAATTCACATCAACGCTGGACAAAATTGAAACGGTAGGAGCTCCCGCATTATTGACTGCAATATTGCCTGTACCTGTGCAGCTATTTGCATCAGAAACGACAACATTATAGGTCCCAACTGCCAGTCCGGCAACGGTATCGGCAGTTTGTGATGCAGGATCATCCCATAGATAATTGTAAGGAGGAATCCCTCCGCTTGTGACAACTGTAGCCGAACCATCAGGATTTCCGCAACTTGCATCCACGCTGCTTAATGATAACACCAGCACAGCCGGTTCTGATATTACAACGCTATCCGTTGCAGTACAACCGTTAGAATCGGTAAGCGTTGCTGAATACGTTCCTGCACACAGACCTGTCGCAATGGAAGTAGTTTGCGCTCCACTATCATTCCACAAATAGGCATAAGGCATTGTACCACCTGCCGCTGTAACGGTGGCATCCCCGTCACAGTCGCCATTGCAGGAAGCGTCATTACCGGATAATGAGGTAGTCAATGCTGAAGGTTCGCCTATGGTCACACTAACGGTCGCTACACATCCCGCAGAATCGGTAACGGAAACATTATAAATACCTGCTATAAGCCCTGTTGCGGAAGCAGTTGTCTGGGAACCTGCATCATCCCATAAGTATGCATAAGGTGGAGTGCCTCCTGTAGCTGAAACTGTTGCCTGACCATCGCTGCCGCCATTACAGCTAACTCCGGTACTTGATGAGATTGTAACTGTTGCTGCCCCTGCGTCATTTACAGATACAGTACCCACAGCAAAGCATCCCATGGAATCAGTAACTGTAACATTATATGTTCCAGCAGACAATCCGGTAGCAGTATCTGTGGACTGTGTTCCGGGATCATCCCACAAATATGTATATGTACCAACCCCATTGGAAGCAACTACAGAGGCATCCCCATCAGGATTACCACATGTAGCATCAACAGCATTAAGCACTAAGGTAATAGCTGCCGGCTCGGTTATTGACAAACTATTCGTTGTCATACAACCGCTTGAATCGGCCACTGTTACAGTATAGGTTCCCGGGCACAATCCAAAGGCTGTAGCGCCTGTTTGTGAGGATGGATCATCCCATAGATAAACGTACGGAGATGTCCCTCCGCTTGGAGTAACCGTAACAGAACCATCACATATACCATTACAGCTCATGTTATTACCGGAACCAGATGTGGTCAACAGAGCAGGTTCAGATATCAGTACGCTAGTGGTATCAGTGCAGCTATTAGAATCCGTTACGACAACACTATAAGTTCCTGCACATAAACCCGTAGCTGTTATGGTTATCTGCGTACCGGGATCATCCCATTGATAATTATAAGGAGCTGTTCCCCCGGTTGTTGTAACAGTAGCGGAACCGTCACAGCTACCGCTGCACAAAGCATCATTACCCGATACCGATGTCACTTGAGCTACCGGCTCTGATATCGTTATACCAGAAGTATCTGTACAGCCGGCTGAATCTGTTACAATTACATTATAAGTTCCGGCACATAAGCTTGTCGCTGTTACCGTTGTCTGTGAGGCAGGATCATCCCATAGATAACCATAAGGAGATGTTCCTCCACTTGCGGTGGCAGAGGCGGAGCCGTCACAAACACCATTGCATAAAGCATCATTCCCTGAGGATGATGCAGTCAGAGAAGCCGGTTCGGATATCACAACACCGGAAGTATCAACACAACCATTGGCATCTGTTACGATGACGCTATAACTACCTGCGCACAAACCTGTGGAAATAGCTGTAGTTTGTGATGAAAGATCGTCCCATAAATAATTATAAGGAGTAGTACCTCCGCTTGGAGCGACCAAAGCTGAGCCATCACAGATCCCGTAACAGGAAGCGTCATTTGTCGCAGTGAATAGAGACAGGATCGTAGGTTCGGAGATAATAACACTCAGAGTATCAGGACAATTCATAGAATCTGTTACAATTACGTTATAAGTTCCGGTACATAAACCTGTTGCCGATACGGTAGATTGAGATGCAGGATCATCCCACAGATAAAAATAAGGAGGTGTTCCTCCACTTGCGGTGAGCGTTGCAGAACCGTCACATATTCCATTACAGCTCGCATTACTTATCACATCCGATAAGGATATCGCAGCAGGTTCAATGATCGTATCACTCGCAGAACCAACACAACCGTTTGAATCGGCTACGGTCACAATATATGCCCCTGCTGTTAAACCGGTAGCCGTTGCTGTTGCCTGAGAACCGGGATCATTCCATAGGTATGTGTATGGTGGTACGCCACCGGAAGCTGTAGCAGTTGCCTGGCCATCACTTCCACCATTACAACTGACATCCGTACTTGTAACTATCGAAACCGTTCCTGCACCGGCATCATTTACTGAAACACTGCCGGTAACTGCGCATCCGCTACTGTCAGTCACGGTGATATTATACACTCCGGCTGATATTGCAGAAGCAGTATCAGTGGTTTGAGAACCCGGATCATCCCATAAATAATCATATGGTGGTGTGCTTCCTGTTGCTGACACATAAGCCTCACCATCAGGGTTACCACATGAAGCATCGCTGGTTCCAAATGTCAGCGTTATCGCTGTAGGCTCTCCTATAGTGATACTGTCTGTTATAACACAACCGTTGGAGTCGTTAACTGTAATAATGTATGCACCTGCACACAGGACATTGGCACTCATTCCCGTCTGGGATAAGGGATCATCCCACTGGAAAGCGTAAGGAACTGTTCCCCCGCTGACACTAACGGTAGCATCTCCATCGCAACCGCTGTTGCAGGTAGCATCATTTTCTGATGCTGATACTGAAAGTGCAGTGGGCTCTGTAATTATTATACTTAAAGTATCGGTACATCCATTGTTATCAATAATAATAACGGAGAATGTTCCTGCACATAAACCCGTAGCTGTAGCGGTAGTCTGTGAACCCGGGTCATCCCACAAATAACTGTAAGGTGCTGTCCCTCCACTTGAAGTGAGAGTAGCCGAACCGTCACATATTCCATTGCACGATGTATTACTCCCTGTTACAGAGGAAGATAATACCGTTGGTTCAGAGATAACAGTACTTGCTGTATCCGTACATCCGTTGGCATCCATTACAACAACGCTGTATGTTCCCGCACACAATCCTGCAGCAGTTGCAGTGGTTTGTGATGACGGATCATTCCATTGATAATAATAAGGGGTCGTGCCTCCGTTAGAAGCAGCTGTTACAGAACCGTTGCACGAGCCGTTGCATGTAGGATTATTTCCTGTTGCTGACAAAGATAAAACAGCAGGTTCAGTGATCACTGCATCTGCAGTATCAGTGCAACCGTTCGCATCTGTTACAATTATATTAACTGTTCCGGCACATAACCCGGTAGCTACAGCAGTGTTCTGTGAAGATGGATCATCCCAAATAAAAGAGTAGGGTACAACGCCTCCTGTAATCATCGCTATGGAATATCCGTCACATGAACCGTTACAGCTCGCACCAGATACCAGGGTACTTGCTGAAATAACCCCGGGCTCCGGAATTACTATACTTGAAGAATCTGCACAAGATGCTGAATCCGTTACTGTTACGCTATATGTTCCCGCGCACAACCCCGTTGCCGTTGCCGTGGTTTGTCCACCGGCTGAAAGATCCCATAAATAGGTATATGGAGGTATCCCTCCGGGAACAGTTACGGTTGCATCGCCATCACATAAACCGTTGCAACTAACAGCATTACCGTATATACCCAGGCTCAATGCAGGTCGTTCGGTTGTGGTCAGACTATTAGTTGCAGAGCAACCATTACTGTCTGTTACCGTAACAAAATTGTTTCCGGATGATGTAATTACCGTTGATTGGATTGTATCCCCGGTATTCCACAAATAAGAAACACCTGTTGATGATGAAAGGGTTACGGAATCACCGAAACAGAAAGTAGTAGAACCTCCGGGTGTAATACTAACAACCGGTAACGGGTTCACATTGACAACTACAGAGTCACTATCACTGCATGAAGCGCTGAAAACCGTTATTGTATATGTAGTTGTTACTACCGGGCTTGCATAAGGATTGGCTATCCCGGGGTTGCTTAAGGTTGCTGAAGGTGTCCAGGAATAATTTCCCCCACCTGTGGCAACGAGCATTATGCTGTCACCGGTACAAATTATTTCATCGGTACCTGCATTTGCCGTCAATGAAGGAGCAACCTGCACAGTTACCGAGTCTTCGGCAATACAACCTCCAACGCTTGTAACTGTCACAGTATAGATCGTTGTATCAGTAGGATTGGCAACCGGATTGGCAATATTAGGATCATCTAAGCTGTCTGCAGGTGTCCATGAATAGGAAATCCCACCTGTTGCATTCAATTGAACATTACCACCCGAACAAATAAACAGATCACCTCCCGCATCAGCAGGTGGAAGCGGGTTTACAATAATATTCAAACTCATACTGTCACAGCAGCCATTCTGATTTGTATATGAATAGGTAATGGTCTGCATCCCTGAACCTGCCAATGAAGGATCGAACACATTTCCTCCAATACCATTACCGCTAAATATACCCCCGGCAGGACTGCCTGATAAAGTATCGGGATCATCATCAATACAATAGCCCGAACTAAGCCCGGTAAAGCTTACAGTCGGCATATCTATGATAATGTAATCTTCCCAGGTTTCACTTCCGCAACCATTCGTTACAGTTAATGATACGGTAAACACTCCTGCGGAAGTATAAACATGAGAAGGATCCCGCAAAGTTGAGTTGGTTGAATCGCCAAAATCCCAATAATATGTGTTATTACTCATATCAAAAGAACCACCACCGTCACCACTGGCTTCAAAGTTCACCGGGTTATACGCGCATGTAAAGCTCTTGTCCATATCGAAATATGCATATGGTGTATTGTTTAATGTGACATTAACCGTATCAGGAATGGTATCTATTTCTCCACAACCGCTTATAATAACCACATAAGGATAATATATCCCTACATCCGGATAAGAATGGATTGCCGGCATTCCGTAACCTGTTGTGGAATCGCCAAAATCCCATAGAAGAGAATCACCTCCGATAGCATAGAAAAGAATATTTTCACCGGGGCAGACACCTCCCTCCCACTCCGTAGAATTTCCGATCATTAGCATGGGTGCAGGATTGGGGTCTCCGACAAGAATCGTATCAATAACCGAATCCGTTATACCACAAAGGTTGGTAGTAGTGAAAAGATATTGATACGTACCGGTATCCTGGTAAGTATGTATCGCTAAAAAAGGTATTGTAGAGTCGATAGGTTCCGTAATATTGACAGCAGAATCTCCATCTCCAAACCAGATAGAGTAAGTATAATTATTCTCATCCGGATCCCCTTGATCATCCATGAAAAAGACCGGATCTCCAGGGCAAAGCGCAAATGGTATTGCTGAAGGCTGAGAATTTGGAGATGCTAATGGATCAACCACCACCCATTTAAATGCCGTATCTTTTCCCAGGCATGTGTTGGTAGCTATCATCTGTATTTCATAGGTTCCGGCAGCTGTATAAATATGAGTAACGTCCTTAAGTGTTGAAGTATCCCCGTCACCAAACAACCATAAAAAAGTCAAAGGACTGTCCCATGAATCATTCTCCAATGAGACCTCCTCTCCCGGACAAACGGTAATTGTATCCAGCATATAATCTTCATTATCAAAACGAATATTAGCTTCAGGTGTTCTGTTCGTATCATATTGGATCGTTACATTTCGATAAGCTGAATCCGAAAACCCGCAGGCATTTGTAATTATCACCTGAATATAATAATTGCCTGTATCGGAATAGTAAGTTGCCGTTTGCATTTGTGTTGAAGTAAACCCGTTTCCGAAATCCCAATAATAGCTCCCTGAAGTATAGCCCTCACATTGTACTAAGTCATTGGGGCAGGAATAGTCATCCCATACTGAAATATTATTGGCGTTTACTTGTATGTTCGTATCAACAAATATCATTACCGTATCACTGTTCGAGTTACCGCACAAATTGGTTGTAGTTAATATCACCTGGTATGTTCCTGTATCATTATAGGCATGCGATGTGCCGGGAACTCCTGACGAATCTCCATCTCCAAAATCCCAGGAATATATGACAGCGCTGCTATTGGCATTAAAATAAACCAGGTCGTTAGGGCAAACCTGATCTTGATTGTATTCTATCTCAGCATCAGGTATGATCGAATCACCAATTGTTATTGCCTGAACAATAGTATCAGTACCGCAGAAAGTAGTTACCAGCAATGTATCATAATAGGTTCCGTTTGAAGAGTATTCATGTCCGACCCAATTCCAGGATGCTATGTCGCCATCCCCGAATCGCCATTCAAGATAATCGTAATTGCCCCCGTTATACCAATAGGTAACTTCTTCATTTACGCAAGCGCTCGGCCCGGTAGATGTTTCAAAATAACCTGAGGAACTTGTATTAAGAGAGTCTACTATAACCCATTTTGTAGCTGTATCGCTTGCCATACAACTGTTTGTCGCTATCAATTGCACTGTAAAAGAGCCTTCGTTAAAATATGTATGTGAAGCATCATAAGATGTTGCCGAATCTCCATCGCCAAACAGCCATAAGTAGGTATTATTCCCATTTCCCCATGTATCATTTCTGAGTTCAACCATCTGCCCGGGGCAGATCTCCAGTGTATCATTACTAAGATAAAAATTCTCAATCCAGAAATTTGCATTTGGCGCATTGCCAGGATCAAACTGGATAGTAAGATCTTGCCAGGCAGTATCCGAAAAACCGCACCCATTGGTTACTATGAGTTGTATATTATATAATCCAGTATCCGAATACGTTGTTTGGGGGTTATTCACATAGGAAAAATCACCATTGCCGAAATCCCAAATATAGCTTCCTGATGTATATGAGTAAAAATTCACATCAGATAAAGGACAGCTCGGATTTGGCCAAATATTGAAATTACCTATCCAGGCAGACATATATGATTCTACGCTGACCTGTACCGTGTCGCTATTTGAATTTCCGCAAATATTCGTAAGGGTCAGAATAACATCATAATTCCCCGTATCCGCATAAGAGTGTGATGGATTGGATGCGGTTGAAGTGATGCTGTCACCGAAATCCCAGAGATAGGATGAACCATTGCTATTGGTTGAAAAAAAGACCGGGTCATTTGGACAAACTGTATTTTGATTGGACTGGATCTGCGGAGCAGGGATAGCTGAATTACTAATCGTTATTGCCTGAACAATGGTATCCATACCGCAGAACTCCGAGACTATAAGGGTATCGTAATATGTTCCGGGTGAAAAGTAAGTATGCATGGGCCAACCCCAATTTGATACTTCACCATCACCGAATCGCCATTCAAGATTGTCGTAATTGCCTCCATTATACCAATAGGAAACCCCTTCATTGACACAGGCAGCCGGTCCGGTGGATGTTTCAAAATATCCCGAAGTATGCCTTGTCAGAGAGTCTACTATTACCCATTTTATAGCAGTATCCACTCCCATGCAACTGTTGCTCGCTATTAATAGCACCGTAAAGGCACCCTCTGTGAGAAAATCATGCGTGGCGTCATTTGTGGTTGCAGAATCGCCATCGCCAAACAGCCATAAATAGGTCGTATTTCCGTTTTCGTTCGTATTATTTCTAAATCCCATCGTCTCCCCGGGACAAATATTCATTGTGTCACCTGGAGGTGTTGGCCCTTGATAATCAAACCAGAAATCAGCATTTGGTGTATTACTCGAATCATATTGGACTGTTATATTTTGCCAGGATGTATCCGAATTACCACATCCGTTTGTTACAATGAGTTGCACATTATAAATCCCCGTATCCGAATACTGTATCTGAGGGGCTCTCAAAGAGGAAGAATCACCATTGCCAAAATCCCATATATAGTTTCCTGATGAACCGGCACTAAAATACACAGGGGACAAGGGACAAGAAGGGTTTGGCCAGAAATTCATGTTGGAAGCCGAGACAGTCAAACCGGTATCAACATCTACTTCTACCGTATCGCTATTTGAGTTAAGGCATGTATTGGTGGTAATCAGAATTACCTGGTATGTCCCTGTATCCGTATAGGCATGAGCAGGTTCATTGATCATTGCTGAATCGCCATCGCCAAAATACCACTGAGAAAAATAAGATGGTGGGTTGAATTGATTTGAAAAATAGACTGAGTCATTGTAGCAAACAGGATTCTGATTGTAATTTATCTGTGCAACAGGAATAGCTGAATTGCTAATATCAATCGCTTGTACTACCGTGTCGGTACCGCATGAGGTTACAACGATCATTGTATCATAATATGTTCCAGGTGTATTATACGTATGCCCGACCCAGTTCCAATTCTGGATCTGCCCATCGGCAAAACGCCATTCCAGGCTGGAATAATTTTCATCATAATAATATGTAGAACTTTCACCTACACATGCCTGTGAGCCGGTGGAAGTTTGGAAATAACCCCGTGAACCGTTTACCTGGATATTTTGCCCGTATTCACCCATATTAAATCCCGAACTGTCTGCCAGTAACTGGACATCATACTCTGTTGACCCTGAAGTAAATGTATGAGACGCATTATACCCTGTGTCATTCGGAGTCCCGTCTTCATAATCCCAGATGAATATCACCCCGGTTGTATCCATACCGTTGGTGACCGAAAGATTTGTAAAGTTTACCGTTAACGGAGCACAGCCATTACTTATATCGGGAGTGAACTCCACCTGGGAAAATGCGTTTGTACTGAAAAACCATATTAACATGGTTAATACGCTTGTTATTTGGGTAATTTTTTTCATGATGTTTTGTTTTGGTTATGGTTAATTAATTTGTAGGGGATTGTAAAAGTATGAAAAATTGAATAATGAAAAAAAGGTTAGACTTCCTAAGTTTTGAAAACTTCGGAGGTCTACTTTATTTAACAGCTTTCCAAAAGTTCCAAACTTTTGGAAAGCTTTACTTTACTTCGGTTTGGCAGTATTGGTAATGCCTGTTTCGTAATAACAATCCTTTTATTTATTAACCTGTCTAATTAATCTATCAAAGTTAAATAATTAATTTAAAAAACATAAAAATTCATACTTAATTTAAAAAATAATAAATACTTAATTTAATAAGTATTTTTACTTAATTTTAATGAATTTACGAAGTTAAGTTCTTTATTTTGTAACATGCGCCAATTCATTTCATATTCCACTTTAGATATTGATCTCAATAAATTCAAAAATAATTTACTTACCTGGTCAGATAATTTCAACAGGATCTGTTATTTAAACAGTAATTTTTCAGATAATAATCACGGATCCCAGGGAACAGGCAACAATAATGATTTTTCCTTAAACCCTCAGTCCTTACAGTCCTTAAACCCTCAGGGTTTTGAAAACCCTGAGGGTTTTCAAGAAATCTACAATAATTATGATTGTATTGCTGCCGTGGGAAGTGTTAGTGAAATCACAGTAATTTCAGGAAATGCTTTTTCTGCCATAAAAAAATTTTTTGATATAAAACAAGACTGGCTGTTTGGCTTTTTCACTTACGATCTAAAAAATGAAGTTGAAGAGCTAAAATCCGAAAATTTTGATGGGATAAAGATGCCGCTTCTGCATTTTTTCCAGCCGGAATACGTCTTCATAATTAATAAAGACAATATTCAGATTGGTTTTTTAGAGGAATTGACAACTAAAGATGAAATTCATAAACTTTTTGAACAAATCAATGATTTTGGGTCAGCAAAACATAGAGACGCGATGCATCGCGTCTATACATCTGATATTCAAATCAAAAGTAGTATCACCAGGGAACAATATTTAAACTCTGTTCATAAATTAAAGGAACACATCAGGTATGGCGATATCTATGAGGTGAATTTCTGCCAGGAATTTTATGCTGAAAATGCTGAAATTGACCCCCTGCATGTATATATGAAGCTTAATGATATTTCCCTGGCACCGTTTTCATGCTATTATCGTTTGGGTGATAAACATTTAATGTCGGCAAGCCCGGAACGGTTTATGAAAAAGACGGGCAGGAAGATCATCTCACAGCCTATTAAGGGAACCATTCACCGGGGAGCTACAAAAGAGGAGGATGATGTGCTCAGGCAATTGTTGCTAAATGACCCAAAGGAGCGGGGAGAAAATGTGATGATAGTAGACCTGGTACGGAACGACTTGTCAAAAACTGCAAAAAAAGGAAGCGTAAGGGTTGAGGAATTGTTCGGAATTTATACTTTCAGGCAGGTTCACCAAATGATATCAACGGTAGCTTCGGAATTGAGGGAAGAGGCACACTTTATCGAGGCAATCAAAAGCGCTTTTCCAATGGGTTCGATGACAGGCGCTCCAAAGGTCAGGGCGATGGAACTGATAGAGGAACATGAAAGCACAAAACGCGGATTGTATTCAGGGGCGGTGGGTTACATTACCCCTGAAGGAGATTTCGATCTTAATGTGGTAATAAGGAGTATTTTGTATAATCAAGCGGAAAAATATTTGTCATTTATGGTTGGCGGGGCTATAACGGACAAGTCAATACCCGAAAAGGAATATGAGGAATGTTTGTTGAAAGCAAAGGCGATGTTTGAGGTGTTTAATAATGATTTCACCGATTAATTCTTTTTTAATAAATTTGCGAAGTTCTGTCCTTATTTATTTTATACGTATCGGAATTTCAATGTCTATGGCTTGATAATTACTAATTTTATTATACTTCACATATTTTCCGAGTCGGCAGTCCACAGTCAGCAGTCCGCAATTTTTATTTTTACCGACTGAGGATTGCCGACTGCCGACTATTATTAATAATGCACAAATATTAGATTAAAACTTTTCAATCCGCCAGCTGGCGGACGAAGTTAAGTTCTAACAGTAACGATATAATGATGAAGAAACGAATGTTATTAATCAGTAACTCTACAAATGCCGGGGAAGAGTATTTAGCTCATTGTATAAATAATATACGAGAATTTTTAGGTGAACAGATTAGAAAAGTACTATTTATACCTTATGCAGGTGTTAGTATTTCATTTGACGAATATACTTCTAAGGTAGCAGAACATTTTTATAAAACAGGCTACGAAACAGATCCTGTTCATAAGTATAATGATCCGGTCCAGGCGGTTCGGAATGCTGAAGCAATCGCTGTAGGAGGGGGAAATACATTTAACTTAGTGCATCTTTTACATAAGAATAAACTTATTGATATTATCAGGGAGAAGGTAAACAATGGCATCCCGTATATTGGCTGGAGTGCAGGTTCAAATGTTGTTTGTCCAACACTTAAAACAACCAATGATATGCCAATTGTTGAACCGGAAAGTTTCAACACTCTTGATTTAGTGCCTTTTCAGATAAATCCTCATTACCTGGACGCACACCCTGAAGGTCATGCAGGTGAAACAAGGGAAATGAGAATAGAAGAATTTATCATAGCAAATCCTGATGTTTCTGTTATGGGCTTACGTGAAGGTACTATGTTGAGAATTGAAGGAGATAAAATGAGATTAATCGGTAGCAGAAAGATGCGATTATTCAAACAAGGAATGCAACCTCATGAATATGATTCAGATGCAGAATTGGATTTTCTTTTAAAATAAGTAATATGAATTCAACATTTTTTGCAACTAATAAAATATTATTTTTCTTTCTGATCATTTTTGTTTTTAAGTGCTCAAATGCACAGGAAACAATAACAGTCAGAGGTATTGTTAAAGACCTTCAAAACGGAGAAACAATGCCTTATGTAAGCATCGCGATAGCTTCCACAGGAATTGGCACTTCAACTAATTTAGACGGGTATTTTACCATTTTTAATATACCTTCAGATACCTCTACACTGCTTGTAAGTCATTTGGGCTACAACACTCAAACATTTAAGCTTAACCCTGAGATAATTGACAAACAAGTGGTAATTGAAATTGTTCCGTTTGCATTTAAATTAAAAACCGTAGAGATCACTGCCAAAAAGGACCAAATAATGGAAGTTGCCGATGAAATCAGCAAAATTTCGATCAACCC
>JBDRNO010000153.1:0-4700 GCA_043811005.1 Bacteroidota bacterium | reverse complement strand
CCAGATATTCCTGCCTTTATCGCCGACCCAACTTGTATGGATGAAATGGACGATATTGCAAGAATATCGGGCATTCCTGAAATACCCAGATTGAGTTTCCTTCATGCTTTAAATCAAAAAGCTACTGCAAGAAGATTTGCTAAAGAAAAAGGGAAACACTACGATGAAATGAATCTTATTGTTTGTCACATGGGAGGCGGTATTACTGTTGGAGCACATCGTAACGGAAGAATTGTTGATACAAATAATGGACTTAACGGCGATGGGCCTTTTAGTCCGGAACGTGCCGGAGGAATTCCATCTGGACAATTAGTTGAATTATGTTTTTCGGAAAAGTACTCTAAACCTGAAATCATGCATAAACTCAAGGGAGGTGGAGGAATGATTGCATATTTAGGTACAAATAATATGATGGAAATTGAAACCAGAGTAGAGAC
Organism: Bacteroidota bacterium; assembly: GCA_043811005.1. GTDB lineage: Bacteria > Bacteroidota > Bacteroidia > NORP154 > NORP154 > JBDRNO01. The sequence goes on along the minus strand of JBDRNO010000153.1, from coordinate 4,263 downwards.
CGGAGATACCAAAGCTGAACTTGTTTTTGAAGCGATGGCTTATCAAACAGCCAAACTTATTGGTGCTATGAGTACTGTTCTAAAAGGAAAAGTTGACGGCATTATTCTTACTGGGGGAATTGCTTTTAGTGAAAAATTTGTTTCTCTTATTAGTGAAAGGGTTAATTATCTGGGAGAAATTACTGTGTATCCCGGCGAAGACGAAATGATGTCTCTTGCAATGAACTGCTTTATGGTATTGAAAGGTGAAATGAAAGCTAAGGAATATAAATAAAATTTTTATCTTAGTGCAGTATTTTCAGTGTCTTCCAGTGGTTTTATACTGAATATCAATTAATAAACTAATTTTAACAAACAACCATTTAATATGTTTACATTAGAAACAAAAATTAATGTTCAATCTGATGAGTTCAAAAAGAACAAAGAAGAATTTATTAAACTATTGGATAAATATAAGTCTATTCATAAGGAAGTTACCCGTGGTGGCTCTGAAGATGCGATAGAAAAACACAAGAAAAGAGGTAAATTGTTAGCTCGGGAGCGTATTAATTTGCTTGTAGACCCTAATACTCCTTTTTTGGAGCTGTCACCATTGGCTGCTTTCGAACAATATGAAAATGGATTCCCTTCTGCAGGAATTGTAACAGGTATAGGTATTGTGCATGGTCGTGAAGTTGTTGTTGTAGCTAACGATGCAACAGTAAAGGGTGGTACATATATGAAATGGACCATAAAAAAACACCTTAGGGCTCAGGAAGTGGCAATGGAAAATCATCTTCCTTGTATTTACATGGTTGATAGCGGCGGTGCTTTCTTACCTGAACAGGATACTGTTTTTCCTGATAAAGATCATTTCGGAAGATTTTTTTATAATCAGGCACGAATGTCGTCTATGGATATTCCTCAGGTGGCCATTGTAATGGGCTCATGTACTGCCGGCGGCGCTTACGTTCCTGCAATGAGCGATGAGACAATTATTATTCGTAATCAGGGTACTATCTTTTTGGGTGGACCTCCTCTGGTAAAAGCTGCTACAGGTGAAATTGTTACCCCTGAAGAATTAGGTGGTGCCGAAGTTCATACTTCAATTTCCGGAGTTGCCGACCATATGGCTGAAAACGATACTCACGCAATTCAAATTTGCAGAAATATTTTTCAGTCCATGAAAAAGAAAACAAAGCAAAAATTAGATATTACTCCTATTGAAGAGCCTCTTTACGACCCTACTGAACTTTATGGTATTGCTCCTGTTGATTTGAAAAAAATGGTTGATCCAAGAGAAATTATCATGAGGATGGTTGACGGTAGCAAGTTTCATGAATTTAAAGAAAAATATGCTACTACTATTGTTACTGGTTTTGCAAGAGTAATGGGTTTTCCTGTTGGTATTATTGCAAATAATGGAGTCTTGTTTTCTGAATCTGCTTTAAAAGCAACGCATTTTATTGAGTTGTGTAATACAAGAAAAATTCCTTTGGTATTTTTACAGAACATCACAGGGTTTATTGTTGGTAAAGACTTCGAAAGAAGAGGAATTGCAAGAGATGGTGCCAAAATGGTTCATGCTGTTGCAAATGCCAATGTTCCTAAATTTACATTCTTAATTGGCGGTTCTTTTGGTGCAGGTAATTATGGAATGTCTGGCCGTGCATATAGTCCTCGCTTACTTTTTATGTGGCCCAATGCCAAAATCTCAGTTATGGGAGGTGAGCAAGCTGCAAACGTTCTTATTCAGGTAAAAATGGACCAATACGAATCTAAAGGACAGAAAATGCCTCAGGAAGAAATTGATAAAATGAAATCATCAATTATCGCCAAATACGAAAAAGAAGGCTCTGCATATTACAGCACAAGCCGTCTTTGGGACGATGGAATTATTGACCCTGTTGATACTCGTCATATTATTGCTATGGGAATTGCAATGTCAACCAACAAAATTTGGGAAGACCATAAAGTGGGTGTGTTCAGAATGTAAATTCTTGAATAAGTACCAAACCATATTATTCGAAAAAAATAAAAGCATTGGGTATCTGTGGCTTAATCGTCCGGATATTCTCAATGCTTTTAATTCTTTAATGCTTATTGAAGTACTTGATTGCTTTAGGGAAATTGAAACCATGAATGATATTGATATAGTAGTAATCTCTGGTAAAGGAAAGGTGTTTTGCGCAGGGGCAGACCTAAATTGGATGAGAGATGTTGCAAAATACAGTTTTGATGAGAATTTGAAGGAAAGCCTAATTGTTTCTGATTGTTTTAAGGCAATCTACTTCTGTTCAAAACCAACTATTTCAGTTGTGCATGGTGCAGCTATTGGCGGTGCAAATGGTTTTATTGCTCCATGCAGTTTTGCCATAGCAGAAGAAAATACCAAATTTTCTCTCTCTGAGGTGAAAATTGGTATAGTGCCGGCTTGCATTTCTCCTTATTTGTTAAAAAGAATGGGTGAATTTTTTACTCGAGATTTGATGCTTTCTGGAAAACGGTTCTCTGGAATAGAGGCTGAAAAATATCGCCTTATTGACCGCTCTTTGCCAGAAAACCAGATTCAAGATTTTGTAAATGTACTTGTTGATAGTATTATTAAGAATGCAAAAAACTAGCTGAAACAAATTTAAATAATGTTTTTGTATAAAAAAGGATTTTTAAATCTTTTTTTAGGCAACCTTTTTTGAGAAACTGTGTCTTACAAAAAAACATTAAATTATGCGACATATCTTTTTTTTCATTTTTGCGACATTAATTCAGTTTTCATTTTCGCAAACACCAGCAACAGGCTATCATATAGATGATGTTGATGGTCAAACAATTTTGGGATGTTCTGGCAGCTTTTTTGATTCTGGCGGCTTTGCCGAGAATTGCTGAGGCCAACCTCCAGGGTATGAATATACCTCAAATGAAGATTTTACAGTTACTTTTTGCTCCGATGATGCTATTTATCCGCAAATTCAACTGTATTTTGCCTATTCCGATATCCATCCTTCCGATACACTTTATATCTTTGACGGACCAAATATTTCTGCTCCACTAATCGGAGCTTTTAATAATGGCTCAAATCCTTCTTTGAACCTGTTGCCTGTTGAAGCAAGTATTGACAATGCTTCAGGCTGTCTAACCGTTAGATTTGTTTCGGATGGCAGTATCAACGGATCGGGATGGAGTGCTTCAATCGATTGTGAAATTATTTGTCAGGATATTATTGCTCATGTTAATCAGATTACAACTACTCCTAATCCTATTGATGGTTACATTGGAATTTGCCCAAACGGCGATGTTCATTTTGTTGCTTATGGAGAATACCCTGAGAATAACTACATTTATAATCAGAATGATGGAACATCTACTTTTGAGTGGAATTTTGGGGATGGAACAACAGCTTATGGTCCAGTAGTTGACCATAATTATCCTAATTCCGGCGGATATCAAATTACACTTAATATTACTGATGAAAATGGTTGTGTAAGTACAAATAGCATAAATACAAGAGTTGTTATTGCAGGAAGTCCGTATGCAGATCTTATTCCTCCTCCTGACGCTTGTGTTTTCGACACGGTTGAACTACTGTTTACTTTCGATGTAAATCCAAGTTCTACCATTCAGGGGGAACCTTTTGAAGTCTCAACTCAAACTACTTTAGGTGTGGCTGATACTACATATTTACCCGACGGTACTGGTGCTTGCTACACAACCAGTGTAACATTTAATTGTTTTGCGCCCGATCAGACTCTTGAAGTTGCTTGGGACATCCTGAACCTATGCGCTAATATAGAACATTCATTTTTAGGTGATTTGGAAATATCTGTTATTTGTCCTAATGGTCAATCTATTATTCTGAAAGAATTTATGGACGCTTTGGGCAATACCGGTCAGGGTGGTGGAACATACCTTGGTGAACCTATTGATATTGATGATGGCGTACCTGGTGTTGGATATGATTATTGTTGGTCTACATCACCTACTATGAATACCATGGTGGTTGAATCTGCAACAAATGCAACATTGCCGGCGGGTTCATATAAACCTTACGAGAGTTTCTTTGGTCTTGTAGGTTGTCCTCTCAACGGAACATGGACGATTGAGATTTGCGATAACTGGGCTATTGATGATGGATATATTTTCTCATGGTACCTTGAACTTAATCCTGATATTGCTCCCGACAATTGGACTTATGCTGTTCAAATTGACCAAATGGGATGGACTGACGGACCCTTTATTATTGAAGAAACTGAGAATGTGAGTGTCGATAAAAATGAATATTTTAAA
>JBDRNO010000152.1:0-4554 GCA_043811005.1 Bacteroidota bacterium | reverse complement strand
TCAGGCACTAAAGTTGGAACTGAAACACTGCTGTCAGAAAAGTAACCTGAACCGGTCACCTCAACTTCAAATTTAACATTTGTTTGATTGTCACCGCCATTATTGGCGACCAATCCATAAAATGTAATAGGAAATACCTGGCTTAAAGGAGTTAAAGAATATTCAGTAAAACCGACTCCCTCCAGAGCAAGGTCGTTAGGAGGAGGAGTGTAAGCAAAATTTAACCTGATATAAGAAACATAACCGATATAGTACCAGCCGGCACCATCACCACCATCAGTAGCATCATATAAGAATGAAGTATAATCAGGAGTGTTATCTTCTAATATCATAGTCATTTCATCTTCACTATCCGTTTCTTCTAATGCTGCGTAATAACTACCTGGGGTAAGAGATACGGGGCTTGTAAAAGGAATTGTAACGAAACCGGTGAATATATCACCTGCCTGAACTGTATAAAGTGCGGTTTGTCCTATTGCAATATTCGGCCATCCTGCATCGTCATCATAAATTTTGCCGCGGATTTGCGTTCCAGCGACAGTACTTGGTCCTAATAATATTGAAATTGAATTTGCATCATCTGTGGTAGCAACTTCATAGAGCATAGCAAATTCATAACCAACTCCGGTTAGACCAAATGAAGTAAGATCTACTTCATAAGCAGGGCTATTATGGTCTCTTGCAAAGACTGTATCTGTAACGTAAAAAGTACCTGACCCAAGATTATCACCTGGAACGCAATCAGTGGAATCCTGAGTAACAGAAAAATCAATATCATAGTTACCCAAATTTGCAGGTGTAAAGGATGGGGATGCGGACAAGACTGAATTTGTTCCTGATGCCAGTACAATTGGAGTACTATTACCATTATATGTATCAGCTCCGGTTACATCCACATTAAGGGTAGTACCGCTTTGAGGGTTAAGCCCGTTATTGGTTGTTTTTCCTATAAATGTGATCGGGGTGGTCTGTTTCAGAGGGGTTAAAGTATAAAAAAATTGATTAATCGAATCTAAAGCAAGATTGTTTCCATGTGGTTCGCCAACTGAAATATCATCAATTGCCCACCACCATGCCCAGTCTCCCGTCCAATTGAATTTTATCATCACACTATCGTTTCCAGCGGCAATAGCTGTAATATCAATATTTTCTGTTTGAGCATTGGCAGTAGATGGAGTGCTCCAACTGGCAACAGAAGTATAGGTACTCCCCCCGTTATTACTGACCAAAACTTCTGCGACTTCACCCCATGCTCCGCTTTCGAAAAAATGGCTGAAGGATAACGCAACACCTGAAAGAGAAGTAGCATCCATCATTGGAGTGATTAAATCAGCATCTTCTGCCTGACCATCATTACCCAAATCGTCAGAATCGAAAATGGCAAAACCATTGCTTTCCGTAGGAGTATTAATGGTACGTCCACCCGGATTATTAAATGCCCATGTACCTCCGGATAGATTATCTATATTCTGCCATCCTGCCGGTAATCCGCCACCTGAAAAGTCTTCGGAAAAGATAGTAGAACCACATCCCTGGAGAGGAACAACATCAATATATCCTAATTTAATCTCAGGATCAGTACCAAAAACATTCTGAACTGTCAATGTTACGTCATAAGTTCCAATAGTATTAAATGTAATTACCGGATTTTTAACAGTTGAGGTGTTTGGGGTACCACCTCCGCCAAAGTCCCAGTCCCATGTAGCCGGAACACCTGTGGTTAAATCAGTAAAGGTTACGTTACCACCGTAAACAATTGTAGTGGCGCTGGCAACGAAATCAGCAGCAGGAGGTCCTGTTGGCTCGCAGCCGTCTGATGTCTTCAGGCTGGCTCTTGTAGAATTTAATACACCGTTCATTCTTGATGACTGCCCTATGGTGAAAATATTAGAACATCCATCATCAACATAATCCATATAGTTCATGAACATATCGGAAGAGCTACACGAAGTTTGAGGGTATGAAGGGCATCCGTAATAATTATCTCCCTGATTTGGAGTATCCCCTACAAAGTCGGAACCGGTACAGGCACCGCCATCATCTCCCCAAACATGGTACAAACCAAGCCAGTGACCTATTTCATGAGTGGATGTTCTCCCTTTATGATAAGGAGGGGAGGCTGTTCCTATCGTACCGAAAGCTAGATAATGGGCAACTACACCATCAGTTGCGGCATTTCCACCGGGAAACTGGGCATAACCCAGTAAGCCACCACCCAGGTTGCATACCCATATATTCAAATATTTGTTCCTGTCCCATACATCTTTGCCGCCCTGAGAAGAATATTTGACTTTATTGTCAGTCGTCCAGGTGGTTACGGATGTATTGGTTCTTGTAATACCATTTGTAGGGCTTCCTAAAGGGTCTTTGGAAGCCAGGCAGAATTCTATCTCAGGATCTGAAGCCATTGGCAGGAATGCAGTAGGAGTATTGGAAGCATCTGAATTTAATCTTCTGAAGTCTTCGTTCAGAACATCTATTTGCGATTGTATCTGGGCGTCAGAAATATTTTGTGAAGCTGTTTTCCAGACAACATGCACTACTACAGGTATTGATATTACCGTGCCGGCTTTATAATTCTGCTGGTTATTAATGAAGGTTTGAATTGCACTTTCCATTTGTTGCATCCGCTTTGCATACCCGGGATCTTCCTGCAATAGTCTTTCATGAACTTCCATGGTGCCGCAGGTTCTATGGGGTGGAATATAATTGCCATCATCAATTTTAACAGAATTATTAACCTTCTTTTGCAACCCTATGGGCTTATGTACTTTAGTACTAACGGGTTGAGCAATGCTAACAGGATAATTTGCCTGTTTAGCGATCTTTCCAATCCCTGTATAGGGTTGTACTGTTCCGGATGAAGCTATAATTGACTTCGTTTGAACAGCTTTCATTGTGCTCTTGGGAGCTTGCCCGTATGTGGTAAGTGAACAAATAGCAATTGCTAATAATAATGTATACTTTTTCATGATGTGATTATTTTTCAGGATTAATTATTAATAAATAAGAGTGTAAAAGTATAATATTTTTATTTATATTTTAGGTTATTTAACTAATAATATCCTGTCGATTGATTTTTTTTTGGGTTTATTTTGCGCTATTATTAACAAGCATTGGATAATAAAAAAAAGCAGAAACATTGCTTGTAACGTCTCTGCTTTTTTACCAGCCCCGTAGTTATAATCATTCTTTACCTAACTACCGACACCTTTTCAACTATCACCTCATCATCTGTCATTATATGGATGTAATAAACACCGTTTGCTCTTTCTGACAAGTCAATTGAGTGTAATTGTGAACTGACATCCTTTAATTCTTCACTTGACACGATCTCGCCTATCATATCAGTTACGATAATATTTATATCTTTCGTTATACCCAAAACAAATTCTAAATTCAGTGTTCCGCGGGTGGGATTTGGATAAATTTTATAATTAGAAATTTGTGAGATTTCATTAATATCATCAGTGCATGATATTGTTACAGAATCAGAAATAATACAACCATTATTATCAGTAATATCAACATAATAATTACCACTGGTTAAACCGGTAATTTGTTGAGTAGAATCGCCATTGTTCCATGAATAAGTATATGGAACTGTTCCTCCTGAAACGTTGGCAGTTGCTGACCCGTCAGATATACCACATGTAGCATCAGTATGAGAGATGTTTACTGATAGAGCAGGTGGTTCAGTAATCTGAGTATTGGCTGAATCTAAACAACCATTGGCATCGGTAACAAGAACTGTAAATGTGCCTCCACATAATCCGGTAGCAGTAGATGTAGTTTGTGAACCCGGATCATTCCACAAATAAGTATAAGGTGCAGAACCTCCGGTTACAGTAACAGCAGCATTACCATCACACACACCGTAACAACTCATATCAGTACTCATAGTTGTGGTAGAAAGAGCGCACGCAGCAGCACAAGTAATTGTAAGATTGAAATCACCTGACGCTGTCTCATAACCATGAACCAGGATATAATATGTAGTACCTGAGACAGAAACAAAACTAACTTCAGAAGTATAACCTGAACAACCCGTGCCGTCATCATTTCCTGCAACGCAATTCAATGAGCCGCAACTGCCATCGTATATTCCTATTTTAGTATCATAAGCAGCAGAATCACATGTGCTTACTGTAATACTGTCACCTGTACCTGCAATGGAATACCACACGCCAGGGCCTGTTACTGTAGCAGGTCCACAGTCAGCAGCGACTGCCGTATCAATAGTAGAATAGAGTGTTGTTCCTGAAGTTGTAGTACCACAAGTGACTGTAATTGCATTACTGCAATCATCATTAACAGGTGGAGCAGGGGTGTCATATACACAAATATCAAAAGTAGTAGTAGCTGGCATTGATGAATACCAGTCATATACTCTTACGAAATATGTATTACCAATGCTCAATCCTCCTGTAGTTATTATTTCCGTTTCACCGGCAAACGAATTATCCACACAATATAAGGATGTTCCACCGCAACCATCAAATATTTCAAATACTGCATCAAAGTCTGCTGATCCCGTGACATCTATGGTTGGAT
>JBDRNO010000151.1:0-7476 GCA_043811005.1 Bacteroidota bacterium | reverse complement strand
GATACGATACAGAGTGTGATTGACCAATCTTATGATAATTTTGAGATACTGGTTATTGACGGTGGATCGGATGACGGAACAATTGATATAATAAAAGAATTTCAATCAACAATAAAATTATTAGATCAAGGGGATAAGGGTATATATGATGCTATGAACAAAGGCATTGACCAAAGCAATGGTGATTGGTTGATTTTTTTGGGAGGTGATGACCGGTTTTATAATAAAACTATATTAAAAGAAATTTTCTCCAATGATACTTCAGATTATTACCTTATGTATGGAAATGTGGAGTATGACAATAAAAGGCGACATAAAGCAAGCTTCGGAAAGCTCCTGTTCTTTAAAAATACCATTCATCAACAGGGAGCTTTCTACAACAGAAAATGTTTTGAGAACAACTCCGGGATACCCGGAAACAATCATGCCTTCAGGTTTAATGCAGATTACAAGGTTTTGGCAGATTATGCGCTGAACCTCATTTTGTATAAAAAACAACTTCCAGTCAAAAAAGTAAATGGTATAATTTCAATGTGCGGTTTGAAAGGGGTTTCAAAGAATATTTCTCTTGCATTATACCGCGAGGAACTCAGGATCAAGAGATCAATTTTTAAATTATATACACTCCCCCTGTTATTCGTCTGGGTGTATTTTAAATATTTGGTGAAGAAATCTATTTTTTTCTAAGACTTCGTCAATAGTTTATTATTCATACTTTGAGATTCCCAGAAGGGCTTTTTTTCAAAACGAAATTTTGGAACAAAAATAGATTTTCTCCAACTCTTTCTCTTCATTCTCCCAGCAATACTCCATGGCAGCATTTTTCAGGTTCTCTTTCCAGATAATGATCTTTTCTTTGTTATTCAGCATAAATTTGATCTTTTCGGCAATATGTCCGGGGTAGTGGTTTTCGATCATCTCCCCGATTTCGTAATTTTCAAAAATTTTTTTTATCTCAAACAGGGGTGATGCCAATACAGGCACTCCTGCATGAATAAAATCAAATAGCTTGTTGGGCAAGGAATATAAATAACTCAATCCCATGTTCTCTTCCAATAGTAAACCTATATCTGCACGGCAAGTATATGCCGCTAATTGGTCAAAGGGGACCTCTCCGGTAAACTTAACCTTGTTTGACAGCTCAAGTTCATCAACCCTTTTTTTAATATTTTCAAGGTCATATCCATCCCCTACTATTACGAACAATACGTTTTCCAACAATAACATAGCATCCAGAACCTTGTAAATACCCCTTCCTATATTCAACGTTCCCTGGTACATGATGATTTTTTTTTCTCCCCTATGTAAACTTTCCAAAAGTTCGGAACTTTTGGAAAGTTTTATTAAAGTATTCTGCATTGGCACATTACGTACAACCCTCATCTGAATTTTATATTTTTTCTCATAAGCTTCTGCTATAGACTTACTAACCGTATAGCAATGTTTGATTTTGGGAAGGATGCCGCCTTCGATACATTTCCATATTCCCCTTATGAATTTTCGTTCCTGTAATTCAGGCAATTCAGTAAAGAACTCGTGACTGTCGTAAACCAATACCGTCCTCTTGATTTTTGAGATCAAATAATTCGGCAATAAAGTATCAAGATCATTGGATACGAGCACATCAGCTTTTCTGAACAGAAGAAAGAAGAACAAACGGATATTATACTCTGCATAAAACAAGGGTCCTTTGTCAAAAAATAAAAACATCCGCCTTGTAACATAAGAACGCTTATCAACAAGCAAGCTCTTTCTTCTTTTTCTTCCGATAAGAATAACTTCCAAACCCCTCTTTTTCAGGAAAAGGCATACTTTGTGAACACGCTGATCAATAACGAGATCGGTTGTTACTGAAACGATAGTTTTTTTCATAATCTGCGAAAAACAGCTTGCTACGATGGATATCGGGGAATTGGTACGAATGTACGAATATTAAAATAAGCATTTTTGTTTCCGGTAATTTCTTTGTTAAAAACATAAAAATTAGATTTGCAAAAACATCTATAATCACAAATGGATATAAAAGAAAATTTTTCTCTAAAACATTATAACACCTTTGGCATTGAGTCAATTGCAGGATATTATGTCAATTTATCTACACTTGATGAAATACTGGAGTTTTTAACTATTTCACGTTTCAAAAATATCCATAAATTGATCCTTGGGGGTGGGAGCAATATTCTCTTTACAAAAAATTTTGACGGTATTGTCTTAAAAATTGATTTAAAAGGGAAAGAGGTTATTAAAGAAGATAAAGAGTTCCGTTATATAAGAGTAGGAGCTGGTGAAAACTGGCACGAATTCATTTTGTTCTGTATAAAAAATAATTATCCTGGCGTTGAAAACCTTTCATTGATACCCGGAAATGCAGGTGCCGCTCCAATACAAAACATCGGTGCTTATGGAGTTGAACTCGAAAGCGTTTTTGCCGAATTGGAGGCAGTAAATATTCTTAATGGCGATGTTGAGGTTTTCTCTAATACCGATTGTAAGTTTGGTTATAGAAAAAGTGTTTTTAAGAATGAGTTAAAGGATCAGTACATTATTTCCTCCATTATTTTTAAACTAAGCAAAGAGCCGGTATTTAATACATCATATAGCGCCCTTCAGCAGGAACTGGAAAACATGGATGTTGAAAAACTGAGTATAAAAGCTATCAGTGAGGCAGTTTGCAACATCAGGAAGAGCAAGCTTCCCGACCCTGTTAAAATAGGGAATGCAGGGAGTTTTTTTAAAAATCCGGTTGTATCGAATGAAAAGTTTGAAGTGCTAAAAAGCAAATATCCGGATATTATCAGCTATGAAGATACCGAAACAGGCGTTAAGCTGGCAGCCGCCTGGTTGATTGACTGGTGCGGATGGAAAGGGAAAACTTTCGGAGAATACGGTGTGCATAAAAACCACGCGCTTGTTTTGGTAAACTATGGAAATGCCAAAGGAAGGAATATCTATGAACTATCGGAAAAAATCATCAGATCGGTGAAAGATACGTTCGGGGTTGTACTGGAGAGGGAAGTTAATGTGATTTGATGTTGGATCTTTGATATTGGATACATGATACAGGATTCAAGATATTGGAAGCTGCGTCAGACAGGTTGTCATAGTCATTGTCAATTGTCAATCGTCAACTGCCTACTTGTTTATTTGCAAAAAACCCTTTATAATTGCCAAGGAGCTTAGTAGACCTATTCAGGTTCAATGTGATTTATATCGCTTTCCTGAGCGTTTTCGCCTGGGTTTTTCTTGGAGGGGATTTTGCCATGAACTTATCAGAACTGCGTGCCGGTTTAGCATCGGGTTTATTTCCAGAGCCGGGTTTTAATTTGCTTTCATCCTGCATTTTGGCTTCCGGCTTTTTCTCTTTCTCTTCACCTGATGTTTCCTTTTCCTCTTTTTCCGGTTCCAGTAGGTTCTGTTTTTGGAGTATGTTATACCATTTTATCAACTTCTTTATGTCCGAAACATACACTTTTTCCTCATCATAATCAGGCAACACTTCAGCGAGGTATGTTTTTAAAACTTCATGTTCCGATTTATAGTCAATGGAAGCACCCCCGTTCTCTTTATCATATATTTTTCGGAATACATCTTTGAGAGGAACGCTCTCTGTTTTAGTGAAAATACTGATATCCTTTAAGGCGCTGACCTTTTCAGATGCAAATACAGGCACTCTTTTATTGTCTTCGAGCGACTCTACGATAAGCCCGTTGGGTGTCTTTGCAATAACTTTGAAAAGACCGTTCCTTCCTGAAACTGATATAATCTCTTCTATATCCATAGTAAGTAACTATAATTTGAGTCTGTTAATAATATTTTTTTTGCCACGAATTTCACTAATTTCCACTAATTCTTTTAGTGTATATTCGTGTAATTAGTGGTTTAAATATTTTGATAAATGACTTAATAAATCAGTATTAATTAGTAAAAATTACACGCTACAATATTACAAAAAAATGTTATAAAACAAAAACCAGAAACCAGTACACAACATCTAACACCAATTTCCAATCAAACAATCAAACAGTCTAACAATTGAACAATCGAACAATTGAACAATCGAACAATTGAGCAATCGAACAATTGAGCAATCGAACAGTTGAACAATTGAACACCTTCCTTCACATGATCCTATTTGATAACAATCAATTTCCCAGTCTCACTAATACTTCCGGCTTTAAATTGATAATAATATATTCCACTGATAAGGTCAGAAACATTAATCTCATACTGATATTTGCCTGCAATTAACTTAGTGTTGACCAGATCAGCAATTTTCATTCCCATTAAATTGTAAAGGTTTAGTTCAACATCATTTCTTAGGGATAATCTGAACTCAAAAAGCACATCCTTGCTAACAGGATTAGGATAAACCTGTAATCCGGAACTTGTAACCTGCAACTTTTCAACACTCATAGTATCTTCAGGATAAGCATATTCGTTATATTTATTTTGTGCTGTTTGTGCAATGGCTTGTAATTCAGCCAGATCATCACCGGCTAACAGGGCAAAAGCGACAACCACCGTATCACCGGGTAGCAGGTCAAAGGATCCAGATCCAACCACATGCATTACATCATTACCTCCAGCGTTTTCACCTGCCTTTGAACGATTTGAGGATAGGGTTTGATATTTTTCGGCAGTGGAATAGCCATTTGTGAGGTCAACGCCACCCGCTCCCCCAGGTATATGATCAATAGCGTAATGTGTAACAGTACTATTTGTCAACAATTTAATGCCTGCATAAGGGCTTCCTGACTGACTACTGAAAACATAGCCCATTTTATTTACAACATCAAAAGATGCTTTATTAAGACCGGGATCCATTATATCCCAATCGGCAAAGATGCCGGCAAACAGGTTATCCAATGTTCCACTGCCATTGTTGATAATATAATATTCCGCTATGATATATTTGGAATCTGCCGGAGTATTCCAGGCAAACGCCTTGTGTTTGACCGACACATTTAATTTGTCCGTACTTGCCGAATCATCATTAAACACCCCTTCAACGTCAAGATCAGAAACTTCCGGTGGAATAACTTTTTTTGCTGCAACAACCCTTGCAAAATCATTATCCAAATTATCATTCTCCCTGACATTATCAGAGACCTGACCAGTTGAATTACCTATCATCAAACCGGCTTCCCAAAGCAGTTGCTCTCCCATATATTTAAATCCCAATCCGGCATCTTGGTTATCTTCATTAAAACCTATCCTGCTTTTACTGGTAATTGTGGTTGCAACATCATTAATGTCAATATTGATGTAATCGGGATTAACGTCTAACCCAATGTACTCAAAAGCATTGTATGAACCATCGTAATAATTCAATTTCAATTCAATCGGCTTATTGTAAGGCATTGAAGATAATATCTTAACGGTAAAAGGGTCTGAATAATTATCGGCAGTTGCCAATGTAGCAATTGATCCCAAGGTAGTGGTACCGTCAATTATATTTAAGTATGGTGAAGTGCTGCTCAATATTACCAAAAGATTGGATGCCGGTGCAAGATAATTCGTAAAAATTCCCGAAATTCTCAATGTATCACCTGGTGCAAAAACGCTGTCATTTCCATCAATAATATTTTTTTGTGTCATAACAATTGAGGGAGAAGAGGTCTCGGTCAAAGCCCTGTACAGATTTATCCTGCCACTTCCCAGCTTGCCTGCATAATTCTCGTTCCCGCTTACCGTGTCAATATAATCAGATGTAACCTTCAACTGCTCTCCAACCTGCAAAGCTGTATAAGAAGGAAAATTTGCCTTAATAAGTGCTGCACCGCCTGCAGCTATGGGCGCTGCAAATGAGGTGTAGGGGCCTGTATATCCGTAACCTCCATTGAGAGTCGTATATATACCTGTACCGGGTGTACAAACATCAATATTAATACCATAACTGGAGCTTGAAGTCTTAACATCCGAAGCATCAACGCCAGCCACACTTATTACATTATTTAAAGAAGCAGGGTAAAAAGCACACTCATTGTTATCATTACCTGCAGCAGCAATAATCAAAACATCTTTGTTAAAGGTGGCATAATTAATGATATCCTGTTCATATTGATCTGTATAGTGCCCTCCCCATGAGCAGTTAATTATCTGGCAACCATGGTCTGCAGCATAGACAATGCCCTCATAAGACATTGTAAGACCAACATTATCTTCACTGACTTTAACCGGTAAAAATTTGCATTTAAAGCCAACACCCGCTACACCAAGTCCGTTGTCAGTTGTAGCGGCAGCTATTCCTGAAACATATACTCCATGATGCCATGGATCAGCGCTACTTCCTGTTGAAGGGTCGTTGTCATTATCACCCAGGTCCCAACCACTGAAATTATCAACAAACCCGTCATTGTCATTATCAATGCCGTCAATCGTGTCGGCATAATTGTACTTGATATTATCCAGCAGGTCGGGATGGTCAATGTCGGTTCCTGTATCAACAATTCCTATAACAACATTGGTGTCGCCCTTATTGATGCCCCATGCTTCATAAGCCCGGATATTATTGAGAAAGTATTGCAGCCCGGTAGCTGAATCAGCAGCAGGGTCGTTGGGAACATAAAGTGGTTTGTGAATGTAATGCGGCTGTGCGTATTCTATCATGCCGGTGGAATAAAGGCGGTTAATGGCTTTTTGAAGTGGAATACCGGCTGTATAATTTAGTTCATAGATTAAGGAAAGGTCAACAGCCCCTCCCCGGTCCTCTCCGCCAGCTGGCGGAAGGGAGACACTTCCCCCAGGTGCTTTTTGGAAAATATGATTGGGGAATTTTTTGGCAATGGTATTAACATCTAATTGTTGAAATACTTCGTTCAACTTATTATGCTTAATAGCATTCTTCTCACAAATGCCTCTGAATTCCGGTTTCACTTTAAATATGATCGTTTTGGGAAGATACTTTTCCGAAGCAATATCCTGTGCGTAAATGTTAAATATTGAAAATTGAATAAAGAAAAGAGAAATGATAAAGAGAATTTTTTTCATAAATAGTTAATGAATGATATTATTTAATGCTATTATTACTATTATAAACAAATTTTTTATACGAATTATTTTGAATAAGGTTGTTGAATAAAATAAGCTTTGTTCTAATTTGCAATTTACAAATATAATAAAACAATTTTATTGGATCTCAATGAACAGTCATTACCAGGCAATCTCCAGTTGGCAGGAGCAGTAGGCAATTGACATTGACAATGACGAATGACTAATGACTGATGACAAATGATCAGCACCCAATCTACAGTCGGCAAAAGACAATTAACAATTCAACAATCGAACAATCGAACAATTCATCCATCATCTCACCCTCACTGGTGACCACCCGACAGGGCAATGTCATTAAGTTAAGCATTAAGTAATTGATTATCAATGCGTTAAAAATACATATAAAGCAAAAATTCCAAATCTCAAAACCCAAATAACAAATAAGTTCCAATTTTCTAATTCTTAATGACCAAAACAAATAGA
>JBDRNO010000150.1:0-8545 GCA_043811005.1 Bacteroidota bacterium | reverse complement strand
ATAATAATACTTATAATTATATAAATGCTATTGATACCAAATCATTTGATAGTGTTTTACGACAAAATGGTAAATCAATAGTTGGAATAATGGCTTTAAATAAAAGAAATCAGGGGATAGGATAAATGGATGCTTTTACCTGGACACCGCAAAGTGTTTATTCTCATGAAATAAATTACCGGACTTTGGTAAGTAAATTTGAATCTGGTGCCGAACAGCGTAGGAAAAAATGGACATCACCACTACATAAATTTGTTTTGGTTTTTAACAGAATCACCAACACAGTTGATAATGCTATTAGAGTTCATTATTCGGATTGTTATGGTGCTTATGATACCTTTGTTTGGATTAATATTTTAAATTTAACTACGCTTCAATTAAATGGTGCTATGGATATAAGTCAAGTAACTTTGACTTATGATACGTTGACTGGGGGGATTTTACCTTCAAACGGAATAATATTAATAGATACTGAACGTATTCTTTATACAGGAATCACTCGTACCACTCCTGTTTCTGGTACTCTTTCAGGATTGGTGAGGGGGTATGGGGGATCGGTTGCAGCGACGCATTTAGATGATGCTCCTATTGTTACAAATAATCATATAGTACGATATGAAAAGGATTCCTTGAAAGAAGAGTATATAAATACAACTACAAAACGGATATCAGAAGTGACGTTAATACAGGTGAAATAATGCCCAGAACGATTGACCCCGCAATAGTAACAGAATCACAATTATCTAAGAATAACCCAATATTTTTACTCGAAATATATTTGACGGGAATTACTTTACGATATACAAATAATGATGTTGATATTGTTTTTCCAACTGCGGGGAATACTTATACCTCTATTGGATTTACTTTTGATCCTGTTAAAAATTCGATTACAGGAAGTGTAGATAGTAGTATTTTTAAATTTGATAACACCGATTTGGTGTCAGGTGGATACGTTCTCAATTATGAATTTCAAGGTCATATTATAATTTTGAAAAGAGTTTTTGGTAATAAATTAACCAGTGCTGATTATGCTACTATAACTTTTGCTGGGGAGATGAGAAATCCGTCCGTAAATGAAGAAGAGGTTGAAATCGAAGCGGTTTCGCCCTTATACCGCTTCCAGGAACAAATCCCAAGGAGGAATTATCAGGGATTATGTCCTTGGAAATTTGATAGTGCTGAATGTCGGGGCTGTCTTACCGAGGGTGATGATTTTAATATGAATACAGTGGGTAATTGGTTACAACAAGGCTCAACTACTTTAACTGGCGGGTATGGTACAATAGATGAAAGACATGAATATGTTTTAAGGATTCAATTTGATGCTATTAATGAAGGAGCTTATTTAGATCAAACTTTTTTTACAACGCCATTAATTGTAGGGCAAACATATACAGTGGAATTTGATTATAAATATATTAATAATACCAATATTACTTCAGCGAGAGTTACCCTTGGTGGAGCTACCGATGATTTAGATTATACAAAAACGGAATGGTCAAAATATAGTGGATCTTTTGTAGCCTTAGTAAACCAAGATTTAATTATATATGGATCTTTAGCAGGATCGGATGCTAGTAATGAATTGTTAATAGATAATGTTATAATAATTCATGAGGGAGGCATAAGCCTTTTATTAGGGGAACTTACTGGACAAACTGCGGATGCCGGATCGACAGCCTCAGTTTTAATCGATGCTGCCAGAACAGAAGCAGATGACTATTGGAATAACGGAAATGTGGAAATGACTTCAGGGGATAATATAGGGTTGAAGAGGAGGATATTAGATTTTACCGATGCTACAGATACAATTACTTTTGTATTTGCTTTCCCAAATGTAATTGCTCCTGGTGATACCTATACTATCAAAAGAGGTTGTAATAAGACGGAGCAACAGTGTGAAAAAGTTTTTAGTAATTTTGCTAATTTTGGCGGTTTTACTTCCATTCCTGAAAGTGAGGTTATTTAATGTCTGTAGTGGGTATTGTAACGTGGATTGGGAAAGCGATTGCTGCTTACTTTATATCAAAAGGGTTGTCTTCACTTTCACGGGAAAAGCAAAAAAAGGAAAAATCACCAACATATTCTTTTTCAGGATGGAAACCATCATCTACAAGTTCTCAACCTGTTCCCATAATATTAGGAATCAACAAAGTTACAGGAAACTGGATATGGCGAACACCAACAGCAACTACAACCATCAAGGGTGCTTTAGGTATAGGGGAAGGCGAAATTTTATCTATCGAAGATGTGAGAATAGATGGAAAAGCTATTTTGGAATTACCAGATTGTTCCATATCTACTTATTTAGGTACAATAGCTCAAATAAAAGATGATCGTTTTGAGGACGATCAACCATACAATCCAATACCTATTGATGATACTCATGTTTATAAAGATAGTGCGGATCCTCATGGGGCTAAAGAATATTTAAGATTTAGGTTAAAATCCAATGGTGCTAGCTATGTTTTATATGCTAAAGGTTTTTTACAATTCGATTTATCTCAATTACCAGCGGATACGGTTATTATTTCTGCTACTTTGAAAACATATATAAAGTCCATTAGTGGTGATATTAATGGCATCTATGCTTCTTATCTAGATGTTTACGGTGGTGAACCTGATTCCGCTTGGTCGGAGGAAAATTTAGTATGGGGGGATGACGCTTTATGGGTTGAAGAGTATATTGCACGATATAATTTATCTGCTGTGAAAAATGGATTACTTCAATATAATGTAACAGATTGGGTTACCTCCCATTTGGCGGACGAAAAAGTGTCTTTTGTTTTATTACCCGGTTCTAATTATGCTGTTGGGTATGGATTGGATTTAGATTGCACACTCTACACCAAGGAAAAAGGATCAAAAATGTCCATCTTGGAAATAGTTTACCAGTCAGCAATCAAGGGGGCATCTTTCAAAAAAACGGCTTATGTAGCATTAACATTAAATACTTCAGATCAACTTACAACTTTGTCTGACAATTCCTTTTCTGCTATTGTTAATGGTTTGTTAATTAAAAATTGGGATGTTATTAATTCCCTTTGGCAAACATCTTTTAATAACAATCCTGCCTGGGAAGTTTTATTTTT
Source organism: Bacteroidota bacterium (assembly GCA_043811005.1). Classification (GTDB taxonomy): domain Bacteria; phylum Bacteroidota; class Bacteroidia; order NORP154; family NORP154; genus JBDRNO01. Next base: position 5,450 of record JBDRNO010000150.1, on the reverse strand, counting down.
ACTCACAAATTCCAGTAAAAGTCTGGGGTTGTCTGAGGATCTGATAGATTTGGATTCCTTTAAAGAAGTAGCTGTTTATTGTGATGCTGAAATTCTAAATTCTGATAGTAAGTATGAAAAAAGATTTTTCAGTGATATTGTTATAGATACTAAAATGTCTGTAGAAAACGCTTTGCGGGATATTTTAGGTGGAATAGCGGGATTTTATTATTACATCGATGGTAAAATTAATTTGGGGGTAGAAAAAACCTGGACTGATCCCAAATTAAGTTTTGATAAAGATTCCATTATCGAGGGATCATTTTCTTTCGGAAAAAAAGATAAAAATGATATACCTAATCAAGTAAAAATATTATTCACCGATGGTTCTAAGGATTTTGTTGAAAACTATGCCATAGCAGATGATGAATTAGATCAAGAAATTCGTGGTGTTATATCTCAAGAAATAGTATTGTATTCTATTAACCGGGCATCTCAAGCTTCAAGGATGGCTAAATTCTATCTGAATAAAAATATTTTGTGTCCTTATTGGTGTTATTTTCAAGTTGGTATTCGGGGTATGAGTTTATGTCCTGGTGATGTTATAGAAATAACTCACGCTTTACCGGGATGGACTTCCAAAGAATTTAGAATAATAAATCTAGAAGAAACTGATGAAGATGAATTTGAAATATTTTGTGAGGAGTATAATGCCTCGATTTATAATGATGAGGGATTGCCCTACACCCCAAGTAAAAGTTCTATTTTACCCAATCCAGAAGGGATTCCGCCGATTGTAACTGCTTTAAACGCTACAGAGACTTTTGCGACGCAAGAGGATGGAACATATATCCCTCAAATCCAAGTAGATTTCACCAAGCCGGATTATCCTTACTCCTTGAAATATCAAATATGGTGGAAGCCTGATGGTGGTGTATATCAACTTGCTGCTACAACGGAGGATAACTTTTATAAAATTAATGTAGCCGGGGGTGGTATTTTATACTATGTAATGATTTTGACCCAATCCGTCCGATCCGGTGTCACATCTACAATCACTGGGGCACCAATAGATTCCATCACTATCGTGGGCAAAGATACTGCTCCAACGGACGTTACATTTATAGACGCTAATTGTAATTTTGATGATAACGTTTATTTGGAATGGAATAAAATTGATGATTCTGATTTAGCTTTTTATGAAGTGCGGACGGATGCTAATTGGGGAAATCAAGCGAATATGATTTGCCAAGTAAAGGGTACCAATTACACCTGGACAGATCCTTCCGGAGTTACTTTTACCTTTTATATCAAAGCAAGGGACAACTCTGGGAATTATTCCACCAATGCTGATACTCAGGTTTTAACAAATACAGTTCCGTCGATGCCTGCCTTGACCGTCGATTTCACTATGCGGGATTGTATAGTATCTTGGGCTGCCGTTACAGACAAGGATTTTAGGTACTACAAGGTGGTGGTGTATAATCAGGCAGGATATGGGGCATTTGATATAGTTAGAACAGAGGAAATTCAAAACACACAATACACGTATACTTTTGAAATGAACGATGCGGATAATGTCGGTGCTTTACGGACAATATATTTTCGAGTTACTGCCTATGATAAGTTAGGTCAGTCAGATTATTCAGACGGGAACGGAACAAACTCTGTTCCTGCTACCCCGGCTCAACCGACCGTTACGGCGCAATATGGAAAACTAAAAATCGATTGGACAACGATTGCTCACCCGGACGTTTTATATTACAACGTCTATTGTGATACCAACGCTGACCCGGTTACTATAGTGGCAAAAATATCTGGTAATTCATATACATTTACTGGAGCCGTTGGGACTTTATATTATGTGAAAATTTCTGCTGTAGATAGTTTTGGTGAAGGAGCAAAATCAGCAGTGAATTCAGGAACGCCTATTTCCATAGCATTAACAGATTACAATTTGGATTTACCCCTTCATAACGCAGTATTCAGTTTTGTAGGTGCTCCAGAGTTTGTGGAATGGACATCTGCCACTTTGGTTTATAAGGGAGTAACATATTCAATAGCAGCCGGAAATACAAGCAATCTCACCCACTTATATATCTGGTGGGATAAAAACTCAGCACCAACAACTTTTCATTCCGCTGCTACAAGACCCGCAATTGGGAGTGATATTTGGTTAATGGCTTATTTCGATGGTGTAACTACAATTTACCCAGCAACACAAAATAAAATCCAGCACGCAGGACTTTTACAAGCATCTACGATTACGGCAGACCTTATCGGAGCCAATGAAATAATAGCAAACGCAGCGAACATTAAAGATGCTATTATCACTAGTGCTAAAATCATTAGTTTGGCGGTGGAAAAGTTGACTGTCGGTTTGGGTGGTAATATGGTTCCCAATTCTATATTTGAAAATGACTTTGCTTATTGGACGTATGATGCCGATTTTTCCTTAAATAGTACCTGGAAAATGTTTGGTAAACAATGTGCTTATCTGAATTTATCATCAGCAGATGGGACTTTGAAAACCGCTTATGTGCCTGTGGATAGAACTCAGGTGGGTTATTGTGCCAGTTTTTATTATTATCTTACTAATTTGGATGACCTTTTATATTTTCGATTAGAACAATATGACAAAGATAAGGTTATTGGGACAACTACCACTATGAAAAGTTCCGGTTTTACAGAGGATGCTTGGACAAGGTTTGAATACAATATAACTTCTTTTGATGCTGATTGTGCTTATTTACGAATATTTATATTTTGTGACATAGATGGAGCACTTACAACTTGTTGGTTTGATGGTTTTCAAATTGAGCCTATTTCTCTTGCTACTCAGGTTGCTTCACCGTGGAAAGAGGGGGGATTGACGAATATAGATGGGAATACAATAACAACAGGATTGATTCAATCTGTGGATACTAAAACCTATTTTGATTTGATTAATTCAGTAATTGCTATGGTTGATGGGAATAATAAAGTGTATTTAGATGCGCTTGGTTTGAGGGGTTATTTCAATGCTCATAAAATGTTTGATTTGGGAGTATCTACTGGTAGAGGATTTTTCAAGGGGGGTATTTTAAATGGTCGGTTGTCTTCCATTCCTTTGTATGCTTTTTCACATGATTTAGATATTACAGAAACTCAGGGGGGTTACCACACCTTTGGTGGTGTTAGTGGGACAGGGGGTCAATGTGTTTATTATAACGGATATGTTTATTTTACCGTTTCTCAGGATTTGTCCATACAACAGGAATGTTATTTGGGGAGAATTAATTGTGTGGATAATACTGTTAGTTTTTTAGAATTAAATAGTGATCCAGGAAACACCTTCGGTGTGTGTTTTGATGGAACCTATTTATGGGTCACCGCCATGATAGATACTAACTTGGACGAGGTTTATGATGAATTTAAAATTTATAAGGTAACACCCTCCACTTTTACTTCCTCAGTGAATTATGATATTGATGCTCCGGCTGGCACACCGTTTTTAGGGCATTGCTGTTACGATAATAATGGTCAGATTTTGATTTGTGATTTAACAAATTCTAATTTGATTGTCTTTACTATTTCTACAGGATTGGATGCTGTTATTGCTACAACGGACACGACCGCCGATGTTTGTATTGACGGTACTTATGCTTGGGTGGTTAGTACGGATGGGGATGATCTTTACCGGATAACTGCTGTAGGAGGAGTTACAACTTACAATTTGACGGGTGGTGATTCACCAACGGGGGTTTGTTTTGACGGCAAAGATATTTTAGTGGTTTGTAGTGGTTCTGGAGAAATTAAAAAATATAACATTTCAGGAACCTTATTAAATACTTCAGCAGTCGTGGCTAATGGTGTTTATTCCCTAGCTTTTGATGGTAAATATATTTGGATTGGTTCCGGCGGTGCTTCTGGTATAGTAAAAATGAGGGGTGATGACTTAACAGAACTTGAAGAAATAGCCACAACAATGTTTGGTACTTTTATTTGTTTTGATGGTTTAAATTTATGGTCAACCAATTCTAATGCTAATGGGATTGAAAAAATAGTAAATTAAAAAGAGGATATTATGAAAAAGTTTTTATTAATTTTGATTTGTTTATTTTCCATTTCCTACGGTCAGGAATATTTTAAGTGGCGGTGGTCAGAATCACCTATTACTCAAAATCCAGATGCGTCGGGACTTCATTTTGTCGGTTCCTATACTCTGGCCGGTTCGTTTGATAATTCGATGCCTTGGTGGGGATCGGATTTGGCTACTTTAGGATTGGGAACCGTTTGGGAAATTAAAGATGCTTTAATCCCCTGGGAATTAATCGGTTTTATTGGTGGTGAGGGATTTTCTTGGGGTGATTTCTATTGCGACACCGGCGGTATTGTTTTACACCGTCTGGGTGTTTTGGCTTTTAACCGGATAAAGTACAGAAAATGGGAATTGAACTCAATCAAGAAAAAAATTAGTGCTTTATCATTGGTTTTAAGCAACGATCGTAAGGGAGTAGGTATAACCTTTGTACTATAATAGGAACACTCGTCCTGCTTAAAATCCGGGCGGTTAAACCTTGTTTATACACTTGAGGACAACGATGGATTCTAACTTCTTAAAAGCTTTTACGAAAACACTCCATGATGAGGGTGGATATTCTAATCACCCGGCGGATCGGGGTGGGGAAACCAATTGGGGGATAACTTCTTTAACTTTAGAAATAGCAAAAAGACAAGGCTGGGTAAAGCAATCCCAAACAATCAAAAGTCTTACTCAAGAAGAATCCCAAATAATCTATTATGAAATGTATTGGAAGCCTCTTAAATTGGATGAAGTTTTAAACGGCTTAATTTCCTCTGAAATATTTGATACTGCTGTTAATATGGGAACCACTGCTGCGATTCGGATTGTCCAAAGGTCACTTAATTTCTTGGGTGAGAGTCTAATAGAGGATGGAATAATTGGATTCAATACTCTATCTCGTTTGAATTTCTGGAGTAAAAAAGATCCACAGTGTCTTTTTATTTGTTTAAATGGTTTTCAATTTATTCGGTATGTAGAAATAACAGAATTGAATCCCTCACAAAGGGTGTTTTTCCGTGGTTGGACAAAAAGGATTCAACAATATCATTCATAAAATATATTAAAACGGGCTGAATTTTAGGTTTTCTTGCTTCTTCTTTTCCTGAAATTTGGCCTGTTTTACGTCGAGAAAATAAAAAAAAGATAAAAAAGATTAAAATAATTAATTTTTTTCTTTACTTTTGGAAAAATGCTCCTTATATTAGATACGAGGATTGAGAAGGATTGAAAAGGGAGTCTTGAAAAGAGCGTGGAGGTGAGTGGAGGCACGAGACCCAAAGCGAAACTAATAAGACAAAAAGGATAAAAACTTTCACCGGGTGATTAGATTTTTAAATGGATTTAATGTTGGGTTCGACTCCCTTCAAAGTTTCCAGGTTATTTTAAAAACAAAAAAACAAGGAGA
>JBDRNO010000149.1:0-18950 GCA_043811005.1 Bacteroidota bacterium | reverse complement strand
CTGCGGATTTAAGAATTTTTTGGAATTTTGAATTTTGGTAATTGGAATTTATTTGAAATTTGTTGATTGTGATTTGGTGCTTAATGAATTTTTAAACTATTGTATATCAATGTTTTAAGTCCTTAACTTAATGACATTGCCCGACAGGGTGGCATCATACTCCGGTATTTCCTCCAGAAACTCATAGCTTTTCTTAACATAATCCATCAGGCAGCAATAGTGTATCAAGCCGTTTGTAACAACTAGGTATTTTACTTTAAGTGCCATGTTGTACCTGGCTGCCTGGTCAAAGGCGTCCTGCGTGATCTTTATATCCGGTGATTTACACTCTGTTATAAGCAATGGATTCCCGGACCTGTCATAAGCTACTATATCTCCTCTTTTTTTCCCGGCAAACATTACTTTATGTTCAGGAGCATAATTAATTACAGACTCGATGGCAATAAGACCTTTGGGAAACTGCTTTTCATGTATCAAATACTGTACAAAGTTCTGCCGCACCCATTCTTCAGGTGTTAAAGCCACATATTTCCTTCTTATTTCATCAAAAATTTGCTTTCTTTCTCCGTCAGTTATAATTTTGAAAGCATAATTTGGCAGATTGAGCTGCATAATTGGTTGCTGATTACTGGTATTAAGTATCCAGCAAGTCACTCGCCAGCTGGTGGGTGACTTGTCGTTAAGTTAGCAGTATCTATCATTATATGTTAAAAATTGAGTGTTTATTCTATTGAAACAACACTTAAAAAAGTTCAGGCTTTAAAATTAATAATCTTACTATGACTTTTAAACAAATACTTTCAGACCTGGGAAACAAGGTCTATTACCCTGTGTACTTCTTAATGGGTGAAGAGCCCTATTTTATTGATGTGATCACTAATTACATAGCAGAAAAGGTGCTTGCGGAAAACGAAAAGGCGTTCAACCAAACCATCATTTACGGCAGGGAAACGGATGTATTATCAATAGTCAGCCAGGCAAAGCGTTTTCCTATGATGTCAAACCATCAGGTGGTTATCATCAGGGAAGCCCAAACCGTCAGGAATATTGAGGATCTGCTGTCTTATGTGGAAAATCCGTTAAAATCAACCCTTCTTGTGATCTGTTACAAATATAAAACACTCGACAAAAGGAAAAAAATTGCAAAAAAGCTCATCGAAAACGGAGTGCTTTTTGAATCAAAAAAATTATGGGATAACCAGGTACAGGAATGGATAAGCGCGTTTTTAAAAGAAAAAAAATATCAAATAAACCCCAAAGCATCCCTATTGCTGACAGAATTCTTAGGCACCGACCTTGGCAAAATAGTAAATGAGCTTGATAAACTTATGCTCAACATCCCCCCACAAACCGAAATAACAACTGTGCATATTGAAGAGAACATTGGTGTCAGCAAGGATTTTAACAATTTTGAACTTCATAAAGCCATCGGTTCACGGGATATCTATAAAGCCAATCAAATTGTCAATCACTTTGCAGCGAATATCAGGAACAACCCGCTTACACTCACTTTAGCTTCATTGTGCTCATTCTTCAGCAAAACATTGAGCTACCATTATATTAAAGACAGGTCGAGAAATAATGTAGCATCAGTGTTAAATATAAATCCTTTTTTTGTGAGGGATTATGAAATATCTGCAAAAAATTACAACATTGGCAGACTAGTTAATATCATTTCTCATTTAAGGGAATACGATGCAAAATCCAAGGGTTTGGGTAATTCAACAACTACAGACGGGGAACTGTTGAGGGAGCTGATGTATAAGATATTACATTAAATTATAAAATTCCACGAAAATATTTATTTAGTGGGTTTTAGTGATTTGGTGTTTTCGTGGCAAAAAAAATTATATTTGCACCCCTCAAAGAACCGATTTATGCATAAAATCAGACTACTTCTTCATTTCCTTAATTTGATCTTTTTACTCTTAGTCCTGATAAATGCCAATGCACAAAAAGCTACTGTCAGGGGATTCGTATATGAGAAAGAGACGGGTGAACCGATCATTTTTACCAACGTTTATCTGTTAGGAACTACTTATGGTTCATCAACTGATGTTAACGGTTATTATACGATATCCCAGGTTCCTCCGGGAAACTATACATTAACCGTTACCTATTTAGGTTATGATACGATACGGATACCGGTAACACTTAAAGAGGATCAGATTCTCACCAAAAAGCTCACTTTAATAAAAGGCACGATTGAGCTTGGTTTTGTTGAGGTATCAGCTGAGAAGCAGGAAGCAAAGACAGAGATCAAGACATCCGTTATCAATATCACACCCAAACAAATTAAACAAATACCGACAGTAGGGGGTGAGCCAGACCTGGCTCAATACCTTCAGGTGCTTCCCGGTGTAATCTTCACAGGGGATCAGGGTGGACAACTTTATATCAGGGGCGGGTCACCGATACAAAATAAAGTCCTTTTAGATGGTATGGTAATTTACAATCCATTCCACTCTATCGGACTGTTCTCTGTTTTTGATGCTGATATAATCAGGAATGTTGACGTTTATACTGGCGGTTTTAATGCCGAATATGGCGGGAGAATCTCCTCAATAATGGATATAACTACACGGGACGGCAATAAGAGAAGAATTACAGGAAAAGTGTCAGCCAGTCCGTTCTCTTCCAAATTATTAGTGGAAGGTCCTATAAAAAAATACAGCGAAGAAAACAAAAGCAGCGCATCTTATATCTTTTCATGCAAAAATTCTTATTTAAGACAAAGTTCTAAGATATTCTATACTTACATAGATACAGCCGGTCTGCCATATAATTTTACCGACCTCTATGGTAAAGTTTCATTAAACGGCTCAACGGGAAGCAAGCTGAACCTCTTTGGCTTTAACTTTAACGACAGGGTCAATTACCAATCGGTGTCTGACCTCCATTGGAATGCTGCCGGCTTTGGCAGCAACTTCCTGCTAATACCAAGCAATTTAGCCATCCTGGTTGAAGGCGATTTTTCTTATTCTTCATATACTATCTCCCTCGAAGAAGAGGATAAAAAACCGAGATCAAGCCAGATCACCGGATTTAATATTGGTTTCGATTTCACTTATTTCTTAGGTAAAGACGAAATAAAATATGGCTTGGAAGTATTGGGCTTTAGTACCGACTTTAATTTTTATAATTCAGTTAACCGGAAAATTGAGAATAGTGATAATACAACCGAATTAGCAGCTTTTGTGAAATACAAGAAAATATTTGATAAACTGTTGATCGAACCCAGTTTTCGATTGCATTATTATTCAAAACTATCCGCTTCACCTGAGCCACGTTTAGGGTTAAAATACAACGCTACCGACAATTTCCGTATAAAATTTGCAGGTGGTTTTTATTCACAAAACCTGATAAGCGGAGTTTCTGACAGGGATGTTGTGAACCTATTCTATGGCTTCATTTCCAGTCCAAGCAACATCCAGGATTCGGTATATAAAGCAAACGGTACCGTAAAAGAAATAACTCACAAACTGCAAAAAGCACGTCATGTAATACTTGGCTTTGAATTCGACCTTACAAATCATATCAATATCAATGTGGAGAGCTATATAAAACAATTTACCCAATTGACTAATCTCAACCGCAACAAGCTTTTTGACGATACTCCTGAATATTCAGACAAACCCTTTTATCAGAAAAAAGATTTTATAATAGAAACAGGTAAAGCTTATGGTGGTGATTTTCTACTTAAATACGATTATAAAAGATGGTATGTCTGGCTGGTTTATTCCCTGGGATACGTTAAACGTTATGATGGTGTTCTTGTAGATTATGACGGTAACAAAACCGATTATCCTACACATTTTGACAGGAGGCATAATATAAACCTGGTTACATCATATACTTTCGGTAAAGACCTGAACTGGGAAGCCAACCTTCGCTGGAATCTCGGTTCGGGATTTCCATTTACAGAAACACAAGGATATTATGGAAATATAACATTCTCTGACGGTATTAACACCGATTACACTACAATAAATGAAGAATTGGGGATCATTTACGGAGAATTAAATCAAGGGAGATTACCAACATATCACCGTTTAGACCTAACCCTAAAAAGAAAATTTGAACTTGGAGATAATTCTACCCTTGAAACAAATGTAAGCGTAACCAACGTTTACAACCAAAAAAATCTCTTCTACTTTAACAGGGTGAGGAACGAGTGGGTTGATCAATTGCCTATATTGCCGAGTTTCGGACTAAATTTGACGTTTTGAGAATGTTCGATTGTTTACCCCGTGAAATTTGCGGAGCGAAGCAAATATTTCACTGGGGTTCGATTGTTGAATGGTTAGTTGCACGGTTGGATGCTTGATACTGGATGCAAGATTCAAGATTCAGTATATTAGTGGTTGAGATTTTTCATCATTGTCATCGCCTGTTCTCAATTGCCGATTGGCGACTGCCAACTGAATCCTGCCGTATTTGTATGTCAATATAATATTAATTTGTTTGATTCGTTATATTTATATCCTTTTGATCAGCTAAGCCCTCTGAAAAGCACAATGAAATTCACATTGATATTTAATCTTAAATCTTTTGACAATTAAGCACATAATTTTATAAATTGATTAAAAATGCTACAAAAACAACAATCCTTTTTTGAAAGAGCCAATGATTGGCTTAGAAATTCAATTACCATACGCTTGATCACTATCGGGATATTGATATTTATTCTTCTGATCCCTGTGGCAATGATAGAAAATCTGATACGCGAAAGGGAATACCGGCGGGATGATGCTATCAGGGAAGTATGTTCAAAATGGGGCGAACGGCAAACCATTAAAGGGCTTGTGCTTACAGTGCCTTATTATGTTTATACAAAAGTTTACGACAAGGATGATAATATAAAATACAAACTGATCAAAACTACCGAATATGCTCACTTTTTGCCTGATGAGTTAAATATCGAAGGTCTTATCCAGCCGGAGGTACGCTACAGGGGAATATATGAAGTAATTGTTTATAACTCCGAAATTAAACTTACTGGTCTGTTTTCAGCTCCGGATTTTGAAGAATGGGACATAACAAGTAATAATATAATATGGAAAGATGCTTTTATCTCTTTGGGATTGTCTGACCTCAGGAGCATCCAGGAAAACGCAGAACTTATCTGGAACGGTACAGGCATCAATTTTAATCCGGGAGTTGAGACTAATGATGTAATAGGTTCAGGAATTCATGCAAAAGTGCCTGTTAACTGTCCAGATACTACAGGATCTAGCTATGAATTTTCTTTAACACTTAACTTTAATGGAAGTTCAGAGCTAAACTTTACTCCTCTTGGAAAAGAAACAAATGTGACATTAACATCCAACTGGCCCGATCCAAGTTTTGATGGCGCTTTTTTACCGGATGAAAGGGAAATTACCAAAGATGGCTTTGCAGCCAAATGGAATGTATTACATCTCAACAGATCATACCCCCAAAAATTCAGAGGAAGCATATCAGGAATTGATGAATCGGGTTTTGGGGTTAACCTCTTAATGCCGGTAGATGAATATCAAAAAAGTACACGTGCGGCAAAGTATGCGGTATTGTTTATTACTTTAACATTCCTTGTTTTCTTTTTTATCCAGGTTTTGAACCAGGTACGTATCCACCCTATCCAGTATATTTTAGTTGGCCTGGCATTATGTGTTTTCTATACCTTGTTAATTTCACTTTCCGAGCATATCAGGTTTAATGTTTCATACCTGGTGGCAAGTATTTCTATCATAGCGCTAATTACCGCCTATGCCAGGAGTTTGTTTAAAAGGGATCTTTTAACAACACTTATGGCGTTGATACTAATTATCTTATATGGTTTTATTTATACGATCATTCAACTTCAGGATTATGCACTCTTAATGGGAAGTATTGGATTGTTTATTGTTTTGGCAATAGTTATGTACTTGTCACGCAATATAGATTGGTACTCTATTAAGACTACTAAGGATGAGGGGGAGGAATAAATTAGGCGATTATGGCTTAAATTTAAGACATTATATTCAAAAAAATGATTCATAACTAAATTGTTGTAATATTAGTTATTTCCCAGTCCATTCCGGCTTCCTCTTTTCCTTAAAAGCCAATATCCCTTCCTTTGCATCTTCGGTTTTCAATACTTCGTTCAACATCTCTCTTAAAAAGCGATGTGTTCCGCTATGGTCAATTGCTCTCATTTCATCATAAGCTTTTAATCCATATCTTATGGCTGCTGGCGAATTACTGCAAATTTGCCGGGTGAGTCCGGATACTTCATCATCAAGCTTATCTGATGATACGATTGAGGTAACTAGACCTATATCATAAGCTTCCCTGCTGCTTAGCGTATTTCCGAGCATACAAAGATCCAATGCTTTTCGGGCAGGCATGATATTTAATAAACTTTGCATTACTTGCATTGGCCATATCCCCCTTTTTACCTCAGGAAGACAAAATGTTGCATTGTCAGTTGCCACGACATGAGTACATCCGCAAATTATTAAAAAAGCGCCTGCATAAACCCTGGCATCAACTTTTGCAATACATGGCTTATGCATCTGTGTGAACAATTCACCGAGTAAGACCGTTGAGAGTGGTATGGGTATGGTTGAATTTGTCTCGGGCTGCTTTTGACCCGGAAGGGCTTTCAGATCTAAACCGGCACAGAACACATCTCCTGTGGCTTCGATAACAACCGCCCAAATATCATTATTGTAATGTGTATAAGAGAGAGCAAATGCAATTTCATTCATCATTATCTGATTCATCGCATTTTTCTTCTCAGGGCGGTTTAATAAGATAGTAAAGACATGATTTTTTTCTTCTGTCTGCAGGTATGCAAAGACCTGGTCCTGGAAGTTTGCAACCTCTTTTTTTGTATATATCATAATGTAATAATTTTTACGTATCGGAATTTCGCTTTGCTCAACAATACTTAACCACGAATTACACTAATTTTCACTAATTTTTTTTTATTAATTCGTGAAATTAGTGGCAATATTACCTTTTTAATAAAAAAACATTTCCCTTCAAAATTATTTTTTTTCATTGACACTTGCAACAAATAAAATTTATTGTAACTTCGCCATTCCAAAAAAATAACTAAAAACACTTTTTTTCAATAAATAAAAACAAGAGGAAAAATAAATGGTAGGAATAATAGGATACGGAACACATATTCCGCGATACAGGATCACAGTGGAGGAGATAGCCAAGGTTTGGGGCTCAGATCCCGTTGCGTTAAGCCGGGGATTAAATCTCCATGAAAAATCAGTTCCTGCTCCGGATGAGGATACCGCTACTCTTTCCGTCAATGCTGCCTGCAATGCTGTTCGTAGAGCCTGTATTGATCCGCGAGAGATAGGAGCAGTGTATGTTGGAAGCGAATCTCATCCCTATGCAGTAAAACCCACCGGCACAATAGTTTCTGAAGCGTTAGGAGCTTGTCCTAATGTTCACACGGCAGACCTTGAATTCGCATGTAAAGCCGGGACAGAGGGGATGTTTATCGCTCTTAACCTGGTTGAAACAGGTGTAGTGCCTTATGCATTAGCAATTGGAGCAGACACTTCCCAGGGAGCTCCTGGTGATGCATTGGAATATTCTGCCTCTGCCGGAGCTGCTGCATACATTATGGGAACAGAGAATTTGGTTGCAGAACTGCTGGAAACCCACTGTTTTATGACCGATACTCCTGATTTTTGGAGACGTGAACATGCAAATTATCCCGAACACGGGGGTCGTTTTACAGGTGAACCCGCTTATGCCAAGCATGTTGCAGGTGCATTAACAGGCATCCTTGAAAAAGCAAATATGAAACCTGGGGATTTCAACTATCTGATTCTGCATCAGCCAAATGGTAAATTCCCTCAGCAGGCGGCAAAAAAGCTGGGCTTTACAGAAACACAATACAAGTATGGATTATTGACACCGGTACTGGGGAATACCTATTCCGGCTCATCCCCGATTGGGCTGGCAGCAACCCTTGATGAAGCCAAACCAGGGGAACTCATACTGCTTGTTTCTTACGGATCAGGAGCCGGTAGTGATGCTTTCATTTTCCGTACAACAGACCGGCTTCCCGAAGTCCACGATCTGGCACCAAGAACAAGAAAGCAATTGGATGAATATAAACAATATCTTGAATATGGCGCTTATGCCAAGTTCAGGAGGAAGATATTAAGGGCACATTAGATTGAAAACGTTATAATACATGAAACAGGATAAATTGCTGCATTTCCATACTATTAATTTAGGAATGGCAGAGACGCCCAATTTGGGCGTCTGTACATACCTCGGCACCTGCCAGCAGCAGGCATAGCAGAGGATTTGTTATGCGGAAATTTATCCCACGCGCAGTATAAGAATATAACCAAGTAATTTAATTAAAATAAAAATAGAGGCAAAAAATGAGAGACGTAGCAATTATTGGTATTGGAATGATAAAATGGGGGGAACTATGGGAAAAGTCCCTTCGCGATCTGAGTGTTGAAGCAGCTTTGAAATGTTTCGAAGATGCAGGTACAGATCGGGTTGATGCTATCACTATTGGCAACATGTCAAGCGGTTTGTTCAACCAACAGGAGCATCTTGCGAGCCTTGTTCCGGATTATTTAGGGAAATTACATACTCCAGCAATGCGTGTTGAATCAGCATGCGCTTCCGGTGGAATGGCGGTTCGCACTGCTTTTCTCGAGATCGCATCAGGTGTTTCGGATTACGCCCTTGCCGTTGGAGTTGAGAAAATGACTGATGTAGACGGTGGTGAAGCTACTGCTGCTTTGGCTTCTGCATCAGATCAGGAATATGAAGCATTTCATGGGATAAATTTCCCGGGTTTGTATGCTTTAATGGCAAAAGCTCATATGGAACATTATGGAACCACAAGAGAGCAATTGGCAGATGTATCTGTAAAAAATCATCTTAACGGAAGCAAGAATCCCCATTCACAATTCCCTTTTCCTGTTTCAAGAGAGTTGGTCATGAACTCCACCATAGTAGCCGACCCGCTCAGGTTATTAGACTGTTCTCCAATCACTGATGGCGCTGCTGCTGTTTTATTAACGTCTGCAGATGAAGCCCGTAAATTGGGTAAACCCATGATAGTGATATCAGGTATCGGGCTTGCTACTGATACTATTGCTCTCTGCCAGCGCGCTGATATTCTAAAATTGGGAGCTGTTGAACTGGCAGCTCAACGAGCGCTTAAAATGGCAGGTAAGACGATCAGGGATATTGACTTTGCAGAAGTACATGATTGCTTTACCATTGCCGAGATCATGGTGATGGAAGCATTGGGTATTGTGGAGCCCGGACAGGGAGGACCAGCAACTTCGGACGGATTAACTGCGCTGGACGGGAAATTCCCGATCAATCCCTCAGGCGGTTTGAAATCAAAAGGTCATCCGGTAGGAGCTACAGGGGTAGCGCAGATATGTGAAGCTGTTAGCCAGCTAAGAGGAGAATCAGAAGAACGCCAGATAAAAGGCGCTAAAACCGCACTGACCCAGAACATGGGCGGCTCAGGCGGTAGTTGTGTAATTCATATTTTAGAGGCAAAGTAGTAAGGACATAGCTTTGCGAATTGATAAAAAAATGAAAATTGTCCGCCAGATAGCGGATGGAAAATAGTAATTGAGAAATATTTTAAATTAAATTATACTAGATCATGCACGTACCTAATTATTGGCGGGAAATACCGAAAAGGTATAGAATGGAATCCGGCAAATGCAGGAAATGTAATAAACTTCTCTTTCCTGCCAGGTTGATCTGCCCGGATTGCGGTTCAAAAGAATTTGAGACTGTTCAACTTTCAGGCAAAGGCAAACTGGTAACATATACCATTATCCGGACTGCACCAGACGGTTTTGGTGATCTGGCACCTTATGCTGTAGGGATCATTGAATTGGAAGAAGGGATAAAAATAATGAGTCAGATCGTTGATTGCAACCCCGAAGAACTGAATATCGGAGACCAACTCGTTTCCCAGTTCAGGCGTATCAATGAAGAAGGAAAAACAGGCATGATCATTTATGGATATAAGTTTGTGCCTGATGTAGGGCTTTGATACCTTATTTTCTTTCCAGAACAGATCTTGTAAAAACTTCCCCTGTAATTTAGAAATAAATTATAAATCAAGTCTGTATAACCCCAACATTATATTTTTTCGTGATAGGAGCGTGGTTGGCTAATTCAATACCCATGGAGATGATCTTCCTGGTATCCAACGGGTCTATGATGGCATCCACCCAGAGACGTGAAGCAGCATAATAAGGGGATTTTTGTCTTTCATAGCGGTTTGTGATAGTATCGAGTAGTTTTTTCTGGTTTTCTTTTGTTATCTCTTTACCTTTGGCTTTTAGAGCGCTTACTTCTATTTGCAATAAAGTATTAGCTGCCTGTGCTCCGCCCATGACTGCAATTCTTGCAGAAGGCCATGCAACGATCAGACGCGGATCATACGCTTTTCCGCACATAGCATAATTACCTGCACCATTGGAATTTCCAATGATAACGGTAAACTTGGGAACCACACAGTTTGCCACTGCACTAACCATTTTTGCCCCGTCTTTTATTATTCCACCGTGCTCTGACCGTGAACCTACCATAAAACCCGTTACATCCTGGATAAATACCAGGGGTACTTTCTTCTGATTGCAATTCATGACGAATCTTGCTGCTTTGTCGGCAGAGTCGGAATAGATAACTCCCCCGAAACGCATTTCACCTTTTTTTGTCTTTACTATTTTTCTTTGGTTGGCGACAATTCCAACAGACCATCCCTCAATTCTTGCCAATCCGCAAACCAGTGTCATTCCATACTTCTCTTTATATTCTTCAAATTCAGAGTTATCCACCAGCCGGGTAATAATTTCCCTGATCTCATAAGGTTTTTCCCTTGCAGAAGGGATAATTCCATAGATCTCTTTTTCATCTGGTTTAGGAGGTTGTGGCTCAATCCTGTTAAAACCGGCTTTATCAAAATCTCCTAATTTATCAAAAATATTGCGTATGGAATCCAAACATTCCTTGTCATTTGCAGATTTATAGTCGGTAACACCTGATATCTCACAATGAGTTGTAGCGCCTCCAAGGGTTTCATTATCAATATTTTCGGCAATAGCGGTTTTAACAAGGTAAGAGCCGGCAAGGAAGATTGTTCCGGTTTTATCTACAATAAGGGCTTCGTCAGACATAATAGGAAGATAAGCGCCTCCAGCTACGCAACTGCCCATTATTGCAGCTATCTGAACTATACCCATAGAGGACATAACCGCATTATTCCTGAAAATTCGTCCGAAGTGCTCCTTGTCGGGAAATATCTCATCCTGCATAGGCAGGAACACCCCTGCACTGTCAACAAGGTAGATGATGGGCAAGCGGTTTTCCATGGATATTTCCTGGGCTCTAAGGTTCTTTTTTGCTGTAATCGGGAACCATGCTCCCGCTTTTACGGTTGCATCATTGGCAACGATAATACATTGCCTGCCACTGACATATCCTATGCCAATGACAACACCGGCAGCAGGACAACCCCCGTAGTCTTCATACATTCCATCACCGGCAAATTCACCGATCTCAAAAAAACGGCTATCCTTATCAATCAGATAGTTAACTCTCTCACGGGCTGTCATCTTGCCTGCCTTGCGCTGCTTGTCTATCTTTTTCTGACCCCCGCCAAGATGAATTTTAACAAGCTTGATATTCATCTCTGACAGAAATTGCTTTATATGGTCTTCATTCTTATTGAATTCTATGTCCATCTTGTATGAATTTATTTAGGTTCTGTTTTTATCTTACAAATTTGCTTAAAATCTTTTTATAACGGTTCTTTATTTTAATTATTTTTAAAGTTTTAATTCTAAAGGAAAATATTTTTTAATTAATTTGTAAATTTATGTTCTTTATGATTTGTGATTTGAGATTTGTTATTTTGCAAGCATTAAGTCCCAAAATTAAATAAAAGTAAAATATGAAAATCAAGCTATTGTTGATAATTCCATTGACATTGACCATGGTGTTCATGATCTTATCAATGGGTCCGCATCAGGATAAAAAACGGAGCGAGATACCGGCAGACAACATGTCATGGGAAAAGCAGCTCAATGAGATGAACTATCTTATCATGAGGACGTCAGCTGCCAACCTTATCAACGGAGTGTACCTTACCTATAAGCAGGGCGAGAAACTGAGAAAGCTGGTGGAAATAATTGACTCATTTAAACCTCCTATCCCTGATATGAAGGGCGATGCCAGTCCTGACCTTGTAAAAGTAAGGGATACCTATATCTTGCTGTTTGAACATCTGGCAGATCAAAAATCCGTACCGGATGGCTTGAATTCCTGGGTGCTGGAAATGCGTATCAAGGAGGCGGAAACAATCAAAAGATCATTATTAGGGGCGCAGAAAACAGGTTACAGTGGCAGTGGTTGCTTAGGGTGCCATGCTCCCCCCAGCCATTTCCCGAAAGGTGATATCTCGGGGAAAGAAACCAGGGTGATAACGCAAAAGGAGCGTGAATTGATTGACAAGGCTCATGTCACCGGGTTGTTTGGAGAAGAGGGGATGCTTAAGCTGTGGGAGCTGAGAACGAATGTTGACAATATCCTCACTGACGGACAAAAATATTTACTCAACAGCTTCAGGTGCTGCCTGCTCCCAAACAAAGACCTGGAAAATTCAACAAATATCGGACAGGCATTTGTAACAGATGAATGGAAAAATTATTTCGGAGAGGTCAGAAAGGTCTCAGGAGAGTTATGGAAAGATCTTAAACCACTGTATCTTATCCCTGTTGGTGATATCATTGAGGCTACACTTCCGGGTATAAGGTCAAAAGATAAAAAGGAGATACTGAAAAAAGTTGATAAGATCCTTGTGGAAACAAGAGAAATGGAGGAAATAATTTTTGAAGCTCAAAAAGAATCGCTGTGCTTAAAGCTGAAGGATGCCCTGAAGGTCGGGTTTCTCCTGGGCGAGACAGCTCAGCAGGAGGAGGAACGCCAGTTCCTGGCTGCCATGTTCCTGTTATTTCCAGGTAATGAGGAAATATATGATAAATTTTTAAAGAGGATAGAGCCGTACATAGTTAAATAAGGCTTTTAGGGTTATTGTAAAAATGTTTACTTACGACTATTCAATTATTTTTTGAAATAACAATGACTATAACTATGACTTTGACAACAGATATAACAAGAAATTTTCTAAACCCTGTGGAATTTGCGATACAACTATTCTACATGTTAAACTTTATATTATATGAGAAATAATAATGAAGATGACTACGGATTCAGATTTATTATCATCTTACTCAAAATTAAAATTATAAATTCACTATAATTGTTATTGTCATAGTTATAGTTATAGTCATAGTCATAGTTTAAATAGTAAAGACTCGGGTAAGCATTATTGAAAAACCTGTTTTTTATCTGATATTTCCATTAAAATAATTCTATATGTATTTCCTGAGGAAACGAGATATCGTTATAGCTGTAATTCCTTTACTTTCACTACTCCCTTTATATGTCATGGCAGCCGGATGCGTTGAGGGGAACTGCAAGAATGGCAAGGGTACGTACGTACTTTTGAACGGGAACAAATACATTGGCGAGTTTAAGAACAGGAAATGCAACGGAAAGGGAACTTTTATTTACAAGAGAGGATTGTGGAAAGGCAGCAAATATGAGGGAGAGTGGAAAGATAATAAATTGAATGGCAGCGGGACTTTCTATTATCCTAATGGAGATAAATATACCGGCCGGTTTGAGAAAAACAAGATACAAGGCAGTGGTACCTTTACTTATGCTAACGGCAACCAATACGAAGGTGAATGGGAAAAGAACAAGTGCAAAGGGAAAGGAACATTTGTTTATGCTGCCGGAAAATGGAAGGGCTGTAAATATGACGGGGAGTGGGAGAACAGTAAGAAGCACGGTCAGGGAACATTCTATTATGCCAACGGAGATAAATATACCGGTCAGTTTAGAAATAACAAGATACATGGCTGGGGAACATTCACCGGTTCAAACGGCAGTAAATATGAAGGTGAATGGAAAGCAAATAAGTTCAACGGAGAAGGAACCTTTACATTCTCTTATGGAAAGAAGATTGCAGGAAAATGGAAAGACTTCAAGCCGGTTGGGAAATAGTTTTAAGATTCCTGCAAAATTCTGTTTATGTTATACATGACTTGGACAAGCAAAAACTATAGAGATTTAATAATTAAAGTTACGCGAATCGCGAATTTAAATGCGAATACTATTCGCTTCATTCGCGTCTGATTCGCGATTCGTGTAATCCTTGCTGTATTGTGCTGAAGTATAGCGATTTTAAATAGTCTTGATCCCATTCAGTTTACATATCCACCCCAGGTGCCCTGCGTGGGCTGCCTCAAGCCTGATCGCATGATATAATACTATTCTTTTATTCTCAAAGCCAAGAAAATCTATCTGAAAAGCTTCATCCAACTGTTTATTGTTTAAGGACCTGATAAATTTTAATGCCTCTTTATGAACTTCTCCCATCTTGCTTATAACATCATCATTCGTTTTTATTTTGGTTGTGGGAAATTTACGAATATTATAATTAATACGTATTGGAATTTACTCACTATATTGTTTGTTTTAAAGGTGTTCGTGAATACTTTGTATTTCAAAGAAGTCTATTTTTCCCGCAAAGCTTCCGCCAGCTGGCGGACAAAGCTTTATTTTAATTAATAATAGCGCACTTTGCGGGCTTGGCGTGCTTTGCTAGAGATGTTTTTTAATCAATTTACGAAGTTATGTTTTTTAATTAATCCTTAAAATTTATTTTTTATTGATGTGTCTCGCATTGAAATAGCTATAAAGGAATAGTGGAATAATGACCTCATAGAATATCCACAAAGGTAACATTGTTTTTTTTTAAATAATATTTTATACATTGCAAGCGTGAAAAGAAGACTATTAAACCTGCTTTTATATATTATGGAGTGATTGCTTATGCCGGGAATCCTGGCGTTTATATTACAGTGCTCCATAGTATTGACCTTGTTCTCCCACCTGTCGGCTATGCCCGGGCAACCACTCAATGAACAGGTGGATTCGCTGGAAAATCTTCTTAAAACCGCTGAAGGAGATACTGATGAGGTAAACATTCTCAATGCTCTGGCATGGAAATTAAGAAGTGTTGAAAGTCAAAGGGGAAAGGCGGAGATCTATGCCAGGAAGGGCTTAAACCTGGCACGGAAGTTAAAGTACAGGAATGGAATAGCTAACATCAATCATACTTTGGGGTCAATCAGTTCTAAAAACGGGAATTACTGGATGGCGCTTGAATATTACTTCAGGGTTGTTATGCTGAATGGAGAGATGAACGATATAAAAGGATTAGCAAGCGCTTACAACAATATAGGTCTTATCTATAAAATCCTGTCCGACTATCCCCAGGCATTGAAATACTTATATAGATCATTGCAGATGGATTGATCTTTTTTACCTTCCTTCTGTTCTTTGAATTTACATTAGTCCTGTCCGACCCGTATATCGAACGTTTCTCTGCAGGGGCGCCTGCCATCAAGCTTGCTTTCAATGCTATTTTGGCTGCCATGATTTTTCCATTACATTCTTTCTTTGAAGGAAAACTAAAAGAAAGAATAATGAAAGGGAACAGATGAAATGATGCAGGAATTATTATTATGGGAATATTATTAATTTGAGCCCTATAAAAAGTAATATAATTAAAATAGCATACCTGAACAATACAGGTGATATTTTCTTTACTAAAAGTTTCCCAATATAACTGCCTGTAAATCCGATTGCAATAAGCGCTGCCATCAGCGGAATGTCTTCCGCGGATACAAGTGATGATCTAGAATAGATGATAGTTTTTATCGTATTTACAAAAATTGCAGTAGTTGCCATTATTGCGATAAATCCTTCTTTGGTGATCCCCATATGTGTAAGTATTGCGGCTTTTATGCCGCTGCCGGTACCGATTATTCCGGCAAAGAACCCGTAGAATATACTTACAAAGGATATCATGAATTTCTTCAGTTTGTATTTTTTAAGGAATTGGAATATTTCGTTTAGGATATATAAAATTATGATGATCCCCAGCAACCGTTTTAAAAGATCACTTGGC
The DNA here is from genome assembly GCA_043811005.1 of Bacteroidota bacterium. Lineage (GTDB taxonomy): Bacteria > Bacteroidota > Bacteroidia > NORP154 > NORP154 > JBDRNO01. Next base: position 2,851 of record JBDRNO010000149.1, on the reverse strand, counting down.
GAGATGACCATTAATGATGCTCCCGCTATTGCTGCCGGGATTGCCCCAAGAAGTATATACCCTACTAATTGCCAGTCAATTTTTTTCCGGAATAAGATGATCTGGTTAATATTTACAGACATGAAGTAGATAGTAAGAATGGCTATGGCTTCTTTTATATCCATGAAGAATGATGATACCGGGATAAGAATTATTGCAGAACCAAACCCAAAGGCGCCGGTAATGATTGTTGAGATGAATACAATTGCAAGAAATATGATTTCCATTCGGCAAAATTAATCAATCTTTCAAAGAAATATGTTGCCGGGGATGGCGGTAACATAATATAGATCCTTCATCCCGCTTCAAGGGATTCAGGTTGAATAGTGTTTTTTAGGAGTGAGGTTTTCAACATCCTCCAAAACACACAGTCTATTAAATAAATATTCCAGCGGATGAACCGGATGATGTGCCGAGCTTGGGTCTCCCTCTCCTTCTTTGGCTACAGCCAGGAGGGACAGGAGAGGGCAGGGGTGAGGTCAAAATGTATATCTATATTTCAATATAACATAGAAATACCCTATATGAAAAATCACGTATTTCCATTCTATTTCCTACAAAATAATTCCGTCCATACAGTAAACCCGTTATCTAATTCGAACAACCGGAATTGACTGAAGGATAAAATTCCTTTTTGTTTTGTGTCATGTAAAGAACCACTCGTTTTAAGGGATTTTTTGTTTTGATGTTATTTAACGCAACTTTTGTCAAGTGGAATAATACTGTAAAGTGTTTTGCAGGGTTTTTCCATTCAGGCAAAGGCAGGTCTGTTGATCAATCTGTCTAAAAGAAGCAGCAAACCTATCACCATCAGGCTGGTTAGCAATGGCAAGGAGAAGTTGAAATTGGTCATAATACTGTTGAAGGAGCTTAAGGCAGTATCCATATACAATTTCACTATGGAGATCGCTCCTCCTGTGACTTTATCCACAGGAGAGGAAGTGTTGTTGGAGAGAAATCCTATGCCGGTAACAATCATGATAAATGCAGCTATCATGTACCACCCCTTTTTGCTTATCACCGGTTCATAGAGCCGGGCGAAGCTTTCGGACGGTGCACTTACCTGCTGCATGACATTTCGAGTGAAGTGAGCGGAAGGCGATTCCGTTCCGGCTTTCTGCAGGATGCCCTGTGTGATGCTGTCCTTAACAGTTTCACTCTGCTCAATTCTATTCATTATCCTGCTGGTAAAATCCCTGGATGGCTTTTCCATTCCCGTTTCACGGAAGAATTTTCTTAAAAGGTCATCGTTCATTATTTCATCCATGGCTAAAGGATCTCTTTTAGTTCATGTTTTAATAATTGCTGCAGTTCAATGTGCAGCTTTTTGCGGGCGCGGTGCAATTTAATTTTAATATTTGAATTTTCCAAACCCGTGATTTCGCATAGTTGGCTGAAAGAGCATTCATCCATATAATATAAGGTCAGGATGGAGGCATCATCCCCCGGCAGCCGGTTAATGGCTTCTTTGATAAATTTTTTCTGATCTTCATTTCCCAGCATGTTGAGCTGGTTCACCGAATCTTCCGGGCTGAAAGTTTCTGTCACCGCTTCATCTATAGAATACGTTTCCAACTGCTTTTTCCTGGTCCTGGAAACAGCGGTGTTGTAAACAATGGAATACAGCCATGTAGAAAACCTGGATCCTCCCTTAAAATTTTCTAAATGACCGTATGCTTTCATAAAAGCATCCTGGGCTATTTCTTCCGCATCTTCACGGTTCTTTACAATACGGCAGGCAATTGTAAAGACCATATCCTTGTACCTGTCAACCAAACAGGCAAAGGCAGTGGTGTCTCCCTGCAATACCTTATCAATATATATATTGTCGTCCCTTTTATTCATTTTCTTGTTTAGACGCTGCTATGCCGTAGTTGGTTACAAGTTATTGGTAAAAATAAGAATATAACCTGGTAAAGAACATAACTTTGTAAATTGATTAATGGAACCACAGATTTCACAGATTACACAGATTAAAATCAGTGAAATCTGTGGTTACATTTACACCAGAACAGTAATAATTTTTTTAATAAATATGTAACCGCCGGACAAGTATTGGCGTCAAATGGGGTGAAATCAAAATTATTAACCCCGCCTGCCTTCCGGCAGGCAAAAAACTCAAAAATCATGGTAGAAATATTAGTTCCAATGACCATGTTTGCGATGGTATTCGGCATCGTATACGTAATCATATCTTTCCGTAACAGGGAGAGATTAGCATTAATTGAAAAGGGAGCGGATGCTTCCATATTTAAAAGAGAGAGCCACCCTTTAAGGGTTTTAAAGTTCGGTCTGCTGCTGGTAGGTGTTGCGATAGGTATCTTCATTGGTCATTTGCTGGTATCATCCGGAGTGATGAACGAGGAGGCTGCCTATCCCGCAATGATCGCACTTTTTGGCGGGCTTAGTCTTATCGGCTCTTACTTCATTGAAAAGAGGGCAAAGGATAAGGAAGATCAGGGAAAATCCAATATGTAAATCACCAAATCGCCTATCGGGGTGGGGAGATTACCTACCTCCGGTAGGTGATCTCTTTTGGTAGTGGATCAAACCAAAAAGCTGTTTTCACTTCGTTCAAACTGGCTTTTCTGCTTTTGCTGCGTTTATCAAAATAAATTTTGAACACTCCGCAAAAGCAGAAAAGCCGTTCCGCTATGCGGAACAGCTTTTTTGTCGCAATTATTGAACGAGGTTACAACCTTCTATAAACGTTCAGTCCAATAATAACAAACCCCCAATCAGCAGGCAAAACTAATCAATCAAAATGAACCTTGCAGGCGCCGAGGGAGTCCACGTGATCCGTTCCCTGCTC
>JBDRNO010000148.1:0-9495 GCA_043811005.1 Bacteroidota bacterium | reverse complement strand
GAAGGCGAAGATGGAAGAATAAAATCGGCAGTGGGCATTGGAGCTCTCATGGAAGATGGTATCGGAGACACAATCCGCGTCTCTTTAACCGAAGAACCGGAGTGTGAAATACCGGTTGCTAAAGCTTTGATTGACAGGTATTCACGTCTGGTGGAAACCCTGAAGGAGCTTCGCACTACAGGGCAGGCGCCTGGCGACACTCAAGTCACACGACAGGAAGCGGTTTGCAATCCTTTTGAATATCATAAAAGGAAAACCCATGAAGTGCATAATATTGGCGGCAAAAATGTACCGGTAGTCATTGCGGATTTCAGCAGACAGGAAAATATTACTTACTCTTACCTGTCTTCTGCCGGTTATAATTATTCAAGCACTCCTGGTAAATGGACACTCTCCGATACTGCTTGTGATTATCTCTACATGGGAAACAAAAAAGTTGATCTTGAAATCCCTCAAACGCTTGGTGTCATTTGCGATCCTGAAATTTGGGAAGCAGTTGAAAACAAAGAAAATGCCTACCCTTTGTTCCATGCAAAAGAGTATCTTAACGCTGATAACAAATCAAGAAGCATAAATTTTGTCAGGGTAGATATAGAAACATTAACACGAAATTTTATTGATGAGATAAAAGATGATAAAACCATCGTGTTAGTCTTTGAAACAACCAAACGTCAGGTGGAGACACCTGACGTCACAGATGTATGCAAAATAGCAGAGCAAAGGAGTATGTTCTTTAAGCTGATTACAGGAGATTGTACCGTTCCGGTTATCATCAAAAGGGATTATGAAAACTTTTCTCAAGAGGAGCTTTTGCTTTATGCTGCAACTGATCTCGGAGGTTTGCTATTAGACGGGTTTGGTGATGGTATATGGATTAATTTCAAAAATCCTCAGGGTTTTAAAAACCTTGCGGGCTTAAATAATATCGCTTTCGGAATACTGCAAGCCACACGGACAAGAATAACCAAAACAGATTACATCTCTTGTCCATCCTGCGGCAGGACACTCTTCGACCTTCAGGAAACCACCGCGAAGATCCGCTCCCGTACCGGTCATCTGAAAGGAATTAAGATAGGGATAATGGGTTGTATAGTTAATGGTCCCGGAGAAATGGCTGATGCTGATTACGGCTATGTGGGGACAGGACCCGGGAAAATAACTCTGTACAAAGGTAAAGAGGTAATAAAACGAAATGTGCCGGCAAAGCAAGCTGTTGAGGCGCTTATTGAATTGATCAAGGAGAACGGGGATTGGGTTTATCAGGATGGATAGTTAGTCAATTAATTTTTGTTTTTACCAATTCAAAAGAATTATTTTGTGAAAATTAGTGAAAATTAGTGTAATTCGTGCCTGCACGCCATAGTGCCGTTTTGGCACGCAGGCGTGGCTAAATAATTAAAAATTCAAGACTGAATTAATTCTTATGTCAACTAAAGAAGATCTGTTCAAAAAAATAATCTCTCATGCCAAAGAGTATGGCTTTGTGTTTCCCTCAAGTGAAATATATGATGGATTAAGTGCCGTATATGACTACGGACAAAACGGTGTTGAACTGAAAAATAACATAAAAGCCCATTGGTGGAAGGCAATGGTGCAGATGAACGAGAATATTGTAGGATTGGATTCCGCTATTTTCATGCACCCAACCACCTGGAAAGCTTCAGGACACCTGGATGCTTTTAATGACCCTTTAATTGACAATAAAGACTCTAAAAAAAGGTACAGGGCGGATATGTTAATAGAGGATCATATTGCCAAAATTGAAGGAAAGATTGATAAAGAAGTAAAAAATGCAGAAAAACGGTTTGGAGATACATTTAATAAGGAACAATTTATTACAACAAATCAAAGAGTGCTTGATTATCAATCTAAAATAGATACCATAAATAAAAGATTTTACAATGCATTGGAAAAGAATGATTTGAACGAGATAAAACAAATAATTACAGATCTTGATATAACCGATCCCGAAAGTGGTTCAAGGAACTGGACTGATGTGAGGCAATTCAATCTGATGTTTGAAACAGAAATGGGCTCGGTAAGCCAGGAATCCACCAAGGTTTATCTGCGTCCCGAAACAGCACAAGGCATATTCGTCAATTTCCTGAACGTGCAGAAAACCGGGAGAATGAAAATACCCTTTGGAATTGCACAAATCGGCAAGGTGTTCAGAAACGAGATAGTTGCCCGGCAGTTCATCTTCAGGATGAAAGAATTTGAGCAGATGGAAATGCAGTATTTTGTTAAGCCGGGTGAAGAAATGAAATGGTATGAATACTGGAAGGAGGAAAGGATGAAATGGTATAATTCTTTGGATTTGCCTATGGAAAAATTTCGTTTTCACGATCACGTTAACCTGGCTCATTACGCCAATGCTGCCGTTGACATTGAATATGAATTCCCTATTGGCTTTAAAGAACTGGAAGGGATACATTCCCGGACCGATTTTGACCTGGGTGCACATGAAAAACATTCGGGAAAGAAACTGCAGTATTACGACCAGGAAACAGAAGGAAGCTACATTCCCTACGTAGTTGAAACATCAATGGGATTGGACAGGATGTTCATGGCGGTATTATCACAGGCTTATACCGAAGAGCAATTAGAGGATGGAACAACAAGAGTGGTCCTGAGAATACTGCCAGTGCTTGCACCTGTTAAAGTTGCTGTTTTCCCACTGGTAAAAAAGGATGGACTTCCCGAAGTAGCACGTAAGATATTTGATGATCTGAAATCCAAATTTAATTGTCAATATGAAGAAAAAGATACCATAGGCAGACGCTACCGGAGACAGGATGCCATTGGCACACCATACTGTATAACCGTTGACCATCAAACCATGGAGGATAATACCGTTACCATCAGGGAACGGGATACGATGGGGCAGGAGAGGGTTGCTGTTGATAAAGTTTTGCATATTTTAAACTCAAAAATTCTATAATTTTTACTTCTGTTTTTATTTATTTTATATGTTTTTTATCCCTGCTAAAATTTATAATTTGTAATTTATAACCCTGCTAAAATTCAATTATTTAAAAAACATCATTTTTGAAAAACCCCATTTTATTCCTTTTAGTTGTTCTTATACAACTACCCTCATTCAGTCAGGATAACCCACCACCACCAACTGAAATTAATGCAAGTTTAAAAAGATCCGTTGAATGGCTGAAGGATAAGTTAAGTTATTATGAAGAAGAAAGGTACAGGACAGGGGAAATTTACAAGGAATATGAAACAAAAGTATCTTTTGATTATCAAAATAATAATTTGATCTACGAGGTTGACAGGAAAGGATTGCGAATTGATGACCATCATAAATACATCATTCCTTTAAAATATATTGATCCTGGTAATATTCAAATTGCACACAACAAATGCTGTACAAATTGCGTGTATCATTATGAAACGGATGAAGCTACATTACATTTATTTACAGTAGGGAACAGGAAAGGGATAAGGTTAATTATAATTGATAAAGATGGTAAAGAATACGAGCTGGAATATAAAAGAAACAAGGTAGAGTTCTTTATACCTACCGCTGTTATTAAACGCCATGAAAATCTTCCGGAAAAATGCGTAAAAGTATTGGAGCTTTTAATAAGTTTGTGTGAGGTGAAACAATGATCTGGCGAAGTCAGAACCAAGATAGAAAAATTACACTAAATAACCTATTCTATAAAAAGATACAATGAAATTCATATTCCTATTATTGTTTTTATCTATTTCCTTATCGTGCAGTAAAAAAACAGTGCCTGCTTCAGAAACAAAGGAACAACCTGCACAACAGACGATTGTTAAAAGAGACTATGCAAAGGAAAAATATGTAAAGGCAACGGTTATTGATATGACCGGCTTGGATGGTTGTAAGTTTTTGTTGAAACTGGAAGATGGCAAGAAACTCGAACCAACCAACCTTGATCCGGCATACAGGAAGGATAGTCTGCCGGTATGGATAAGATATATTGAAACAAAAGGTGTTATGAGTATTTGTATGGCAGGGAAAATAGTAAAGATTATTGGTATTGAACGAAGAGAATAAGATGAGTAAATAACATGATGAAATGAAACACTGTCAGAATAAAAAAGCCGCTTGTGAGCGGCTTTTTTGGTTGCGATTATTAGAGATCACTTAATGATGAGTTTATCTGTTTTTATGCTGTTGGAATTAGTGACATTCAGGAAGTAAATACCCCTGCCTTGGTTTGAAAGATCAAGGTGTTTGATAAAGTTTCCACTGATATTGATCCTTTCAGTATGAATAATTTGCCCTAAGATATTTCTAACTTCAATGGTATATTTATCTTTTAAGACATTATTAAATTGTATAGTGAATTGACCATTATTTGGATTAGGATAAAGTGCGAATGAACTTTCATTGATCATTTCAATTAAGCTTGTAGAGCCAACCGTTACGTTAAAAGTAGCGATACATCCGTTCGCATCAGTAACAGTAACTGTATAGGTTCCGGAAGATAATCCTGTTGCGGTTGAATCAGTTTGAGCTGGTGTAGTGGTCCATGAATAAGAGTATGGTTCAGTTCCATCTGAATGAGCTACAGTTGCAGTACCTATACCGGTACCATCGTCATCAGTAGAAGATGTGGCACCGGTGATTGCTTGAGGTTGATAAATTGTTTCCGATACGATAACGATGCATCCGGTAGCATCTGTGATTTGAACCGTATAAACACCGGCAGTTAATCCGGTTGCTGATGAATTTGTTTGCGATAAAGGATCATCCCACAAATAAGTATAGGGGCCTGTACCCCCGGTTATGGAAGCTGTTACCTGACCATCACTGCCACTATAGCAAGAAACGTTCTGATTGATGTATATGGAAGCAGTACCGGCACCTATATTACTAACATTCACAGTAGAAGTATCCATACAACCATTAGCATCAGTCACAATAACAGTATATGAACCTGCGCCCAAACCGGTAGCTGTAACTGTAGTCTGTGATCCGGCATTGGCATCCCATTGATAAGTGAAAGGTGGTACACCAGATATCACTGATACGGTTGCATCACCATCGGCTGCTCCACATGCCGCATCTGTAATTGAAAATGTAATTGTTAGATCTGAACAGGTATTATACATAGAATAAGCAGAATCCGCACTTTCCTGCAAATCAGCTAAGTCTTCCCCGGCAAGCAGTGCAAAGGCAATTATAACTGAATCCCCTGGTGCCAGATCAAACGGACCGGAACTAACCACATCTGATACATCACCCTGACCGGATGTGGAGCGATTGGTAGATAATGTTGTATATTTTTCAGAAGAATTGTAACTTGTATAAATATCTATGCTTCCGTTACTGCCATCATTATCAATAGCATAATGCACAAAATCTCCTAGCGTTAATAGCTGAATGCCTGCATATAAGCCACTTGCTTCATTGCTCCAGCAGTAACCCAGGTATCTTGAATTGTCAACCGAACCATTATTCAAAGAATAATCCATAACATCCCAGTCGGCAAAAATACCTGCATATAAGTCGTTTAAAGCGGAGGCGCCTGTATTTCTAATATTATATTCAACAATAACATATTTAGTATGACCTTGTGATGTCCATGCAAATGCCTTATGTTCAACTTCAACATCGAGTTTATCAGCGCCGGCAGGATCGTCATTGAAAATTCCCTCAATATCAAATTCTGAAACAACCGGGGGGATTATCCGGCTAACATTTACCAGGGAACTAAAATCAGTGTTGGTTGTAGCAGTTGGGTCTCTTATCCAGTCGGATACTTTACCCGGAACGCCTATCATCAAGCCCCCTTCAAATAACATAGAACTTCCGCCCTGGTAAGTAAAACCAAGTCCCTGTGTCTGCATTTCCTGGTTATAGCCGATCAAACTTTTACTGGTAATGGAAGTAGCCACTTCATTAATTGTAATATTTATATAGTCAACATTAACAGTTACGTTAAAAAACTCTTTTGTGCTGTAGCTCCCGTCACTTAAAAGAAGTTCAAAAGGCACTACATGGTTTAAAGGGGTGGAAGGCAGAATTCTTACTATAAACGGATCAGCGTTATTATCAGCAGTTCCTCCAAATGCAGCAATAACACCTAAATTAGCCGTACTGTTAATGATATTAATATAAGATGAAGTTGTAGTCAATGTAGCAATTATACTCCCTGTAGGTGCAAGGTAATTAACGAATGTACCTGTAATACTTAAAGTGTCTCCGATCACAAACGCCTCATCATTACCGTCTGAAATGGTTTTATCGGTCATGACAACCGCAGGGGAATTGATTCCGCTTACAGCATTATAGAGGTTCACTCTTCCGGTTCCTAACTTATCCTGGTAAATGCCGTTTCCACCAACAGAATAGATGTCATCGGCAGTAACCTTAAGCTGTTCGCCAACCTGCAAGGCATTAAGAAACGGGAATTGGGATTTGATCAAAGCGGCACAGCCGGCTGCGACAGGTGAAGACATAGAAGTTCCGCTGGCGTTGTAATATGTGTTTCCGTCACCGGTAGAATATATCCAACTACCGGGAGCGCAAACATCAATGTTATAGCCATAATTGGAGAACGATGATTTTGCGTCATTGGATTCTGTAGAAGCAACATTGATCACATAGTTGTATGAGCCGGGATAGAAAAGATCATCTACACCGTCATTTCCCGCTCCCCCAACGACCAGGGCGTCTTTGTTGATCGTTGCATAATCAATCACATCCTGACCCGCTGAACTGTAATAATTACTGCCCCATGAACAGTTAATTACATCAGCGCCATGGTCAGCAGCATACTCAATGCCTTCATATCCTGCAATCAGTTCACCTGCTGCATTTGCAATTTTAATGGGCAATATCTTGCAATTGAAGCCGGGGCCTGCAACCCCTATTCCATTATCAGTTGACGGTGAAGCACAGCCGGCTACATGCACACCATGGTCATCGCTTCCCACCTGGGGATTATTATCATCCTCTCCAAGATCCCATCCCCTGTAATTATCTGTATATCCATCTCCATCGTCATCTACTCCATTGATAGGGTCATTGTAATTGTATTTGAATTCATCAACAAGATCAGGATGATCTATGTCTGTGCCAGTATCTGCGATCCCAATAACAACATTGGTATCACCTTTAGAGACGTTCCATGCCTGGTAAGCTGATATAGTACTCAGATGCCATTGCGTGCCGATCTGGGGATCATTAGGCGTGTATATTAACTTGTGAATGTAATGCGGTTCTGCATATTCAACAATTCCCAGTGAATATATGTGATTGATGACTTTTTCAAGGGGAATATTCGCAGTGTATTGAAATTCATAAATAAGCGAAAGATCGGCATACTTCTGTCCCCAGTCGTTTTTCTCTCTTGCAGGTGGCTGGGAAGTGTGAAATTTTTTGTACACACTGCCTGAACCTATCTGGTTCATGTATTGTACTAACGGGGCAATGTTAATTTGACTTTTACTGCATTTTGCCCTGTGATCCTTTTTAATTTTTAAGACCACTGTATTTGACATGTATTCGTCAGGAGTGATCTTTTCAGGCATCCGGAAATGTTTCTTTGATGGTTTTGTATTAATTGGCGGTTTTGCTATTTGTGAGAATGCCACAGTGATGCTGAATACGAGCATGCAGCTAATAGATATTTTAATTATATTCATTGTCAATAACCGGAATTTCCCGCCTGTGGCGGATGTGACTGTGGTAGACATTTTTTTTAACATTGGTTTCTAATTAAAAGGTAAATTTATTTTCAAATTAATTATATGCAAATATACAAATTGTTACTGAATTATCTGCCGTTACAAAAATGTTCCAAGATAACTGAATGAATTAGTTTTGTTTTTTATATCATCAGTCTTTTCGGATAAGGCAAGAGCCTGTTTGCCTAAAAGTATTGCTGTGTCTGGATTGGAATACATCAGTGTCCAGCCGAGTTGGTTCAGTGCTTTTATTTTTGTCGTGTCCCCTCGGCATGGCTCGGGGCAAGCGTGGTCGGCTGTTTCTATGACGTTTTTCAGCGAGTCAATGGTTCGGATTTTCTCACCAGAACTTTTACTTGTACTTGTCAGCATGGTAAAAAGCAATCCAACGACCAGGTAAGCCATGCCTACGCGCAGCTTCGGCATGCAAGGGGTTATTTTTATTATGGTCTTTTTATTCTTCAAGGTTCAATTTTCATAGTCTATTTTTATATAAACAAGACATGAGGTCAAAAGTAAACTTATGGCGATAACGATAAAACTCACTTGCTGCTATGAAGCGCAACGGAAAAGCGGCCAGGTGCAGCGCCTTGTCAGGTAGTTTGTTTGCTTTTTGCTGCACTCCCGGGACATGATTCCCTCATAGCACACAAGCTGCAACCGTTCTTTCTCACCTGGAATGATGCCACATTTAAAATCACGAACAACACCAGGACAAACCAATAAACCCAGTCAGGATTTTTAATTATAGCAAAGATAAGTGATGTTAAAAAAATTACCGGTGGGGGTATGATGTAGAAAAAAGAGAGTTTCATTCCAGTTTTTTGATTTCCGCTGTCCTGCTTAAACATAGCCGATGAAATTTTCCCCCAGCCCAGGTGACACAGCTTATCATAATAATAGCAACCACTGCAATTATGCTTCTTTAATAAAATCTGGATCACCACAACCAGAACTGCCCATATAATGGTAAGCAATGGTAAACCAAATGGTGTCCATATCAACCATAAAAGATATCCTGCCAGCGACCATGTTATCAAATAAAGCAGGTTCTCACCAATAATCCATGACAATGGAAATGACTCTTTTCCATCAGCAATATTATCTTTATAACATTTATACATCTTTCAACTCCTTTAACTACCTAACGTCAGGGGAACCTATTGTGTGTACCTCGAATGGCAAATATAATTCTTTTTTTAGAATGTTCCAGAGAGTGCAAATCCCTTACATCGCCTTCACGTAGCCACTACGGCAGGGCAAGGTGCGCCAGGGTAACGCCACGCTGTCGCTGAAGCTTTAGCGTAAGCGACCGGAAGCCACCCCTTGCGGGTAGCCACCGGAAAAGGTGCCATTAGCAATCCCGATAATTATCGCATTGGCGTTAAGTTAAAGTGTAGTATGACAACAGGAATCTATATAAATAATAAGCGGTTTAGGATAAATTGAATATCGAATATTGAACATTAGAATATCGAATAACGAATTTAATGTGGTCTGCCTGCACTGAGTTTCGGCAGATAAATGTGAGAACCTCACCCCAATGTCATTAAGTTAAGCATTAAGTAATTGATTATCAATACGTTAAAAATACATATAAAGCAAAAATTCCAAATCTCAAAACCCAAATAACAAATAAGTTCCAATTTTCTAATTCTTAATGACCAAAACAACTAGAACTTGTCTGTGTTACAGACCAATGTTTCCTAAATTCAGCTATTTGGTTTTCAGTAGTGAGAACAGCCGAATGGCATGTAATCATTTAATGTTTTACTGCCTGCGGATTTAAGAATTTTTTGGAATTTTTAATACTTA
>JBDRNO010000147.1:0-49340 GCA_043811005.1 Bacteroidota bacterium | reverse complement strand
ACAACTATATTATTCCCATTTGTAACTTTCACAAATCTTTCATCCGGGGCAGTTTATTCCTATTGGGATTTTGGCGATAATGCAACATGGAAGGGCTTTGACACCATTCATACATATAATGATACAGAAACGGGAACATACGCTGTTGAGCTGATCGTTGAGAATATTTTCGGCTGTCTTGATTCCATTACCAGGGATATAGTGATTGAAAACGATTTTACATTATTTATATCAAACGCTTTTACTCCAAACAATGACGGCAAAAATGACATCTTCTTCCCGCAGGGAATAGGTTTTGATTCTAATATTGATGAATTCATGCTTTACATTTACAACAGATGGGGTGAACTTATCTATGAGACCCATGACATAAAGCAGGGCTGGGATGGCAGTGTAAACAATGGCAAAGTGGCTGCACAGGAGGATGTATATATCTGGCTTATCAAAACGCGAGTTTTAAATAAAAACAGGTATCAATATATTGGGCATGTTACCCTAATACGCTAAACTCTCTACTTGATTATTAGAATTTATGTTACAATATCAGAACTAATCAGGAATAGGGCGGTACACAATAGATATTTCAAAACCGCCCCTTCCGGTGGTTGCTTTACTCAGGGGGGAGATATTTACATCATAGCTCAACCCCAGTTTCCAGTCCTCTATTTCAAAGGCAGTGACTATGATAATGGCATCGTTGAACCGGAAATAACCACCGAAGCAAATGGCATTTCCTTTGATATATCCCGTGTATTTTGAGCCTTCCTTTACCAATTTCTTTACAATGGCTCCTGCATTTATTTGATACATGCTTCCCTGTTGTATGAACAGGAGATTTGGATATATAATTGTTTTATCGTTTTTAACGTACCTGCCTTCCCCGTGAATGATCATTTTAAAATCTAATTTTTCACCTTCGCTGTTAGCCAGTAATGATTGTTCGGGTTTGTTGAGGTGAAATAAGCCAACACCGGCACTAACTCCTGCCTTGTCATTGATACGGTAATTCCACAACATACCGCTGGAGAGATCTATATAATAAACATTTGAATTTAATGTCTCACCGGAACTCAGCCCCCCGACAAACTGTATGCCATCGTATTGATTATCCCATGTTAATTGAGTATAATCTATTCCTCTTTGGGCAAATCCCCCCTGTAATCCAAGTGCAAGGTTATTCTTTTCATTCAGTTTAGCATTATACGATATAGAAACATCAAACTTGGTTCGTTTTAAAGCCCCATACCCTGCCCTGTCAGTGAACATCTGTAAGCCAACACCAAGATATTTCCCCTTTTCCTGTTCTTTAAGCAACACCTTTTCTATTGATGCGCTGTATGTTTGGAAAGGAGAGCCGATACTGTTCCATTGGTTACGGAAATTGAGCCCCGCCCTGATATTCCCGAAAAATGCCCCCGTAGCGCCTGGATTAAGTAATAAAGGGGCGGTATAGAATTGTGAAAAGTGAGCGTCCTGTGCAAAGCTTGGGGTTCTGAATACCTGAGCTAAAAGGAGGCAGACAGAAAATAGAATTATAATAAGGTTTTTCATTGGTAAAAATGTTAAGTTCCTTTTAGAAGATTTAGGAGTGGTTTCGGCTCAAACCTGTTTTCACCCCCAAATCCCCTAAAGGGGGCTTTATACCCTATGCTCACTAAAAAAACTTTGAGTTGCTGTGAATTTCTGCTTATAAGTCCCCGCCAGCTGGCGGGGATTTAGGGGTGGTTTGCCCCAAACCCTATAACTCTAAAACCATTTAATATTCAATATTGAACATTTTTTATATTCGTATAAAATTCGCAGATAAAATCATCTAACCAATATAACATCCCCGGTTTCTTCAACCACCTCTCCATGATACAAAGTTGCCTTCAAATAATATGTATACGAATCGCTGTTTACCGGTTTACCTCTGAACCTGCCGTCCCAGCCAATGCCCTGGTCTTCGGTCTCAAATACTTTTTCTCCCCAGCGGCTGTAGATGGCAAGGTATAGCGATTGCAGGTCGCCTCTGGCATATAATATATCATTCTGACCGTCACCGTTAGGCGAGAATGCCGAAGGCAGGAACAATATACGTATCAAACTCACTTCAGCAGCTACTGTGATAGGGCAATCGTTGTTATCGGTGACCGTAACATTAAACGTACCTGCACACAGCCCTGTAGCAGTTGCAGTTGTTTGGAATGAAGGGTCATCCCAGGCATAGGTATAGGGAGATTTTCCACCTGATGGGACTACAGTAGCATCACCATCACAAGTGCCCAAACACATGGCTTTGTTACTTGAATTGATTGCAGTTAATTCAGGCGCTTCAATGATGCTGACACTATCAGTTGTTAAACATCCGAAATAATCTGTAATAGTAACATAATACAACCCCGCTGCCAGTCCGGTTGCCGTGGTATCAGTTTGAGAGTCAGGATCATCCCAAAGGTATGTAAAGGGTAAGATGCCTTCTGTTGGTGTGACTGTGGCAGAACCGGTTGAATCATTATAGCAGGTTACCGTGCATGAAATGCTGTCAGTTAATGCCGGATTTACTGTAATAATTACCCCTGACGTATCGAAACAGCTACTTTTAGCGGCAATTAGTGTTATGGAGCATGTACCTATTGTATCAAAAATTCTCGAAGTGTTTATAGAAGTGCTGAAGGTAACACTATCTTCCTGCCATTGATAAGTGATAGCTTCCGTGCTTGTATTTGTGAAACTGACAGAGTCGCCTTCGCAAATTGTGGTTGCGGTTTGAGTAAAAGAGGATATAGTATTACATGGACCATATTTAGCAAAAAAAATGTCAGACGAACCGCCAACGCCTGTAAGGTAAGCGGAGCCTTCTCCCGGGTCAAAGTCGGTTGCGCCCTGGAAATACCCGGTGATATAAACACTGCCAGATGTACCTGCGATGATACTGTAACTTCGCTCATAAGATGCGCTTCCGAGCCGTTTTGCCCACAGGTAGCTTCCGTTGCTGTTATATTTAGCGAAAAAGATGTCATCATAACCAGCGCTTATCAGGTTTGCTGTGTCCGGTCCAGGGTCAAAGTCTGCTGTGTCTGATAAATACCCGGTAATATAAACATTTCCAGAGCCATCAGTGGTGATGCTGTAACCCCCATCATTATCTTTGCTTCCAAGCCGTTTTGCCCACAGGTAGCTTCCGCTGCTGTTATATTTAGCGAAAAAGATGTCTTCCTCACCTGCACTTGAGAGATTTGCGATTCCTGCACTCGGGTCAAAGTCGGCTGTGTCATAAAAAGTACCGGTAACATAAACATTTTCCGAGCCGTCAGTGGTGATGCTGAAACCATAGTCATTATTTATGCTTCCAATGTTCTTTGCCCAGATGTAGTTGCCACTGGGGTCGTATTTGGCTAAAAAGATGTCATCATAACCTGCACTTATCAGGTTTGCCGTGCCTGGTCCAGGGTCAAAGTCAACAGTGCCCTGGAAAGAGCCTGTAATCAACACATTACTAGATTCGTCAGTAGTGATGCTATAGCCACAATCAAAATCCGGACTTCCGAGCCGTTTTGCCCACAAGTAGTTACCGCTGCTGTCATATTTGGCTAAAAAGATGTCATACATTCCAACGGGTGTAAGGTTAGCGGTGCCTGCTCCAGGGTCAAAATCGGCTGTGTTATAAAAATCCCCGGTGATATAAACATTTCCAGAGACATCAACAGTGATGCTGTGCCCATTATCACTAGAGGCGCTTCCGATGTTTTTAGCCCACAGGTAGTTGCCGGCGCTGTCATATTTAGCGAAAAAAATATCTTTATCACCGGTACTTGTCAGGATAGCTGTGCCGGCACCCGGATCAAAGTCGGCTGAATCATTGAATTTTCCGGTAATATAAATATCCCCGCTTCCTGTGGGGTCGGTGGTGATGCAGTAACCATAGTCAAACCCTGTGCTTCCGATACTTTTCGCCCATAAGTAATTTCCGCTACTGTTATACTTGGCAAAAAAGATGTCATACATACCAACGGACGTGAGGTAAGCGGTATCGGTACCCGGGTCAAAGTCGGCTGTGTTATAAAAATACCCGGTGATATAAATATTTCCCCAGGCATCGGTAGTGATGCTGTAACTATTGTCACTAGAGGTGCTTCCGATACTCTTTGCCCATTTGTATGCCTGCCCGGTTGAATATGCAGGTATTAAAATCAGAATAAAAAGAATAAAATACAGTGTTTTGGTTAATTGAGCCGGAAATTTTTTAAAAGCTGAAACTTCAGGAGTGCAGATTTCCACGGAGCGTTCTGTTACCGGGCAGGTGAGGGAAGAGTGGTGTTGAAATTTCATACGGGTAGATTGTTTGACTTTCGAAATATAAAAATACAACTTTTTAAATACAAGATCATCATTTTCTTCAAAATACGCAAAAGTGGGTTTTCTCTATATCATCATTTTTTTAAAACCGGATTTCCTAAATCCTGAAGATTTAGGAAATCTTTTAGGAGTATATTATCTTTACCTAATTTTTCCATTATTCCATTATTCCAGACAAATGAACCCCCAAAAAGCGCATAAAATGATCAAGGTCGCTGAGATATTATGGCTTATCATAGCTATATTATCCATTTTGGCAGGAGCTTATGAGACTAAAATAAAAGGAATTGGAGAAAGTTACATGTTTTTTATATTTACATTTGTAGCAGGCATAATGTATGCTCTAAGAAGATGGAAGAGAATCAAAATAGAAAAAAAACAGAATGATCTTTAATTATTTATGAAACAGAATAAATGGTTGATTTATCGATTATATTAATAACATTACTGTTTTCTGCTTTTTTCTCCGGCATTGAGATCGCCTTTGTCTCTGCAAATAAGCTCCTGATAGAATTGCAGAATAAACAAGGACTGTTACCTGCCAGGATAATATCCCGTTTTATGAAGTACCCGTCACGTTTTATTGGAACGATGTTAGTGGGCAATAACATAGCTCTTGTTGTTTATGGTATTTTTATGGCTAAAATTCTTAAACCCATAATCGAAATAGTTACAACCACTGAGATCCCCATTTTTATTATTCAGACCATTCTTGCAACTTTATTTATATTGGTGACCGCGGAATTTATCCCTAAAACACTTTTTCGTGTCAATCCCAACCGTATCCTCAACTTTTTTGCTATACCAGCCTTGATCATATATTATCTTTTCTATCCTTTGGTGTATTTAATTATTGGTTTATCAAAATTAACCTTAAAAAAAATTTTTAATGTCAAGATTCTTGAAGAGAAACCTGTTTTCGGCAGGGTTGACCTTGACAATTTTATCAAAGAAAGCTCTTCCCTGAAAAATGAGGATGATGAGATATATCCCGAAATTCAAATATTCCGGAATGCACTTGATTTTTCCAAGGTAAAGTTAAGAGAATGTATGATCCCGCGAACAGAGATAGTTGCATTGGATGCAAACGAATCAATAGATGTCTTAAAACAAAATTTTATTGATACCGGGCTCTCCAAGATCCTTATATACAAGGACGACATTGATCAAATTACCGGATACATACACTCGTATGAATTATTTAAACAGCCAATAAATATCGACTCAATTTTACTTCCGGTATCAATGGTTCCTGAGACAATGGCTGCAACTGAACTTTTAAAAAAACTTATAAAGCAACAAAGAAGCATTGCCGTAGTAGTGGATGAATTTGGCGGAACAGCGGGCATTGTTACTACAGAAGATGTTATGGAAGAAATTTTCGGTGAAATAATGGACGAACACGATGTCATGAATTTGATCGAGAAAAAGATCAATGATAAGGAATATATATTTTCAGGAAGATTGGAAATTGATTACCTCAACGATAAGTACAATCTCAATCTCCCTGAACATGAAGAATATGAAACCCTCTCAGGATTAATAATTCACCATCACGAAAGTATACCCCAATTCAATAAACAAATAAAAATCCCCATCCGAAACAGCGAAGTTACCGGTACCGGCATAGGATTTTTTGTTTTTACTGTAACTGATGTCAGTGAAACCCGTATTGAAGTAGTTAATTTGAAGATTGAAAAATTTGGAGATTATAAGATTGGAAAATTTGTATCTTCGCCATCCTAATTGAACAGAATCTAATTTTTTATTGTTTACATTCAAATAACAAACAACAATCATGGCAATAATTGGAACAATCCGAAAACGTGGTGGTCTACTTATTACGATAGTAATTGGTATAGCAATAATGGCTTTTGTTTTGGGGGATCTCTTAGGTCCCGGAGGTTCATTGCTCAGCGGTGGACAATATGAAATTGGTGAAATAGCCGGTGAAACCATCCCCGCACTGTCTTATAATCAAAGGGTTCAGGAAGCCATTGACAACTATAAAGAACAAGCCAAACTGACAAATCTCGACCAGGCAACCATAGATATGCTGAGAGAGCAAACATGGTCGCAATTGCTCAATGAACTTATTATGAGTATTGAATATGATGAGCTTGGCATTGCTGTTCACGCGGATGAGATGTTTGATCTGATTACGGGCAGTAACCCTCATCCAAGCATTATACAAGCGTTCTCAAACCCCGAAACCGGTGAATTTAATCCTGTGAATGTTAGAAACTTCCTGAAAAACATGGATAACGACCAAACAGGGGCTACACGTGCTAAGTGGATCATTTTCGAGAAAGCCATCAAAAAAGAGCAGATGGCTGCTAAGTACAATAATTTAATCAAAAAGGGACTGTTTGTTACAACCAGTCAAGCTAAAAAAGATCATTCAGACAACAACAGAATTGCCAGGTTCCGGTATGTTGTTCAAAAGTATCTTTCTATACCGGATAGTGTGGTTAACGTTACTGAAAAAGATATAAAAAAATACTATAACGAGCATGAAAAAAATTATGAACAACAAGCTTCGAGAGCCATTGAGTATGTGACATTTGATGTTTTGCCTACGAGAGATGACACTCTGGATCTCTTTGACTGGATCACTAAAATAAAAGAGAAATTCAAGGAGATTGAGAATGTTGAAGATGCCGGATTATTTGTCAATATGAATGCCGATACCAGATTTAATGACAGCTATTTCACTCAGGGTATTCTGTCGGACCAGATTGATTCCATAATGTTTAGTGCCTACCCCGACTCTATAGCAGAAGGAAGCGGAACAATTGTTGGTCCATATTTGGAAGAAGGTGCATATAAAATAGCTAAATTGATTGATGTGCAATACAGGCCTGACTCGGTTAAAGCCCGTCATATCCTGATAAAACATTCAGGCAGACGTGATACAACACACTTGGCTAAAGCAGACAGTTTGAAAAAATTAATTCAAGGAGGAAGGGCCTTTGCTGAACTTGCAAAAAGCGTGTCTGAAGACCCCGGCTCAGCTGCGAATGATGGTGATGTGGGATGGTTCACCGAAGGTACAATGGTAAAACCATTTAATGATTCGTGCTTTGCAGGAGAAAAAGGTGAACTATTGGTAGTTGAAACACAGTTTGGCGCTCACCTGATAGAAATCCTTGATTTGGGTGAGCGGGTAAAAAAGGTCCGCGTAGCTATTATAGACAGGCAAATTGAACCGAGTGCCAAGACATTCGCAGCTATATATGCAAAAGCAAACAGGTTTGCCGGAAAAAACACCGATAAGGCATCTTTTGATAAAGCAGTTATAAAAATGGGATTAACTACTAGAATTGCAGATGAGCTTACAGAAAATGAAAGGACCATTATCGGGCTGGAATCTCCTAGAGAGCTGATCCGTTGGGCATTTAGGGTTAAGAAAGGAACTGTTTCCGGACCTTTTGAGTTTGGGAATAAGTTCGTAGTGGCTATTTTGGCTGAAGTCAAGGAAAAAGGATTTGCCCCCCTTGAACAGATCAGAACAGAGATTGAAGTAGGGGCAATAAAAGAGAAAAAAGCTAAAATGATCATTAACAAGATAATTGCAAATGATGATAAAAACATAGATGACCTGGCACATAACCTGTCTGCCAATGATGAGAGTTTAAATCTAACTGTTGAAAAAATTGACAATCTTTCTTTCTCCTCGTTTAGCATCCCCGGCCTAGGCAAGGAGCCGGAACTGATCGGCAGTATTTTCGGTTTGAAGCCCCTGGAAATATCCTACCCGGTAAAAGGTAACCTTGGGGTTTATGTGGTTGTTCTCGATTCTATCAGCGCCCCTCCTCCCATTGATAACTATTCCCCCAACCAATCCCGGCAGACAAGAAATATGCAGATGAGGGTTGATTATGAAGTTTTTGAGGCATTAAAGGATAAGGCGAATATTGTGGATGAGAGGTATAAGTTCTATTGATTAACACAAGTTACCGGTTATTGCTTTACTGATCATTTGCCACCGATTACCAATCACCGGATTCTCACTCCCATCAAGAGAATATCATCAATCTGTTCATAACTCTTTCCATTGTCATCAAGGTATGATTTCCAGTCCTCGAATGTTTTTTCCAGTATTTCTTTTTGCTCCTTCATGGGTTTGTCCTGATTATCTATCAGAAGCTGTTTAAATGGTTTGTACCTGAATTTTTTTTCCTTAGGACCTCCAAACTGATCCGCATAACCATCAGAGAAAATATAGAGTACATCATTCTCTTGCACACTAATAGTATGTTTTGTAAAAGGATGCATAATATCATAAATTGCTACAGGCATCTTATCCCCTTTTGTCTCGATCAGTTCGTTATTCCTCAGCAGATACAACGGATTATTTGCACCTGCGTATTCAATTTGTCTTGCTTTGGTATCCAAAACAAAAACAGCTACATCCATTCCGTCCTTTGAATCAGAACCTTCGCTATGTTGCTTTAACGATTTAATAATCTGATCTCTAAGATGATTCAATATCTCATCAGGTTCAAAGATATTTTTCTTTATTTACGATCTCGTTCAGGAAAGCAACACCTAACATGCTCATAAAAGCGCCCGGAACGCCATGACCCGTACAGTCAGATGCAATTATTATCACCTTCCCATTGTTTTCTCCTATCCAGTAAAAGTCACCGCTTACTATATCCCTCGGTTTATAAAATATAAAATAATCATCCAGTATTTTTGAGATAAAATCATCGGAAGGAATCGCTGCTGACTGTATCCTATATGCATAGCGGATACTAGCTGTTATATCATCTTTTTGTTCTGCAATGATGTCCCTCTGCATAGCAGCAAGGTCGCGTTGAGCCCTTATTTCATCCCTTTGTTTGGAAAAATTCAGGAATATGTTTATTCCTTTCACTTACCTTTAATGCATCTGTCAGGATAGATAATGCTTTTTCTACATGCCCAAGCTTGTGATATACCTGTCCTATTTCGATCCAATTATTAACAATCCATAAACTGTCCTGCATTTCCTCCGATACGGCCAGGGAAAAATTGTAATAATTTAGAGAATAACTGTAACTCTCAATTTCTGTATTGCGGGAAAATATATTCACCCACAATAACAGCAGAAACCCGGTTATAATATATTTTTTCATTACTGACGGATTAAATTTTTAATAAATGAGTAATTACAAAAGCCACAACCTTAATATAAATTATTAAGCAAAATTATGAAAAAAGATGATTTCTCAATACCTGCAGGTAAAATAAGCATTGAAGTTTTCGATTAATTTCTTCATGAGCAATTTCAGGTCTTTTTCTGCCGGTAAAAATAGCGGTGAAAGTCGGGGTATAATGAACAGCAGGTAATTAGCAGAAGTCTCTCCCTCTCCTTCGGGGAGAGTAGGGAAGGGGGTTAACTGAACGCCTGCAACCTGTAAGCATCCATTTTAATAAAAATAAACAGCAATATAGTAAATCCCCATAGCGAAGACCCGCCATAGCTTAAAAAAGGAAGCGGAATCCCTATTACAGGTGCAAGCCCTATAGTCATACCAATGTTGATGGCAAGGTGAAAGAACAAGACAGAAGCCACTCCGTATCCATAAATCCTGCTGAAAGTTGACCGTTGCCGTTCGGCAACCAAAATGATCTGCAGCAATAAAGCCATAAATAATGAGATAACTACGAAGCTGCCGGCATAACCCCACTCTTCACCAATGGTACAGAAAATAAAATCCGTGCTTTGTTCGGGCACAAAGTCGTATTTTGTTTGAGTTCCCTGTAAAAACCCCTTTCCAATAAAACCGCCTGAACCGATTGCGATTTTAGACTGATTTACATTGTATCCCGTTCCCATGGGATCGGATCTTATTGCCAGCAGCTCATTGATCCTGTTTCTTTGATGTTCGCTGAGAACCTCATCAAACATATAATCCACACTGTAAATAAAACCAACGGAAAGGACAAAAACAGAGATTATAACAAACATAATTTGCTTGTTATATACAGACGCGCCCCTGGAGGCCCTGGGTCTTTTAATCAACAGAAAAGCGAGCACGGCAATAAGGACCAAAGTACTTGTAAAAACAGTTTTCCCTGAAGGGGTGATATCAAAAGGCAGTTCAATAAAGGTGTTTTGTAATATAAGTGTGATAATAAATAATATTACGGCATAAAGCCCTGATAAAAGGAAGTTGCCAGATAATCCTTCCCTGTATAAAACAAATATGAACGAGATATATACCAATGCCGAACCGGCATCATGCTGAAGCAATATCAGAACTATGGGAATGCAAAGCAACATTGTGGTAATCATTTTAGTTTTTATCCTGCGTATCTTAATGTTTAATAAACTCAGATATTTGGCAATTGCCAAACATGTAGCAAACTTTGCAAATTCGGATGGCTGAAACCTGAAGCTTCCTATTGCAAACCACGACCTTGAACCACCAATTTCCCTGCCGAATATCAATACGGCTATTAACAACAATATCATCAGAATATAGATGGGAAAAGAAAAGGCAGTAAAAAATTTACTGTCGGTCATTAAAATAGCTATGGCAAGCAATAGTGCGGTAATAATCCAGATAAGCTGCTTACCGTAATTTTGACTGAGAGAAAATATACTTTGGTGCTCTTCATCGTAAACAGCAGCATAGATGTTTACCCAGCCAAAGAAAAGAAGAACAAGGTATAATAAGACCAAAATCCAGTCAATATTAGCTAATATGTTTAATCTTCTCATGGAATTCGTTTTTCGTAGATTTTCCTCATTTCGTAGTTTCGTATTATTTCGTTATTCGTTGATTAATAAAGTCTTCCTCTAATATCCTTTTTTCATCTTCCGGTCTGCCAATATTATTTGTTAAATATTTTTCGATCATTAAGCTGGCGATTGGCGCTGCCCACGTACCGCCAAAGCCGGAATTCTCGACAACAACGGATATGGCTATTTTTGGGTTATCCTTTGGAGCAAATGCAATAAAAATAGAATGGTCTTCCCCATGTGGATTTTCTGCTGTTCCGGTCTTTCCACAAACGGTTATACTATCAATTCTTGCCCTTCTGGCAGTCCCGTTTTCCACCACATCCTGCATTGCATCTACAATAAGGTCGAAGTATTCCGGGTTGATAGTTGTTTGGTGTTTTCCAAAAGACGAAGGTTTGTCTTTTCCTTCCTTCGTCCCCTCCCGATATTCAGCCGGGTAATGCTGTCTCTCGTCCATCGTCCCTTCATTTATCAAATGAGGTGTGTAATAATATCCCCTGTTGGCGATAATTGCAGCGAAGTTTGCCATTTGCAAAGGAACCAGCAATATCTCACCCTGTCCTATGCCAAGTGAGTAAACTGTTTCAAATTTCCATCTGCCATTTCCGTAAATTTTGTTATAATAATTTACGGTTGGTACATTTCCGCCCTTTTCGGCAGAAATATCTATACCCAGTTTATTTCCTAACCCAAAGCTTAAAACATGTTCTCTCCATGTATTAAACCCGGCTTCGCTGTTTTTGTATTTATTATCATTCTTACCCTGATATATTATTCGTTTGAAAACCATATAATAATACGGATTGCATGAATATTGTATTGACTCGTGTAAATTTAATGGTGAGCGGTGATTGTGGCAGTTAACCAAAAATTTATTACAACTGAACATTGTATTGGGAAATATGACTCTTTCCTGCAAGCCAATCAGCGCCTGGATAATCTTGAAAGTAGATCCGGGAGGATATTGAGCCATTAAAGCCCTGTTGAATAATGGTATTAATGTATCTTTTTCAAGCGCTTTATAATTTGAGGATCTTACTCTTCCAACCAATAAATCAGGATCATACCCTGGGCTTGTTACTAATGCCAGGATATCACCGGTAGAAGGTTCTATGGCTACAATACTCCCTTTTTTATTTTGCATCAGCAATTCACCGTAAGCTTGCAAGTCGGCATCGAGAGTTGAGACAAGGTCAATACCCGGCACTGCTAATGAATCGTATTTGCCCTTACTAAAGCTGCCTTTAATACGGTTGAATACATCAACAACAAATACTTTTACGCCCTTTTTCCCTCTGAGTTTCTTTTCATAGGATTTCTCAATACCACTATTGCCAATATAGTCACCGGCTTTGTAATAATTGTCTTTTTCAATTACTCTATTATTCACCTCACTAACATAGCCGAGAAGGTGTGCTGCAATATTTTGCGGATATTTTCTCAGGGTTCGCGGCTGAACAAAAAATCCGGGAAAATTGTATAATTTCTCCTGAAAAACAGCATAAGTTTCGGCTGACAATTGTTTCTGAAAAACAGATGGTTTATATCGTGAATATTTTTTGGCTTTTGTAAAGTTATCAATGAATTGCGCTTTTGTTATATCGAGCAAATGGCAAAAGTCAATAGTATCAATTTCTTTTACCTGCCTAGGAATGACCATTAGGTCATAAGCAAACTGGTTATATACAAGAAGTTTGCCGTTTCTGTCATAAATTAATCCTCTTGCCGGATATTGAGTGATATATCGAATCACATTGTTGTCGGCAGAGAGCTTATACCGGTCGTCAATGATCTGTATATAAAAAAGCCGTATCAGGAAAATTATTCCAATTGTAAGAAAGATAGCTAAAATTACATATTTTCTGTCGGAATAATCATGCATTTTTAACGATTTATATAGACTTTAAAAGCAAATACTAATGTATGATAAAGCTAAATTTGCAGATAAGGGTATAGAGGTATAAAGGGATATGGGTATAATGGTATTATATTCAGATGTCCTTATTTCCCTTATTTCCTTATTGCCTATCAAAGTATAGTTGATCTGACATTATATAATATGTTCCCCTTATTTCTTCTTCCCATATAACAAATACTGGCTTATGATAATTAAAATCATTGTTAAACAGAAACTTATAACAACTCTATAAAAAGTGGAGAAAAATTCGCTTAAGTGAAATACTTCAATGTAAAAAAGGACAAGATGATGCAAAAGGACTAATATACCAGAATAAGACAGGTACCAGTTCAATCCCAAATGTGGAATTGTAGGTTTGCTCTCGAATTCATACCCACCTCTCGGGGCTATGTAATGCAACAAATAGGGTCTGCAAAAAGCCATAAAAACCGAAGCTGCCGCGTGCATACCCATTGTATTTGAAAACATATCAATACTCAATCCCAGCACGAAAGCTAAAACCAGAAGCAGCCATTTAGGAGTTTCGAAAGGTAACAGCAGAATGAATAACACGTAAAAATATGGATTAATATACCCGATAAATTGAATGTTATTTAAGATAAGCACCTGGAAAAGTACAAGAAAAATAAACCGGAGTGTATTTCTGCTTATATAATTAACCATTATTTCTTATTTTATTCGTCATTCGTTTTGTGATACTTCTTCCAATGATTTTTGTTCTTCTTTCGTTAAGTTATTTACAATATACACATAAGAAAGTCTGCTAAAATCTGTTGAGAGCTTTACAGATATTGTATGGGAATTGCCCCCTGGTTCTATTATAAAATCAATTATGGTTCCAATTAGAATTCCATCAGGAAAAATTGAGGAATATCCGCTTGTAATAATGGTATCTCCTTTATTTATTTTTACATGTTTGGGAATATCCAACAGGGTTACAATTTGAAAATCCGCACCATCCCAGATAACAGAACCAAAATAACCGTTCTTCTTAATCTTGGCGCTTATCCTGGCATTTTTGTTTAATACTGACAGCACCGAACTATATCTGTCAGAAACATCTTTAACTATTCCAACAATTCCATTGCCAGAGATTACTCCCATTCCAGGTTGTACGCCTTGATTCTTCCCTTTGTTCAAGGTTAGGTAATTGTTTCTCCTACAGATGGAATTGTTGATGACCAGGGCGCTCAAATAGGTGTATTGCTGTTTGTATATGGAGTCATTACATTGAAATTCCCGGTTGTAATATTTTATAAAAGAAAGAATGGATTGGGAATATAATTTTTCATTTTCAGCAGCCAGCAATTCGTTGGTTGATCTTAATCTCAAATATCCTGTTATATTATCGAATGTATTTAAAATAGAAGCGGAGAAAAAATTAGAAGAATTGATAAAGCTTGCTTTATGGAAACTGTTATTCTGGAGGATAAAAAATGAAGCAATGATTTCCAAAAAGATAAATAAAAACACGAAGTGATTCTTCCAGATAAATTCAAATAAATTACGCATTGTTTTTTGCTAGGCTCTAAAAAAAGCGTTATTAATAACATCTCTGCGAAATGCGAAATTTTTACGAATATACAAAAAATACCTTATCACAAACTACATAGATTAGTAAACATAATCCGCCAGCCGGCGGACACACTTTCCGCAAATTCGTATATTTTCGTATTTTGTAAAAAAATATTTATTTACTTGTTTGGTTTTGGATCGTCC
The DNA here is from genome assembly GCA_043811005.1 of Bacteroidota bacterium. Lineage (GTDB taxonomy): Bacteria > Bacteroidota > Bacteroidia > NORP154 > NORP154 > JBDRNO01. The sequence goes on along the minus strand of JBDRNO010000147.1, from coordinate 34,626 downwards.
AATTTATGAAATTAACGGAGCAGGAAGGAGAAATTATCTATATTTTTCAGTGCGATTCCGGTTCCTCTTGCAACTGCACGCAGCGGGTCCTCTGCGACATGTACCTGGAGTTTGGTTTTTAGCGCTATCCGCTTATCAAGACCTCTTAATAAGCTAGTTCCTCCGGTAAGGTAAATACCGGTTCTGAATATATCAGCCGAAAGTTCAGGCGGTGTTATTTCCAAAGTGTTTAATATGGCTTCCTCAATTTTAGCAATTGTTTTGTCTAAAGCATGAGCGATTTCAGCATAAGAAACAGTAATTTCCTTGGGTATGCCGCCCATCAGGTCGCGTCCGTGCACTGCATAATCGGGTGGAGGATTATCAATATCTTCCATTGCGGCACCAACTTCTATTTTGATTATTTCAGCAGAGCGCTCACCAATAAGAATATTGTGCTGTCTTCTCATGTGGTCTTCTATATCACTGGTAAAGTTATCACCTGCAACACGAATAGATCTGTTACAAACAATTCCGCCTAAGGCAATAACTGCGATCTCACTTGTTCCACCGCCAAGATCAACGACCATATTTCCCACCGGTTCTTCTACATCAATTCCAATACCTATTGCGGCTGCCATGGGCTCGTAGATGAGATAAACTTCCTTGCCACCGGCATGCTCGGCAGAATCGCGAACAGCACGTTTTTCAACTTCGGTTATGCCTGATGGGATACAGATAACCATCTTTAAGGATGGAGAAAACAACCTCCTGCCGGGATTAAGCATCTTGATCATCCCCCTGATCATGTGTTCGGCTGCATCAAAATCGGCAATTACTCCATCTTTAAGAGGACGGATGGTTTTGATGAACTCGTGAGTTTTCCCATGCATAAGCATTGCTTCCTTGCCGATAGCTTTTATTTTTCCGGTTTTTATGTCAATCGCTACTATTGATGGCTCGTCAACAACAACCTTGTCGTTGTGTATAATTAAGGTGTTTGCCGTTCCTAAATCAATGGCGATCTCTTGTGTTAAAAAGTCAAATAAACCCACTTATTTAATTATTGTTTATTAAATATTGATTAATTAGAGTCTGTCTATAATGTCGAAATTATTTATAAAGTTGTTTCTATTTTATGATCTTTTTCACAGCAACCCCATCACTCATAATGATTTTTACAAAATAAATTCCCTTGGGGAATTCCTGTATTCCTATTTCAGGGGTGATATGGGTCGCAAAATTAAAGAATATGTTTTTGATCTGTTCTCCTAAAATGTTTATTATTTGTACACTTTTAATACTGTTATTCTTGTCACTCAATTCTATAATAAAATTATTTTTTGCAGGGTTTGGAAATAATCTTAAAGTTTCACCCGATATCTGTTCAGCGTTACCTGTTCCTAATCCAACAGTTATCTGAACTATATACCCGCAACAACCGGAATCTGAAACGTAGACCTGATAATTTCCTGTGGATAAACCGGTTGCGGTTGAATCTGTTTGGGCATTTGGGTCATCCCAAAAATATGTATAGGGTGGAGTGCCTTCTGATGGTATGACTGTAGCGGACCCATCCCCGGCACCGGCAAAAGATTCATTAGTACTTAATACTGTTGCTGATAATGTACATCCTGCAGGATTAACTAATGTTACTGAATTATTAGCTGAAATTATCCACAGATAAGGATCAAAGAAAACCGAATCAACTGTAAAGTCTACCAAAGATAAAAATGATTGTCCGGAATAAGTATGGTCAAATACTAAAATAGTCTCTTGCGATTGTCCTTTAAATTGAATGGGAACAGGCATCTCAAAAAATGATACCGAACTGTGTGATTGTGTTTGACTGACCGTTAAATTAACAACATTCCCCGTTTGGCTCCAGGTAATCTGGTAAGAAGGATAGCCCTCCCCATAAAACCAGTCATTTATGAATTCGGTCAGGTTTTGTCCGCTTGTGTTTTCAAAATGCTGCCGCAGTTGATATGTTCTGGCATAGCCATAAGCAAGGCTGTAATCGCTTAAATAGTTTTTAATTGCCTGAAAGAAGTTGGTATCACCTAATTTCCACCTGAGCATGTGTAATAACATAGCACCTTTGGCATAAGATAATCTTCCGCTAAAAATCCTCCATACACTTGTAGTATCATCTACCCATACCGAGCCATCCGGTTCGCTGGTTATATTGTTTATTTGATTTGTTTTCCATATTTCCCAATAGATACCTCCGAACATGTGTTCATAAGTTAAACCCGTAAGATATGTACCAAATCCTTCATTTAACCAAATATCCTGCCAGCTTCCACAAGTAATTTTATCGCCAAACCACATGTGGGCAAGTTCATGAGCCATTAACTCATGCCCGAAACTTCCCATAAAACTCATGGTTTGGTGCTCCATGCCGCCACCCCAGCCAAATTGTGCATGTCCGTATTTCTCATTTGAAAAAGGATATTCTTCAAACAAAGTATCAAAAAGCTGAATGACCGGTATAATACCAGGTGTTTGACTTTGTGCAGAGGCAAGATCTTCTGGAAACACATAATTCAAAACCTCCAGGGAATCGCTACCTGTTGATACGTAATTAGAGTAATAAGCATAATTAGTAACTGCAATGGCGATCAGATATGCAGCTATCGGATACCTGTGCTTCCAATGATATATCTTATTGGGACCCACTATGTTCTCGGAAACCAAAAGCCCGTTGCTCGCAACCCTGTATGCCTGTGGAGTAGTAACAATCACATCTATTGAATCTATCTTATCCACAAGGTCTTGCTTACAGGGCCACCACTCTTTTGCACCATAAGGTTCGGATAAGGTCCAGATAATTGGCGTTCCATCATGGTCGGTTTGAATAAAAGAACCAAAACCGGAAGATGGAGGCACACCCTGATAATATATGGAAATCGAGTCTAAGGTACCTACAGGTATAGTTGCCGGCAGGGTAATTTCCAAAAGGTCATTATTTGAATGATCAAAAGTTGACAAACTTCCATGGTATTTCACTGAATCAACAGTTAAATCTAAAGATAAGTCGAAATATATATTGCCAAAGCCTGTAATCTTTGGCTTAAAATATGAGGTAATAATCCCTTTAATATAATTTATATCCGGGTCAATTTCCCACTCTAAACGGTGGTATTTAAGATCGTAATCATTTGCAAAAAATGAAGGCATAAAAGTTAGTTTACCGGAATTTGCTTTCTGCTCAGCTTCAACAATCTTACACAGATCTCCTTTATTTGAAAACCCTTGTGAATAGGCACAATAACATACAAAATTAATTCCCGCGAATAAGCACAATAACTTTAGAGTCCTCATTTTTTACTATTATTTGTCCCTTTAAAAAATTTTACGAATTTACGAAAATTATCTAGTATCAACTATCCAGTAACCAGGGGTAAACTACTGAGATCAATGCTTGAAATGCCTCGTGCCGGTAAACACCATAGAAACATTATTCTTGTCACAATATTCAATAGAATCTTTATCTCTAATCGAACCCCCTGGTTGTATCACGGCAGTTATTCCGGCTTTATGTGCAATTTCCACGCAGTCAGAGAAAGGGAAAAAAGCATCGGAAGACATAACTGCACCGTCTAAACCGGACACAAAGGAATTTGCCTTTTCAATGGCTTGTTTAAGTGCATCCACCCTGGATGTTTGTCCCACACCGCTTGCTATCAATTGTTTGTTTTTTGCCAAAACAATGGTGTTTGACTTAGAGTGCTTTACAATCTTGTTTGCAAACTCAAGGTCAATCTTTTCCCGTTCATTGGGAACTGCCTTTGTTGCTGGTTGCATATTTGCTATGGTATCTGTTTTCAGGTCTTTGTCCTGCTCTAAAACACCATTTAAAATAGACCGGAATTGTTTATTTGGCAAATCAACTTCATGGAGAACCAAAATGATCCTGTTTTTCTTTTGCTTAAGAATCTCAAGCGCTTTTTCGCTATAAGAAGGAGCTATGATCACTTCAAAAAACAATTTGTTTATCTCTTCTGCGGTTTCTTCATCAACGCATTTATTTGTAATTAATATTCCGCCAAAAGCAGAAATGGGATCTCCTGCGAGGGCATCTTTCCAGGCGTCAATTAATTTTTCACGTGTCGCTATCCCGCAAGGATTATTGTGCTTGAGAACAGCAAATGTTATTTCTGCTGATCCTGCCTGTTTGGAGGGAACAAACTCAGCAATTAAACCAATGGCTGCATCAATATCGAGTAAATTATTATACGACAGTTCCTTCCCGTGTAACTGATCGAACATTGCATTTAAATCACCGTAGAAAATTCCCTTTTGGTGAGGATTTTCTCCATATCGCAGTGTTTTCACGCCAACAATATCGGGAGATTTCCAAATATCGTTCTTCCCATTACTAAAATAATTTAATATCGCTGTATCATAACTGGAAGATATATTAAAAGCCCGCTGTATCAGCATTTTTCTGTCTTCTAAGTCAGAAGTTCCGTTCTTTTTATCCAGTATGTTAAGAAGTAAAGGATATTCATCACGTGAAGGAATGATAATAACATCATTAAAGTTTTTAGCAGCAGCCCTTATCAATGAAATGCCACCGATGTCAATTTTTTCAATAATTGAGCTTTCATCTGCTCCAGACGCAACGGTTTCCTCAAAAGGATACAGGTCAACGATAACCAGGTCTATTTCAGGAATTTCGTATTCTTCAAGCTGCTGAACATCGCTTTCAATCTCCCTCCTTCCCAATATTCCACCGAACACTTTTGGATGAAGGGTCTTAACCCTTCCGCCTAAAATAGAGGGATAAGAGGTAAGGTCCTCAACGGGTGTAACTTCAACACCTAAATCTTCAATAAATTTTTGAGTTCCTCCTGTTGAATAGATATTTATGTTTCGTTCCTTAAGTTTAAGGACAATTGGTTCGAGACCGTCTTTATTAAAGACAGAAATGAGCGCGTTCTTTATTTTTTTTGATCCGTTCATTTTTTTAAAAGTTATGTTAAACATTAAGTTTGCGAAGTTATTAAAATAATCAATATCAACGAATAACGAAATGTAGCCCTTCGTTCCTCAGGATAAACTCCGCGGAATTCACGCCTGCCCCGATGAATATCGGTGAACACCGCTAAAATTAAATATTAAAATGAGTAATCTATACGAATTTACGAATATAATTTATATTTGTAATAAATTTCACCAGCTGACGGGTAATCACCCGAAAGCGTGGCATTATTCACAAATGTTATTTTTAAAATTATTCAAGGAAAGTTTATTACTTGCATTGAATGCACTTATTGTTAACAAGCTACGTACTTTTCTTTCGCTGCTTGGCATCACTATAGGCATTTTTGCAATAATCTCTGTATTCACAGTAGTTGATTCGCTTGAGTTGAACATACGGAACAGTATTGCCTCCTTAGGTGATGATGTGATCTTTGTTTCGAAATGGCCTTGGGGTGGGGGTGGCCAAAAAGAATATGCATGGTGGAAATATATGAACCGACCTATCCCTCAGATCCAAGAGTTGGCTGAAATCCAGAGAAGATGCAATACTGCCCAGTCATGTGCTTTCTTTATTTCCTTAACAAAAACGGTTAAGTTCCAAAATAACAGCGTTGAGAATGTTAGTATTGTTGCTGCATCGCATGATTATAATAAGATAATATCATTCGAACTGAAAAAAGGAAGGTATTTTTCTGAGGGCGAATCAAATAGTGGGAAAAACATCGCTGTAATAGGTGATGCCATTGCTGTGAATCTCTTTGGCAGACTGAATCCTATTGGCAGGTCAATTAAAGTATGGGGCAGAAAATTTAATGTTATCGGTATTTTTAAAAAAGAGGGTGAAAGCATAGTCGGTAATTCTCATGACAATCAGGTTCTCATCCCTATCAATTCGGGTCGTGGCATGATAGACATTCACGGGAGGCATCTGGATTCACAAATAATGATTAAAACAAAAGAAGGAGTATCAAATGAAGAGCTAAAAGATGAGTTGAGGGGAATAATGCGTTCGATAAGAAAATTAAAACCTTTAGCCGATGATAATTTTGCGTTAAATGAAACCAGCATAATTTCCAGCAACCTGGATAATCTGTTTGGTGTTATCGGCATAGCAGGGTGGATGATAGGCGGCTTTTCCATTTTAGTGGGCGGGTTCGGGATTTCCAATATCATGTTTGTTTCGGTAAAAGAAAGAACAAGTATTATCGGTATTCAAAAAGCGCTGAGAGCTAAAAATTATTTCATCCTGTTTCAGTTCTTATTTGAAGCTGTCATCTTATGTTTGATAGGCGGAATTATCGGATTGGTTCTGATCTTTGCCGGAACAATAATAGCCAATAATTTCATAGTCATGGAATTCGCCCTCACCATGTCGAACATTATACTGGGATTAACTGTTTCTGCGATTATTGGCGTGATCTCCGGGTTTGTACCTGCCTTCTCTGCTGCCAGGCTCGATCCTGTTGTGGCTATCAGGGCTGCCTAATTAATAGTGTCGTAATTTCAATGTTTTATCTTCCGCCAGCTGGCGGACAAAGGACGCAAAGAATACAAAAAAATATATTATTTTATGAGTAAATTATATCACAAATCTTTTGATTCCCTGACCTATATTTACAACATTTTTGTGGGATTTAGTGTTTTAGTGCTTTTGTGGCATTTTTTAATCAACTTGTAATACTTTGTTCATTAAACTCTTTGAAATTCATTAAGCATTTAACAAATGAAAAAGTTCTTATTATTTACTTCAACTTTAGTTTGGTTCCATTTAGGAGTGTTTGCCCAACAATCACTTGTCTATCGCCAAGTCTCATTAGGTCCAAGAGTAGCAGGTGTTAACTTTGCCACTCAAACAACAGACCCCAACTTTGATAAATTATTGGAACTTTCCAAAAAAACTCAAAATTTGGGATTTCTATTTGGAGGGATTGTCAATATTGGCGTGAATAAAATACTTTCACTTCAGCCGGAAATACTATTTTCTCAAAAAGGGATAAAATACATAGATGGAGACGATTACGTTCAGAAAACTGCAAGTTATTTGGAAATACCGCTTTTGACAAAATTTTCCGCTGGCAACAAAAAATTTAGTGGATTCATTAATTTAGGGCCTTATCTGGGTTATTGGGTTACAAAAAAAACAATGGAAGTTGTTGGTGGAAAAGTAGTCTCTGTTGGTGATAAGGAAGATCTTTTTGATGATAACATTGATGATGATGGGATTGCGGATAACCGGCTTGATATAGGATTAAGTGTTGGCTGTGGTCTTGCTTTGAGAGTTGGTCCGGGAAATTTAATATTTGATGCCAGGTACGGATTAGGATTAACCGCTTTAACTAAATATAAAGATGATACATATAAGCCCGATCCTTATACAAAAGCGTCCAATAGGACAATAGGAATTTCAGCAGGGTACTTATTTGAATTAGGAAGGTAAGGAGACTTAATCTAAAAAATTTCAGATTATTTTAATACATAAAGAAATTTATCAAAGCTTCCAAAATATACCACTCCATTATCAATAGCAGGTGAAGAAACGATAGAAGCTTCGGTCTTGAATGTCCATTTTTGCTGGCCGGTGTTTATATCAACAGCATAGAAATAGTTATCCCAACTGCCAAAATAAACTACTTTATCGGCAATGCTTGGTGAAGAGCTCACATAACCTTCTGTTTTGAATTTCCATTTTTTCTGCCCTGATTTTATATCTATTGCATAGAGATGAGAATCATAACTTCCTATATATGCAACTCCATTTGCTATAGCCGGGGAAGACCACACGGCATTTCCGGTATTAAATTTCCACTTTTGCTCGCCTGTTTCTATATCAACGGCATAGAGAGAGCTGTCCTGGCTTCCGAAATAAGCCGTTCCATTCACAATGGCAGGGGTGGAGAAGACATCATCACCGGTTTTAAATTTCCATTTTTCCTTAACGGTATTTAGAGTCACGGCATACAAATAGTCGTCACTACTTCCGAAAAAAATCACTCCATCCGCAATAGCTGGAGAAGAGAGTATATCGTCTCCTGTTTCGAATTTCCATTTTTGCTCCCCTTTCTTGGCATTTACAGCATAGAGGTGATTATCATTACTGCCGAAATAAACCACTCCATCTGCAATGAGTGGCGAAGAGTTTACATAATGTTCTGCCTGGAACCTCCATTTTTGCTGTCCATTCTCTACATCCACGGCATAAAAATAGCTGTCTTCACTTCCGAAATAGACCACCCCATCCACAACAGCAGGGGAAGAAACTACATCTGCCCCGGTTTCGAATTTCCATTTTTCCTGGCCTGTCTCTATATCTAAAGCATAGAGACAGTTATCAAAACTCCCGAAAAAGACCACACCATTCATAATAACAGGAGAAGAGCTCAACCAATCATCAGTTTTGAATGTCCATAATACCTCAGTAAACTCAGGAATGCCCTTTGTGTCATATACTCCGGTCCGTTGTTCATTGGAGCGGAACATTGCCATCTCATGACGGCTTTCGCAACCGCAAAGAATTATCAAACTTATACTAAGAATCAAAGAAATATTTTTCATTATATATTGATTTATTTAAAAATTTTGCGAGGTCAATTATACTATTTTCCGCAATAATACACAAAAAAATGATAACAACTTAAGTTGAATTTTAAAATTTGATATTTGACAAAGTTTGTTCTCTTGCCACAAAGGCACATAAGACACGAAGTAACACAAAGTTTATATAATTAATATTTCTTTAAACCCAATTTGTATTAAAGTTATAAATATATCTTCGTGATTCTTTGTACTTAGTGGCAGAATTAAATACTGAGAAATTCATTCTTCCTTCTTAATAAGCAATCTGCGGATTTTAATATCCGGAGTGCTCCTAAATATCTCAAGCAAATATATACCGTCCTGCAAGTCAGATAAATTTAAAAGGAAAGAATTTGGAGTTGACCTTTTTTTGAAATTGCTTCCAATCTCTTTAACCGGCTTTCCCAATATTGAATAAACATTTACATATAAGTCTTTTTGTAAAGGTTGCTCAAAAGTAATGGCAGCAAATAATGATGCGGGGTTGGGATAGATGCTGAATCCGGATTTTTGCATTATTAAATTTCCTTCCACACGAGTAGCGATCCCGCTGCATAGCTGGTCTAAATCCCTCACACATACGTAAGGAACAAATTGCTGTGTGGCTGCCTCGTTGAGATATTGTTGAATTTTTGATGACTGTGTCAGATATTCTATTGAAAACACCTGCTTGCCATTTGATAAATATTCCTGAAGCAGTAAAATACGATCGTTATCGGGATTATAAGGATTGTCTTCATCAAAATTACCTTCAAAAAAAACGTCTTCCACGCCTATACCATTAATGGTGTTGAAAAAAACTGCTTTAAAGCTTGCTGAAACATTTCCTTCTTCAGTGACAAATTCTCCGTTTTGAGGTATAATATAAAATGTGTCTAAAGTTAATCCATCAATATGGTTACGGATATTCAAGACGAATTGCACCATTAATGAATCAGCCATTGGTTCTTCAGAATTTTCAAACTGCCAGTAATAATAAGCATCAATAATGTCCATATAAATACCATCAAACCCTTGACTTATAATGGTATCAATATATGAAAAGATGATATTCTGCCAAGCCGTATTCCAAAATCTGACCTTATAATTTCCATGCCAATCGGGATTTTCATCCCCTAACCATGAAGGAGGGGTGGTCTCCCATGAGCTTTGCCAGTAATAACGGTAATCTTCCGCTTCGCCAATGGATATATAGGCAATTGCCTTTTCCCCGCTATTCTTGATCTGGGTGATTTGCTGGGAAGTGAATTTGAAGTCATCTGTGCCGTCTTGCGAATAATCCATTACAATTAATTCAAATGAAGTATCGCTAACAACCTGGTTGATGTTTATATTTTGCAACTGGTAAGCCCATGAATTCACATCCATTAAAGAAGTTGATTGTGCATGTATCTGGGGAAGAAACAATAAAAAGATGAAGAGTAATCCTATTATAGGTGAAAATAAATATTTCATTGTTCGATTGTTCGATTGTTCGATTGCTAAATGTTTAATTCCGAACTCTCATTAATAGTATCGGAATTTACTCACTATATTGTTTATTTTTAAAGGTGTTCGTGAATTCCGCTTCGCTCCATTTCAATGTTTTTAATGAACTCATATTAAAATCTTTCCTTTGTGCTTTCAATAAATAGCTACTGGTTACTGGTTTCTGGCTTCTGGTTTTTTCGATAATATTATAGGGAAGCAATCCCTACCAGCAACCAGTAACCAGCAACAGTTTTTTATTAGCAATTATATATTTTACCTAACAAAAAGTAATAAGTAGCAACTTGCATTAATTACTTAAGGATAACTCCCTTTTCATTATAAACAAACAACCCGTTATCTGTTCCGAGCCATTTGTTCCCGTTCATATCAACAAATATCACATTGATATTATGACAACTATTTATTGCCTGGTCTTTTGTTTCAAGACCGGGAAGATTAACAAGTAAAACAGGGGTGGTTTTTAGAAACTGACTAAATGAAGGAGTGAGGTTTATCCAGCCGGAACTATCATATTTTGCAATGCCGCCCTTCACGAATGTAGTTGTACCGCTTTTAAAATCGGCATATTGACAATTTCTCGCTGCGATCCAGATTTCTCCTTTATTGTCTATTGTAACAGAACTGATATAATTGCTTGGCAATTGAGAATTAAATGCAGAATAATGTGCCAGTAACTTACCCTTTCCTTCTGTCGTAAATCCGCTTTGAGCAGAAAATAACACTACCCCTCCATTACTTTTGCTGTTAGCTGAACCGCATCCAAGCCACTTGCTCTTGTTTTTATCAATGGCTATTGTATTAATAGTATTAACTCCTAAACTACTCCCTTTATAAACCGTCCACGTTGAATCTCCGTCAAATTGCACCAAACCATTGTTAGTTCCCATCCAAATATTGCCACCTCTGTCTATGACAATTGAATTAATATTTTTATTTGGCAGTATTGTGTCCTGTTCCTCAAAGATTAAGATCAACGTATCATTATATTTCACCAAGCCGCTGTCCTGTGTGCCGATCCACTTATTGCCTTTTTCATCTATTGCAATTGCAGACACCGAATTACCGGGTAAGTCAGAATTTTTTTCGTTAATAACTGACCAGCCCGTTTCCTCAAAATTTGCCATGCCCCCTGATGAATTTCCAACCCATGGGTTGTGGTATCTGTCAATTGCAATTGAAGTAATTTTACCTGAGGAGCGCCAGGAACCGGGTTTCTTTAAATTGCTCCATTCTGTGCCATCAAATTTCATAAGTTTACCCGAAATCCCAACCCATATATTCCCGCTTTCATCTTGTGTGATCGCAGTAATGTTATTGCCCGGCAACCGTGAGTTTGATTTATGAAATACGACCCATTTCCCGAGAGAATCTTCCTGTGCGGGATCCTGAGCGGCACAAAAATTACAGGTTGTGTAAATGAACTGAAGCGGGAATAATAAAATTAGGACTATTGTTCTGTTAAGTATAAATTGCCGGGTGGAAACACCCGGCATCACGCATCGAAAAATTTTTATCATTATTCTCATAATGCAAATATAAAAACACAAATTAATAAAAATCCATTTTGTTAAAATTTTTTGCCTGTCTTTGTAACAAATACCAATTATAGCCGTTTAATATAAATTATGTCCATAAAACAATTCTTATTGGTTTTGGGTTATATGGTTACAATTTTTTGGAATTCATATGCTCAAAATAAAGAAACGATGTTAGGCGTTAAAATTATGCCCGGAATTTCAACATATTTTCATCACTGGTATGCCCCTCCTTCGAAAAGTCACAGATTATCAATAAGTGGTGGGATATCAATAAAAAAGGAAATAAAACAAGCCTTTTTTTACCTTCAATCGGGTATTTTTATAATTGACCGGGGAGCCCAGTATAGTAATACTTACTTAATTAAAGGGGATGAAATCAATTATTTTATAAACATCCCTGTTTTATTGTGTTTGAAGCTGAAATGGTTGTATGTTGAAATAGGCCCTGGCTTAAATTATCTGTTAAAAGGAAAAATTATTGTTAACAATATAATTATCATATAGAATATAAAAGGATGATGTGTTGCGCATAGGGTCTCCCCTCTCCGCCAGCTGTCGGATGGGTCGGGGGTGGGGCTGTTATTCCTGGTAATAAACCCTCTTCACCCTTCCCGAAACACTGGTAAGAACTTCATAAGGTATAGTCTCCATGTCTTTGGCGAATTCTGTGATCGGATAATCCTTGCCGAAAATGATCACTTCATCACCCTCATTTGCGGGAATATCAGTAATATCGATCATACACATATCCATACATATATCTCCTGTAATAGGTGCAAACCTGCCATTGACAAATATCTTGCCTTTTCCGTTACTCAGCTTTCTGCTCAGCCCGTCAGCGTAGCCGATGGGTACGATGGCGATTTTCATATCTCTTTGGGCAGTTCCTTTTCTCCCATAACCGATAGTATCGTTTGCAGGAACAACTTTTATCTGAGATATGCTGCTCTTTAATGTGCTTACATTTAGCAATTCGGTAGAGACGCGATTAATCGCGTCTCTACAGCTTAAAATACCGTATAATCCTATTCCTAATCGAACCATATCAAATTGGGCTTCAGGGAAACGTGAAACTCCGGCAGAATTCAAAAGATGTCTAAAGATAGAATAATCAAAACGGGAAATAATTATATCGCTCAATCTTGTAAATTGTTCGATCTGCGATTTGGTGAAGTCATCATGTTCGGATTCTTCACTGGCAGCAAGATGTGAAAAAATTGACTTTATGTAGATGTTCCTGATACCCTTTATCCTGTTAATCAACTCATCCAGTTCACATTCGGCAAAGCCCAACCGGTGCATCCCCGTTTCCAGCTTAATATGGACAGGAACGGCATCTTCGGGGCTTTTAATTAGTGAACTCTCCTCCACAGCTTTTTCAAACAGACTTAAAACACGAAAATTAAATATCTCCGGCTCCAATTTGTAGCTGATCATTGCATCGTAGCTCTGCCTCTCGGGGTTCATCACCATAATAGGGACTGTTATCCCTGCTTTCCGCAGTTCAACCCCCTCATCAGCATAAGCAACTGCCAGGTAATCAACATTGTGAAACTGTAAGACATTAGCTATTTCATAACTCCCGCTTCCATAAGAAAATGCTTTTACCATTGCCATTATTTTTGTTCCGGGATTTATTATTGAGCGAAAATAATTGAGATTATGCACAATGGCATTGAGACTGATCTCTAAAATCGTTTCATGCGCTTTTTGCTGCAAAACTTTACTTATCTTCTCAAACCTGAAAGGACGGGCGCCCTTTAACAGGATGGTCTCATCCCCGAAAAAAGAATTGGAGTACTTTGTCAGGAAATCAGCAGTTGACGGGTAAAAGCTTCCCCCTATAATGAATTGATCCGCCTGACGCGAAATTGCCTCCCCGATGCCGATCAACCTGTCAATGTTTTTTTTGCTCAATAGTTCTGAAACATTTTTATATAAACTTTCCTCGTCCTTGCCGCTTTGAAGAATATCGGATAATACTACCGTCTTTTTAGAATGTTGTTTTTGCTGGTTCAAAAAATCCAGGGCAATCTCCAATGACCCGATATCGGAATTATAACTGTCGTTGATAATAGTGCAATTGTTTATTCCTTCCTTCAATTCCAAACGCATAGCCACTGGGCTCAGCAATCGCATTCTTTTGACAATTGTCTTATTGTGGTATTTTTCGAGCAACATGAACGCCCAGCAATGAATGGCATTTTCTATGGAAGCATCATCGGTGAATGGTATCTTAATGTTCAGGGATTCATTATTGTAAATTCCCTGTATTTCCGTTTTGCTGGAATCTTTAGTGACCTTGGTGATTTGCAGGTCTGCGGTTGTTTTCTTTGACCATGTAAATGTTGTAGAGACGCCATTCATGGCGTCTCTACAACAAAATTTTGTTACGTTTTCATTTATTTCATCGTAATCTTTACAATATATCAGGGTATCAATATCAGAGAACAATTTCAATTTCTCATTTACCTTATGGCGGATATCATCAAATCCTTCACTGTGCGCTTCGCCAATATTTGTAAATATTCCAATTGTTGGTTGAATTATTTTTTGCAGGTTCTCCATTTCGCCAGACCGGGAGATCCCTGCCTCAAAGATGCCGAATTCGTGCTCGGGGCTTATTTGCCATACGGAAAGAGGAACTCCTGTCTGCGAATTGTAGCTTTTGGGGCTTCTGACAATATTTTTATCCTCGCGAAGTAACTGGTAAAGCCACTCCTTGATAATGGTTTTACCGTTGCTCCCCGCAATTCCAATCACTGGGATTTCAAAGTGTTTCCGATTGTGTGCACACAACAAATGCAAAGCATTCATTGTGTCTTTTACCTGGATAAAATTTGCTTCGGAAAATTCCCCTTCCTTCTGTTGGTTGGGAGTGTTAGCGGGGCGGCTCTCCCCCTCTAAAAAGAGGGGGCCGGGGGGTGTGTCAAAAACCGAAGAAACAAGAAAGTTCCTCACCCCTTTTTTATAAAGGTCCCCGATAAATTGATGCCCGTCATGAATTTCACCTTTGATCGCAAAAAACAGGGAACTTTCAGGGGATACGACTCTCCTGCTGTCAATAAGCAGGTGCTTGATAACAGCATCCTTGTTTTTAATAAGCGGTTTGCCATTAACTATTTTTGCTATGTCATTTATTTTGTAATCGGAAGGCATGGTTTGATTTTTGGGTACTATTCAGTTTTAAAAAAGATGCCACAAGGCAGTAAGACACAAAGCTACACTAAGTTTTATAATACTATTATTTTAATTCCATAAACAATTTATATTTTGCCAACTGCCTACTGTCATTTGTCAACTTGTCTATTAACACCAACAAATTATAGCCAATATGTTGGTCTTTTGTAAACAGCAAGCGCCTAAATTCCTTTAGCTTTCTGCCCTTCCATTACAGACGGATACAGCCCGGAAAAACAATCCCTGCATAGCGGCTCATAAGATTCGCTTTCTCCAAGAACTACAAGTGTTTCCTCAGTTGTTATACGGTGGGAATAATTGGCTAAATTGCCGCATTTCACACATATTGCATGAACTTTTGTTACATACTCTGCCGTAGTTAGTAAATGGGGAATGGGTCCGAACGGCTTTCCCAGGTAATCCATATCCAATCCTGCTACTATAACGCGAATACCTTTGTTGGCGAGATGGTTGCAAACATTAACCAACTCATCATTAAAAAACTGTGCTTCGTCAATGCCTACAACATCAATATTTACAGCAAGCTGAAGAATATCAGAGGAAACAGGTACCGGCGTTGATGGTATCTCATTGGCGTCATGTGAAACCACCTTTTCCTGGTCATAACGGTTATCAACCCTGGGTTTAAAGATCATAACTTTCTGCCTGGCATAATTTGCCCTTTTCAACCTGCGGATAAGCTCTTCGGTCTTGCCGGAGAACATTGACCCGCATATCACTTCTATCCAGCCGCTGCGTACGGCACGAATATGACCCTCCTGGAATTGATCTGATGTATTTTCTATGAACATTTATCGTTTTTCTGTTACTTTGTATATTCATACAAACATATAACATTTTCAATACAAAACATTGAAATTCGTTATATGAAAAACATAGCTTCGCAAATTTATTAAAAAAATAAATTATGGAAATTAAAGATATCAAGCAACAGATTTCCAATCTGATTGAAAAGATCCTGGAACACTCAAAGAAAATAAATAATAGTGAAACCCCTATTCCTCAAGAGGAATTGGATTTAATTTTGTCAGACACCAGGGAACTTTATGAAAAATCAGTTGTTCTCAATTATTTGAACTTGCAAGACAAGCATGTTGAAACACTGGTTGAAACAGAAAAGACGGGAAAGGATGTGGATGATGAACCGCAGGAACAACCATCACTAACAGAAGATATTATTTCTGAAGAAGACGAAAAAAATGAACAGGAAGCCGTTATAGAAAATCACGAACCTGAAAAAAAACCTCAAATAGACCTGTTCTCCGTAGATACAAAGACACTTCATGAAGAGGTTGCCAAAAAACAAGATGTACAGACCATAGGTGGCAAACTGGAAAAAACGCCTATCAGTGACCTGAAAACAGCAATAGGTGTTAACGAAAGATTTTTGTTTATCAATGAATTATTTAATGGTAATAAGGAAGACTATGGCAATTCAATTGATCTTTTAAATAAATGTAAGGACTTAGCAGAGGCAAAAGCCCATATTGACAGTGAACTGAAGGAAAAATATAACTGGAATGAGGAAGATGACACTATCACTGCCTTCCTGAATTTGGTTGAAAGAAGATTCATGTAAATCCGGTAAGGATTAAACCTCTATAGTTTTGGCGTATCAAAATTATGAATTTCCTCTTGAAAAAACATCTGCTTCATTTTGTATTCACAGTATTTTCGTGTTATTGTACAGCCCAGGACCTCGATTATGCCAAAAGCGTTATTGATACGCTCACATCCCCAGGTATGCATGGAAGAGGATATGTTTATGGCGGAAATAAAATTGCTGCAAAGTTCATTGAGGACGGATTTAAAATAAATGGGCTTAAACCATTTGGTGATAGCTATTTGCAAGAGTTTACCCTCCCGGTTAATACTTTCCCGGGTGAAATGGAAATTCTGATAGATAAAAATATACTGAAACCCGGAGTTGATTACCTCGTAGCTCCTTATTCAAAGAGTTATTTGGGTAATTTTAACCTGTTTTGGTTTGATGAACTGGTCTTAATGGAGGAAAAAGAATTAGCCCGTTTCCTTAAAAAAAGCGATGCATTCAAATTTATAGTAATTGATAAATCGGAAATCGAGAAGGGTGAAGAGTTGAAGCTGTTCCAGGCAACGATATTTTCCTTTAATGCAAAAGGAATTGTTGTGATCAGCGATAATCTTACCTGGGGGTTGTCCCAGAAAACCGAAAAACTTCCTGTTATTGAAATACTCAGAAAGAATATATCACGCGATTCCAAATCAATCAATATTAATATTGAGAACCAATTTCTTGAAAATGACACAACACAAAACGTGATCGGTTTTGTTGAAGGCGCTCAAATTCCTGATTCATTCATTGTGTTCTCAGCTCATTATGACCATTTGGGGAGAATTGGAAAAGACACCTGGTTCCCAGGCGCTAATGATAATGCCAGCGGCACAGCAATGCTCCTGAATTTAGCAAGGCATTATGCTGAAAATCCAACAAAATATTCAATTGTATTTATCGCCTTTGGTGCAGAAGAGGTTAATTTACTCGGCTCAGAGTATTATACAAATAATCCATTGTTCCCGTTGAGTAAAATCAAATTCTTAATAAATATGGATCTCATGGGAACAGGTGATGAAGGAGTAACAATTGTTAATGGCGCTGTGCTTGAAGATGAGTTTAACACCCTGGTTGATATTAATAAACAAAAACAATACCTTGTAGAAATAAAAAAAAGAGGCAAAGCCGCCAACAGCGATCATTATCACTTTTCTGAAAGGAGAATAAAAGCGTTTTTTATTTATACAATGGGAGGCATTAAGGCATATCACGATGTGTATGACAAAGCAGAAACCCTCCCGTTAACAGAATTTGAAGATGTTTTCAGATTGCTGGTGGACTTTGTGGAGACCTTTTGAAATTAAAATTCAGATACAATAAATCAACCCATGTCAAAACTATATTTAGTCCCTACCCCAATTGGCAACCTCGAAGACATTACGCTTCGTGCATTGCGCATTTTAAAAGAGGCAAATCTTATCCTCGCAGAAGACACACGCCATACCGGGAGATTACTGAAGAATTACGGTATTGACACAAAGATGGCATCTCATCACCTGTTCAATGAACACAAGACCGTAAAACAAATTGCGCAGCGGATCGTGGGAGGAGAAACCATTGCATTGGTCACTGACGGAGGCACTCCGGGTATCTCAGACCCGGGTTTCTTGTTGGTGAGAGAAAGCATCAAGGCAGGGATTGAGATCGAATGCCTGCCTGGAGCAACGGCATTTGTTCCCGCACTTGTAAATTCCGGCTTGCCATCCGACCGTTTTTGCTTTGAAGGATTCCTGCCTCATAAGAAAGGCAGACGGAAACGGCTGGAAGAACTAACAGGTGAAAAACGAACAATCATCTTTTATGAGTCTCCCCACAGGTTAATAAAAACCCTGACACAATTTTCCGAATGTTTCGGTGAGGAGAGGCGTGCATCAATCTCACGTGAATTGACGAAAATATTTGAAGAGACACAGAGAGGAACATTAAAGGAGTTAATAGAAAACTATAAAAACAAAATCATAAAGGGAGAGATTGTGATCGTTGTAGAGGGGAAAAAGTGATTATATTTATAATTTAATGAGACATAATTAAAAATGCTTTTTTACTTCCATATTAGCCTATTTTAACTTCCTTATGAAAGCAATAACTCTTATAAAATATGGCAAAGCCGGCAGGGCTTTTGAGACC
Source organism: Bacteroidota bacterium (assembly GCA_043811005.1). GTDB lineage: Bacteria > Bacteroidota > Bacteroidia > NORP154 > NORP154 > JBDRNO01. Next base: position 16,131 of record JBDRNO010000147.1, on the reverse strand, counting down.
AAAGAGGTTCCCGAGCCAACACTTTCAGACAATAACGTCTTGATAAAAGTTGACGCTTTCGGGCTGAACTATGCCGATGTCATGGCAAGGAAAGGGCTTTACAAGGATGCTCCGCCAATACCCTGCGTGCTGGGATATGAGGTTGTGGGAAAGATTGAGCAGGTTGGCAAGGACGTTAACAACTTCTCCGCAGGTCAAAGAGTAGTGGCTTTTACTCGTTTCGGAGGATATGCCGGATATGCTGTAACAGACCACCGGGCTCTTGTTATAATTCCGGAAGAAATGGAAAACGGAGTTGCGGTTGCTTTAGCCACACAGTACTGTACCGCCTATTATTGTGCTTATGAAATGGTGAACCTGGATGAGGGCGACCGTGTACTTGTCCATGCAGCCGCAGGTGGCGTAGGAATAGCTATTATTCAACTGGCTAAAAGAAAGGGGTGCATTATATACGGTACTGCCGGGTCGGATGAAAAACTGGAATTCCTGAAGGAACAGGGAGTAAATCATCCCATCAACTACCGCAGATCGGATTTTGCAGGTGAAATAATGAAAATCCGGAAAGGTGAGGGAATGGATGTGATATTTGACTCGGTAGGGGGCACGACTTTTAATAAAAGCAAAAAGATCCTTGCATCCGGAGGGCGAATGGTTTGTTACGGAGCAGCTGAGCGGTCAGGTGGAAGAGGAGGCATATTGTCTGATCTGAGGCTCGCCTTCAGCTATGGATTCCTTCACCCGTTAGGGCTGCTCATGAAATCACAGGGAGTAATAGGAGTGAATATGCTACGTATTGCCGATAACCATCCGCATGTGATGCAGAGATGCTTTAAAAATGTAGTGGATTTAACAATTAGAGGAGAGATAAAACCACATGTTGGAGGGGTATATAATGTAAGGGAGATAGCAGATGCACATAATTTCCTCGAAAGCAGAAGATCAATTGGAAAGATCGTGGTTGAATGGTGAGAAAAAGGATCATTTGTAAAGTATTCTCAAATTTACCAATTTTGTCCTCTGAAGAACATAACTTCGTAAATTCATTAAAAAAATTTAAATTTCTAAACAATTAAATATAAAATGAAAAAGACAGCTTTAATTCTTATCCCTTTAAGCGCTTCGTTAATCGCCTTTTCACAAAACCCAACGGCTTCATTGAGCGAAACAAACGACAGCACGATAATAACCTATCATCACAACGAAATGGTAAGTGAAATTCAATCCTATAAAAAGGGTGTAAAAGATGGCGTATTCCTGAATATTGACAAAAACGGTATAGTAAAAACAATTGCACACTACAATAACAATCTGTTGGATGGTAAATACAAAGAGTTCAGTTCAGGTGGAAGGATCAAAAAAGAAATGAATTATGAACAGGGGAAGTTGAACGGGGTGAGAAAAATATATTACGAAAGCAATAAATTACAGGAAGAAACAAGCTTCGTGAATGACAAAAAAGACGGAATAGCAAAATGGTACTACCAGGATGGAAAGATATCAGTTGAGTACACATATAAAAACGACTTTTTTGAAGGGCCACAGAAAGTATATTATAAAACCGGTTCGTTAAAGTCAGAAGTCAATGCCGTTAATAATGAAAAAGAAGGAGAATACAAGGAATACCATGATGGCGGCAAATTAAAAGTATTGGGTTTTTATAAGAAAGGTAAAAAGGATGGGGAGTGGAATGAATATTCAGAAGAAGGGAAAGTTATAAATACTACAAAGTATAAGGAAGGTTTCGCTAAATAGTACTTGTCAACAAAATCAAAAATTTTATAATTTGAAACAAGTTGGCAATTGACAGCATGCAGTAAGCAATTTGTTTTTTTGTCAACTGCATATTGTCAACTGTCAACTTATTTATTTACATCAACAAAATTATCATGACATGTTGTCTTTAAATAATTTTTAAGAGCTTAAATATTTTACTTATAATTCCTGAACAAATTAGAATTAAATATCAAACCTGCCGGAGAATGGATCAGCGGGCTAAAATTACCATTGATCATTGCCGGGCCATGCAGCGCTGAAACCGAAGAGCAGCTCTTAATGACCGCTTCCGGGATTGCAAAGCTGGATAAGGTCAGCATATTCCGGGCTGGGGTATGGAAGCCACGCACAAGGCCTGATTATTTTGAAGGAGTGGGAAGCATTGCACTGGAATGGCTGAAAACCGTTAAGCAGGAAACCGGGTTGCTCACCGCCATTGAAGTGGCAAATACAGAACACCTTGAACAAGCGCTGAAGAATGAAGTGGATATCCTGTGGATAGGCGCCAGGACAACAGTAAATCCATTTTACGTGCAGGAAATAGCAGATGCTTTAAAGGGTGTTGACATCCCGGTAATGGTAAAAAACCCCATTAACCCGGATTTAAGCTTATGGGCAGGCGCATTGGAGAGATTTAACCATGCAGGGATAACGAAATTGATCGCAATTCACAGGGGTTTTTCCTCTTTTGAGAAAACTCCATACAGGTACGCTCCTATGTGGGAGATACCTATAGAGCTGAAGATATTATGCCCTGATCTGCTTGTTATATGTGACCCAAGCCATATTTCCGGGGACGCCAGACTTTTGCAAAGAATTGCTCAAAAAGCGCTTGACCTTGACATGGCGGGATTGATGATTGAAACTCACATTAATCCCAAAGCCGCTTTAAGTGATGCACAGCAGCAGATCACTCCAACTCAACTGGATGAACTTTTATCAAACCTGGTATACAGAAAAGCATCTTCTGAAAATATCATCTTTGAGAACCGCCTGGAAGAATTGAGAGAAATAATAGACAAGGTTGATGAAGACCTGCTGCATGCCCTGTCCAAAAGAATGGAAGTTGTAAGGGAAATAGGTGAATTCAAGCGGGATAACAATATTACCATATTACAGATAAAACGCTGGAAAAAGATATTAAGAACCAGGCCCGATTTCGGTAAAGCACTGGGATTGACCGAAGAATTCACCAAAAAACTCTACAAGCTGATCCATAAAGCATCCATCCAAAAACAAACCGAGATCATGAACTCTGAGATCGTTAATGAGAAATAAATTTGCACCAAATCAATTAAGCGCATTATACGCTAATAGATTTAACAATATTATTGAAACTGTGAGTGGGAGAAGTGGGGAAACGGAGAGATGCTTTGTATCCTTCATGAGGGAAATTCGCTTAATTCAATAGGCAGATTCCTCATGGAGTTTATCCCGAGGAACGAGGGATTCCGCTGCACTCCACTTCATTCGGAATGACAACGTTTTTGGGAGAAACGTGGAGGGAGAGCGGTTGCGGGCTTTGCCCACACCAGCTCTCCCTCTTTATCAAAATTTAAAAAATGAAAATTGCACGCTTTAAATATTTACTAACCTTTTTGGTTATTTTCAATCTGCAATCCTACGCCCAGGACATTACCCAAACCATCAGGGGCTCTGTAAAAGATAAAGTTTCCCAAATAACCCTTCCGGGGGCAACAGTTGCCGTTTACATAGATTCTTCTTTAATTAAGGGCGCGGCAACGGATATAGGCGGATACTTCAGGATAGAAGATATCCCTCTTGGAAGATACACTATTGTAGCTTCTTTTCTCGGCTACAGGCAGATTGTCATTCCCAATGTGATCGTGAACACTGGCAAGGAGGTGATAATACCTCTTGAAATGGAGGAATCCGTTGTAACCATGCAGGAAGTAGTTGTTGCCGCCACACCTGGCAAAGGCGCGGCATTGAATGAGATGAGCACGGTGAGCGCCCGAACATTTTCAGTTGAGGAAACCGAACGTTATGCCGGAAGCAGGGCAGACCCCGCCCGTATGGCATCTAATTTTGCAGGTGTGCAGGGAGCCGATGATTCGAGAAATGATATCGTGGTCAGGGGCAACACACCAATGGGTTTGCTGTGGCGGCTCGAAGGAGTGAATATCCCCAATCCCAATCACTTTGATATTCCCGGCAGTACCGGCGGGCCGGTAAGCATTCTTAATAATAAAGTACTGGCTACTTCGGATTTTATCACAGGCGCTTTCCCTGCCGAATATGGTAACAGCATTGCAGGTGTGTTTGACTTGAGAATGCGTAACGGAAATGATGAAAAACACGAATTTACAGGACAATTCGGCTTCCTCGGAACCGAGCTTACGGCAGAAGGCCCTATCTCTAAAAAAAACAGGTCTTCATACCTGGCAACCTACCGTTATTCAACATTATCTATGTTCAGTGCATTGGGCATAGACATTGGAACCACCGCCATCCCAGTATACCAGGATCTGTCATTCAAAGTAAATTTTCCAATAAAAAACAACAGTAATATCTCCCTTTTTGGAATAGGCGGGAAAAGTGATATTGATATCATTGTAAGCGACCAGGTGATGCCCGAAAGGGATATATACGGTGACAAAGACAGGGACCAGTATTTCGGAACGTCAATGGGCGTTATAGGCATTAACTATTCCATGGCAATTAATACAACAACCTTTGCACGGGTGACCATCTCCGCCTCCAATGCTGAACAGCAAGCATACCATGAACTTGTGTTTCGCCACATCGAGCTGCAGCCGGACTCGGTATTTGTTATTGATTCATTGGTGCCAAAGCTGGGCTATTCATTTAAACAGAGCAAAATATCCGCATCGGTTTACGTAAATAAGAAATTGAACAGGAAGCATACAATAAAAGCAGGGTTCTTTGACGAGCAGTACAGGTTTAATTTTCTCGACAGCAATTACAACGAAACCACTTATCAATTTGAGGACAGGTGGAACCACATTGGCACGGCATATCTGATACAACCCTACCTCCAATGGAAGTACAGGATCTCAGATGATATTACCATCAATGCGGGTTTACACAGCCAGTACTTTACCCTCAATAAAAGTTACTCCCCTGCCGAACCCCGCCTGGGTATAGAATGGAAGCTCAGGCACAGGCAGGTACTGAGCTTCGGCTTTGGCATGCATAGCCAGCTTCCGCCAACCTACACTTATTTTTACCACTTTCCGGCAAGCCAAACCGCTCATAATACGGAAATGGGTTTTATAAACAGCAATCATTATGTGCTTTCCTATGACAATTCACTAAGTAATAACCTGAGAATAAAAACAGAGGTATATTACCAGCAATTGTACAATGTTCCGGTTGAAAGCAGCAGATCATCATCTTTTTCCCTTCTCAACCAGGGGAGCGGGTTTAACCGGTTTTTTCCCGACACGCTGGCAAATACGGGAACCGGGGAAAATTACGGCATAGAGCTTACGCTCGAGAAATTTTTTAGCAGAACATACTTCTTCATGCTCACGGCTTCCCTGTATGAATCAAAATATAAAGGCAGTGATGGCGTGGAAAGGGATACGGATTTCGGTGGCAATTATGCCGTTAACTTGCTAAGCAGCAAAAAATTCAGGTTCGGGAAAAAGAAAAATACCGTTTTGGGCTTGGGTTGTAAGATCACCTCAGCCGGAGGAAAGCGCTATGCGCCTGTTGACACCCTCGCCACTGAAATTGCCGGGGAGATAATATATGTTGATTCCCTGAGAAACAGCCTGCAATTCAGAGACTATTTCAGAGCCGACATAAAGATAAATTTTAAGGCAAACACCAAAAAGTTCACCCACGAAATAGGGCTTGACCTCGTGAACATCCTGAAAAACAAAAATGTTCTTAAGCTAACTTATATCTCAGGGGTTAACAACCCGGTAAGAGAAGAATACCAATTGGGCTTTATGCCGGTATTTTATTATAAAGTGGATTTTTGATAGCTTTCGTTTTTAATTTCTTGCAAATTAAAATTAAACATATAACTTTAAAAAGAAAAGATTTAATAAAGGGATAACTTGAAAAAATATAATAAAATCAAGCAATAAGCTTAAAAAATAATTATTTTTTTAATGAACGTGGGACTAGCACTTCGGTAATACTCAGTACAAGCACTTCGGTGAAACTCAGTACAAGCGGATGGATCAGATGATGTGTTGCGCGCAGGATAGTTTCTATCAATAGTTGAATAATTGGCCATGGTTCAGCTCTACCACTTCCTTATACTTTAGCTTTCCAGCACCAGAAAGAAATGATTTATCAACAAACAAAAGCATATCCGCTTTAGCTACACGAAACTCTTTTACTATTGAGAGTAATATCCTGTCTCTTACTCCTATTCTTTTTCCTAATTTAAGGAAGTCTGCAATTTTATAATCGTATGTGGTAGTTAGCAAATTTTGTTTTGTTCTCTCCATTTCTTTGAACAAATTCATTGCTATTTTCGGGTCATTGATGTGAAGTTTTGTATTCATTAAATCATATGAAGGAGACAATAACATATCACCATCAGCTGATTCCAAAAGGGAAAGGTTTTTTAAGTGAACATCTCCATTGCCTGTGAGGAAATTGAAAACAAGAATTTTTACGAAGCTTATCTGGTCTGAGGGATTAAGTCGATTTCCAACATCTTCGTAAGTGAACGAATTATACTTATAAAGTCCATGATCGTTTATGCCTGGAGCAGCATTTAATACAGAGACAAAATCTTCCTGACTCAGTACGTTGCCTTCTTTATCCCTGTCAAATCTTCTTGTAAGGTAAGCTGGTTCACCGTCTGCGAATCTCACTAACCCGCATTTTGCTATTGAGATATTAAACAATTGGTAAGCCATGGTCATAGTCAAATGTTCATTTGCCGGAGAATCTTTGTATAAAGTTCTCCTTGAATCTAAAAATGGCTTGATAATGTACATTGATTCAACATCTCTATTTGGAGCTAAAAGATTATTTTTATCTCTTCCAATAAATCCTTTAGCTTGTACTCCTGAAATACTAAATCCTGCAGGCTGTCCCATAATCCTATCTTGAATATCATTCCAGTTAAATTCAAGTTGGCTGGAAATTTTAGACCTGTCAAATAATTTGGTTTCACACGCTGAACAAAAACCATTAATATTCTCCTTTAAACATCCGTTACAGTTAGCCATTATTCTTCTGTTTTTTCAATTGTAATTGCACCTATCGTGTCTTTTTCGCACGTATATATTAGCAGGCTCCAATCATCATTGGTATCAATACCTAATGCCTTGCATTGTAATTCCCGGTTGAATCCTTCACTTAATATTGATTGAAAATTTGCAAATAATCTGTCTGAGTTATATCTTTTTTGAGATTTAGGCATATTCACTGATATAGGAAAAGTGTTTTCATCTGATATGAATTCATCTTCATACTCAAAATGATATCCGGATTCATCTCTCCAGAGTACTCCTGCATTGTGTTTCCCTTTATATATTACTCTTAACTTCATCTATCGTTTTTTTACTACTACTAAAATTTCAAGATTTAAGAAGTGAAAAATCTCATTTAGAGTCTCAAATGATGGGTTTGCCTTTCCGCTCTCTATCTGTGATAAAGTGACAACTGACAATCCTGTATAGTCTGCAAGTTGGTTCTGTGGCATAGACATAACCTTCCTTCTTTCCTTTATTTTTTTGCCTAATTCTTTTTTAGTCATCTTACTAAACTTTAATTATATTTAAATTATTGCAACAAAAATATGCAAAATTACTGTCAATGTCAATAATATTTAAATATATTTATATTATTTCGTCAGACAGAGCCTTCAAGACCTTGTATGTCAGAATACTTTAAATATATTTAAAATAGATTCCTGTTCAAGAAGATTTTAGGTTCAGGAAAACTCATTCAATTTGGTTTGACAATGCAATCATTAGGTGTGCTAAGGCATTACACGCAACATTAAGGATTGTATCCGAAGTTGAGGGGTAAATATACGAAACCCGCATGATTTTATCAAATCACAAATGAGAATGCAAATTCATACCGATAGTCATAACAATTAATAATGATCTCATACGGGTTCACTCAGGTTAATACAGTTTATGAGCATTCAATAAGTTTGTACCAAATGCTAATAACCAAACCATAAGCAATGTATTTTGAGAGTAAAAGTTGTTCTTTTGTTTTGATTGTTTTGATTTAGAGATGAACGTTTTTTGCCGGGGATGTCACTATTAGCCCTGCCTACACTAGGGTTTCGGTAGGCAAGCGGGAGATCCCTCTCCGCCAGCTGGCGGATCAGGATGACAATTTTGTTTTTTGGGGGTTAGTGGTGTGACGAATACCTTCCCCAGAGTCTGTTAAAAGAGATACTATAACACTAACGTTCGTTAAAAACTATTGTCATCCTGAATCCCGCCATCCGCAAGCCTAAGGGGAGGGCATGGCGGGGTGGGGTCGTACTTCCTCCAAAAACCAACCTCCATTAAATAAATGTTAAAATTAAGACAAATAGGTAAAGGAATGGGGAAAACCCTGGTATATCAGCCCCTCCCCGAGGGTGAGGGGAGAGCTGGTATGCAACGTTTGCGCTAAACGCAGTACCGACCGTTAGGGAAGTATTGAGTTTATGGTATGTTATGTTTTGTTGGGGCGAAAATTCTCCCGTTTTTGTCTTCCGTTTTATACTCTTATTCCAATTACACAAATGTCGTCTACTTGTGGCTGGTCTCCTTTCCAGTCCGTGATTGACTGATGTAATATTTCTTTCTGTTCTTTCATGTCTTTGTCCTGAATTGATAAGAGTTTTTCTTTGAAACGCTTAATCATGAATTTCTTTCCTGCTGGACCACCGAACTGATCTTGATAGCCGTCTGAGGCCATGTAGATTGTGTTTCCATTTTGAATATCTATTTCATGATTGGTAAATTGATAATTCTTTTCTGTTACTCCGCCTATTGGGTTAATGTCCCCTTTTATTTGTATCAGTTCACCGTTTTGTATTACGAGTAGCGTGTTTTTGGCTCCGGCAAATTCAAGTGTTTTCAGGTCATTGTCAAAAACACATAAAGCCATATCCATTCCATCTTCTGCCTGTTGTTCTGAATCTTCCCGGGTGAATACGGATTTCACACCATTGTTTAAATTTGTTAATATTTCCCCCGGATTTTCTATTCCTTTTTCAATGATTATCTGGTTTAGCAAATCGTTTCCAATCATTGAAACAAATGCCCCTGGTACACCGTGTCCCGTACAATCGCAAGCAGCAACAAAAACTTTTCCATTTTTCCGTGTAAACCAGTAAAAATCTCCGCTTACAATGTCTCTTGGTTGAAAATAAATGAAATGGTTAGGCAATGATTTACTTATTTCTGCTTCCTTTGGTAATATAGCTTCCTGTATGTTTTGTGCATACCTGATGCTGTCGGTGATGTCTTTGTTCTTTTCTTCAATTATCTCGTTCTTTTCTTCAAGTAATTGATTGGCTTTTTTCTTTTGTCGGTAGCTGCGGTATATTACAAAAGCAAGAACAAGTACAAGCCCAAAACCACCAATGAATGCGTAGCCGATGATTCTTTGTCGTTTTAGTTCGGCTTCTGACAATGCTTGTTGTTTTTCGTGTTCTTTCTCTTGTACAAGCATTTGTTTTTCGTATTCATAGCCGGCTTCTAATTTGCCTATTTCTTTAGATTTTTCTTCGTTGAAAAGGGAATCCTTTGCTTGCGTGTAAAGCTTGTAGTGTTCCAATGCCTTGGTTGGCCTACCGGTTTGTTCATAGAGTTTGCTGAGGTTTTGGTTCCATACCATTACTAAATTCAAAGCTCCAATGCTGTCCGCAATCTCCAGTGCCTGCATCAGGTAGCGCTCGGCTTCGGAGTATTTTTTTTGCTCTATGTAAAGCGAACCGATGTTGCCTAAATGATTGGCAATACCGTTTTTATCCTCAATTTCTTCTGTAATTACCAATGCCTTGAAGTAATATTCCAGCGCATTAGGGTAATCGACTTGTTCTTTATAGACAACTCCGATGTTGTTGAGGTGTATGGCAATACCGTTTTTATACCCAATTTCTTCCGCAATTTCCAATCCCTTGAAATGATATTCCAGCGCTTTAGGGTAATCGACTTGTTCTTTATAGACAACTCCGATGTTGTTGAGTGTATTTGCCTGTAGTGCTTTATACTCCATTTCTACAGCCTTTTTCAGCGCTTTAAAATAGTATTCCAATGCCTTTGGGTAATCTCTATTATCTTTATAGACATTTCCGATGTTGCCTAAATGTCTGGCAATACCGTTTTTATCCCCAATTTCTTCCGCAATTTCCAATGCCTTGAAATGATATTCCAACGCTTTGGGGTAATCGCCCTGACTAAAATAGACATTCCCGATGTTGCCAAGCATTATTGCAATCGTGTTTTTGTTTCCAAGTTCTTCGGCAATTTCCAACGCCTTGAAATAATATTTCAGTGCTTTTAGGTAATCGCCTTGTTTCCTATAGACAATTCCGATATTTCCGAGGGAGGCAGAGATGCCTTTTCTGTCGTTTAGTTCTTTATATATTTTTATTGCTTTATGAAAATTGTCCAGGGTATTGAGATAGTTGCCTTTTATTCCATTACATACTCCAAGACAACGAAATGCGTTGGCTTGCCCTTTTTTATCCTCATTCTTAACCGCAAGCTCTAATGCGTACCTGATAATAAAAATTGAAGTGTCCGTATTTTGATACATCAACTCCTGACCCAACGCATTCAAGGTATTCACCCTTGTAGTATCCTCAATATCAGTTTGCAGCAAATTCTCAAGCGAGTCAATTTTTGTTTGGTTTTGAGCAGTTCCTGTATTAATAAAAAATAATAATAAGAGGAAAGAAAAATATCTCAATGAAATTTTAATAAAAAAATCATAATGTATAGGTAAGTATAACATTCTTGCTAAATCATTAAATATATATAAGTAGTAATAATATTGCTAATAAATAAATTCCAATTTGAAAATAGAAGAAGATCCAAGTAATATCTCCTAATATTAAGCTGAGTTTTTGACATTTCTTTATTTTCTTTTTCAATTCTGTGATATCATATTCTTCACAACTTTGATATTTCAAGTTATGTTCCACATTATATTTTAGTTTTTTAAATCTTACAACATTCTTTGTTATTTTAAAATCATTTAATCTAACAATTAGAGCTATTATCCCGAAGATTATGGAAATAAAAATGATTAACAGAACCGTTTTCCCGAGAATATAATTACACAAAAGTGTTTTGTGGAACAAATTAGTGTCCAAATAATTTAATATAAAACCTATTGAGGCAATTCCTATAGTAAAAAATAAATTAATTCCGAAAGTTAATAGTGCAATTTGTTTGTCATGCCATCTATTAAATCTTTGTGTCAAGTTATGTAATCTATTCTTATTTTCATCAGAATGATCCTCAATTTTCTTTTGACCAAAATATTTTTTCTCTTTACACCAGTTTTTCATGTGATTCTAATTTTCGCCCCAATAAAACATAACGTTAAGGATTGTATCCGAAGTTGAGCGGTAAATATACGAAAAGTTGTTCTTTTGTTTTGATTCTTTTGATTTAGAAATGAACGTTTTTTGAGAAAAATAAACCTAATAAAGACCTTTAATTTTTCAATATCATAATTTCTAATCAAAGATCTACACCGGTGTAGGGGGTTTAAATTGAGTCAATTTTTCGAGGAGGAGGGGGTTGTGGATTAGTTACTAATGTTGTGAGCAGCATGATTTTTCATCAATGATTTTCAATAATTTAACAAATAATGATTTAATGTTAAATAACAATTTCCGGTTTCAGTTTGATTTTTATGTAATTCGTAATAAATATTCAACTCATATTGTAAACTGCCTTCAAGATATTCCCAATTCCTTCCTTTTACATCACTTTTTCCAAGATATTCTTCTGTTGGACTACAACCCCAATTTTTCTTTTTATTAATCCAATTGATATCAGTTTCATTGAAGATGCTATTATTTGTAAATGGTTCAAATCTGTCTGGGCCAAAAAGTTTCACGAGATTATTTGTCAATAATTCTAACTCTTCTATTGTACATTCATAACTTATTAAATTCACTTTTGATTTTATTTGAGTATCATTATTTTCCAGTACATATAATAATCTCCCTTTTTCTTGATGATATGTCATTACATCAAAAATTGATAATAATTTATCATCTGAAGTAAACAAATCTATCTCAGAGAATACACATATGCTCCTTTTTATTATACTATTTGCAATATCTTTACTTGTCAACTCGTCATTTGACATACCAGGACTATCATGAGAAATATTTAACAAATCTGTAGTTAAGAACTTGCTTAATTGCACAGGATCAAAATGACTATAATTCATTTTCAAATTCTTTTAAAATATTGTCCACAACGGTTGCGCTATCCGCAAGGCTACTATTAGCTTTGAACGCGTGGTATAAGCAGATTTATTTTCTTTTATTTATTCAAATAATTTATCCAATTATATTTATTCTCAAAATATTTAATTAGTTCTTCCGATCCTTTTGCAATACCAGTAACAATTCCACCAGAAATTGCTAGAAACGGGTTGCCTGTCACAAGTCCGCCTAATGCTACAGGAATTGAAACAAAAGTTATTAGGTTGGTCCACCTTTTAATTTTTGGAAAAACCAACTTTACCTTTTTATTTATTTTCTTTTTTTCAGATGAAAATTCGTTTGCAAATTCTAATGGATTAATCGCAAAATCATTAGAATCTCTCTTTTTCGAAATCTTGTTTAAAAGTGAAATAATCTGTTGAATTTCATCATAGTTTCTTTTTTGAATTATTGCATTTATATTTTTCTCAATGTCAATCAAATAAGAATCTTTACATTTAAGTTCACGAGTACATTTATTGCACTCATTTTTATGGTCATACAAATATTCGTGGCCAATTTGTAAATTCGGCAAATTCAGTTCAAGAACATTCTGAAAAGCATGATATTTTCCTTTTAATTCATCAACTCTGTCTGCACCTAATCGATATTTATAATCATAGTATTTCAACTCAAATGAATTAAATAAACCATTTGCATTGAAATACCTTGACAAGATAAATCCTGCATATGCTGTCCATAATTTTGGCACACAATACATATCATTTTTTAATGTGAAATAATTACTATCATCCTCTAGTTTAAATGATTTTGGATATCTTTTTGCAAGTGTCTCAATATCCGTTTTTATTCCTGCGTAAATTAAATCACTGATTTCTTCTGTAATAATCCCTTTAGTGTTGACAACTTCAATTATATCTTCTGAATACAAAATTTCAAAAATGAGCTTAATAGCTTTTGCAAATGCTTCTTCTTTTTGATTCAAAACAGTTGGTGCATAATTAGCTTGTGTTATTATTTTCCAAATGCTTTCAGTTACAATTATCTTTTTAGCCCAAAGAAGAGTTGAAGGATAATTAAATAGCCACTCTATATTGTAGTTTGTGCAAGGGCATGCTTCATTCTCAATTCCAAGTGCTAATCCGGTCACAAATAACTTGTCACTCATATTATTAAAATTTGCCTATATCGTTAAGGATTGTATCCGAAGTTGACCGGTAAATATACGAAAAGTTGTTCTTTTGTTTTGATTATTTTGATTTGGAAATGAACGTTTTTTGAGGAAAATAAGCATTATTAAGACCTTTAATTTTTCAATATCATAATTTCTAATTAAAAATCCACACCTGTGTACGGGGCTTAAATTGAGCCAATTTTTCTGGAAGGAGGGGGTTGTGTATCTGTTACCGCTGTTAGGCATAGTTTATTTTACACTCGCTGTCTTATCTTTTGCTAAATCAAATAAAAATATTCTTACGTCAGTTAAAAGAGGACTTGAAGCTTCAATTTTTATTCTTGTCAATTCCATATGTTAAATCCCATTTAATTTTGACCCGTTTTTCCCACTAAAATTGACCCACCTTATTTGTTTCAAATTTAGACATTATTAATGATTTGATTTTTTGATTTTTCTTTTTTTTGTTCCGTCATGTTTTTCATCCTGTAACTTTTGCCCTGAATAAAAAATGGATAGCAATGGTGTAGTATCCTATCCAGTATTGCACTGGCAAGCACATCATCAAGGAATATTTTGCCCCATTCATCAAAGGGTTTGTTCGAGGTGATAATAACCGACCCATTCTCATATCTTTTGCTGATGACCTTAAAGAATAACCGGGCTGCTTTGGAAGAAAGCTCTATATATCCAAGCTCGTCAACAATCAGCAAATCAGCTTTTATAAGTTTTAACAGCAGCTTGTTTAACGAGCCACTTACTTCAGCGGCAGCCATTTCCTGCATAAGATGTTCAGCAGTGAAAAACAACACCTGCTTTCTCGCCTGACAAGCTTTAATGCCAAGGCTAATGGCCAGGTGTGTTTTTCCTACTCCCGGAGGTCCAAGAAGGGCAACGTTTTTAGCTTCTTTAATAAAATGAAGACTTGCCAGCTCTCTGATAAGTTTTTCGTCCATCTGTGGCTGAAAGGTAAAATCGAATTCTTCCAGCCGCTTGATCACAGGGAAGCCCGCTCGTTTAATAGCATTGTTTATTGAGGTATCTATTTTTGTCAGCGCTTGTTGTTCGAGCAATCGCAGCAGAAAATCCTGATAAGACAGCTTGGCTTTAGCAGCGTTTTCCACTTCGGTTATAAAATTCTCACCTATATTGGGTATTCTAAGCTGGGTACAGTAAGCCCTTATTTTTTCTTGTGTGTTCATTGGGTTAATTATTATGATTAACAATATTATATTCAGCCAATGGCCTTTTTATGGATATAGTAGATGATGAATGTTCCGGGTTTATTTGAGTTAATTCGGGAACATCCTCAATGATCTGCGCATGGTGTTCCATGTATCCCCGGATAAAAACATGATTATAGGTGTTATAATCTCTGGCTATGCAAAAAGCATTTTTCATATCCTGGTGATGATAATATTTAGCGATTTTCAGGATGTGGGTTAAATGATAATTCTTGTTTATCTTCTTTTGTGTTTTTAGCTTATCCAGGAACCAATCATAGTCAGGGAATAATTTCACAAACATCTTACTCATTCTGTCCCAATTGCCGCGTTCTATATTGTGGTTTTTATAATGTGCATTATTTAAGATAACCTGCCCTTTGCCATGAACCAGACAATGGGTGGCTATCAGCTTATTTTGTGAAGAATAAATATTCAATTCGTAACCTCTGGATACTTTTATCCAAACCTCCTTGCAGGCAAACAGGTAAGGGATACTGTATTTATTTCCATCAAAACTTATCAGGCAATCTGCTGTGGCTTTGCGAACTTCTTCCTTAACGCCTACATAGCGATCAGCAGGCAATTCCAGTAAACTATCTTTTTCCTGTTCAAATAATTCTGCAGGAGGTTTTCGGGTAGTGGAATGGACTCTATTATTTACCTTGTCCTGAAATTCTTTAAGGCGATCAATAAAATCATGAAAGCTTGTAAACCGATTACCTTTAATGAAATGTTCTTCAACATAATCAAAGGGACGTTCTACTTTTCCTTTTGACCAGGGATGACCCGGTAATGAACGGGTTGGTGTAAACCCAATGTGACCGCAAAACTGAAGATAGCGTTTATTCCATTGTAGATTGCTCCTGGATGCATTAGTTACCAAGCAAGTCGCATTATCTGTTTGAATTCTTTGAGCAACACCTCCACATTGCAACAAACTGTTCTCAAGAGCTTCAAAAACACTACTTTGCGTTTCAGATAAAGATCCTTCATAGATGCGGTACCTACTGAAAGAGTTTATATATGAAAATACAAAAATCTTAACAAGCGTGCCGGCAATGGTTACTGTATAAGGGCTCCAATCAAACTGAGATTGCTCACCCGGTGCAGTTTCATAAGGTTGGTAAGTTCTGCTGTTTGACGGCTTCACCGTATCGATATATCGGTAGAATGCGCTTCGCGATCCTTCATACCCCTTGGAAATTATTTCCTCAAGTACACGGCTGCCCTGAAACCCCTTAACAACCAGTTTCTCATAAATGTAGTCCTTAAACGGTTTAATTTCCGGATTAATTTTCCGATTTCTTGTAGGTTGCGGCTCCTTATTGTTTTTCAGGGCATTCTTAACCGTATTCCTGCTGACATTCATCAAATCAGCGATTTTACGTGTCCCCAATTTGGAATTACGCTTCTTAAGGTTTCTGATGGTGACCCAGTCTTCCATTGTAATCATTTTTATGCTGTTTTCAAGGTTAGTAAATACGGATATGAACTAACCAAGAAACAACAAATTTTAGTTACATGGGTGGGTCAATTTTAAGTGGGATTAGTGGGTCAGTTTTAAGTGGGAATTAACA
>JBDRNO010000146.1:0-4385 GCA_043811005.1 Bacteroidota bacterium | reverse complement strand
TTATATAATGAAAGAGAGAATTGTTCTGCTCTTACTTCTTTGCAGTTTATTGTTTTTCCCAATTTTAGATATTAAACAGGCATTGGGTCAATCTGTTGTAGCTCCGCCGATAGAATGGACGAAGACTTATGGAGGCAGTGGTGAAGACCATCCTTACTTCATCCAGCAAACTTCAGATGGGGGGTATATTATTGCAGGAAGAAACAGCAGTTATATAACAGGAACAGGGGGTAATTGTATTTATCTAATCCGTACGGATAGTATTGGAAATATTGCATGGACAAAATCCTTCGGAGGGTCAGATAGCGGGAGTAATTTTGCTTATTCAGTACAGCAAACTACTGATGGGGGATTTATTATGGTTGGTAGGACTGAGTCTTATGGAGCAGGGATTACGAGTTTTTATGTTATTAAGACCGATGGCAGCGGGAATATTTCCTGGACTAAAGTTCTTGGTGGAACAAGCGGGGATGAAGCTGCCTCAGTTCAGCAAACCAGTGATGGCGGATATATAATTGGCGGAGCATCGTGGAGCTTTAGCGGAGGTGATTGGGATTGTTATCTGATAAAGATAACATCTGCAGGGAACATTTCATGGTCAAAAACTTATGGAGGAACAGGCACTGACTGTATTTATTCGGTTCAGCAAACTACTGACTTAGGATATATTATGACCGGCTGGACAACTAGCTTTGGAGCGGGAAGTTATGATGTTTATTTAATAAAAACCGATGCAAATGGTGATACGCTATGGACAAGAACTTTTGGCGATGCAGGTGAAGACAAGGGCAATACAGTTAAGCAAACTACAGACGGTGGGTATATTATTTCCACTGGATTTGAGGCAGGTCCTTTTTCATCAGGAAGCGATGATTTGTATTTGATCAAGACCGATTCTAATGGAAATGCCCCCTGTATGCAGTCAAACACAGCAACAGTTGTTGGAACACCTGCAACCGCTACTGTATCCGGAGTGCTGATCAACTCCGGAGGAGTGGTTAATACTCCTGCAACAATAACAGGTGCTCCTGCCACTATTGAAAATGAATTGTGCGCTTCTTGTGATCTTACTGCCAATATCACTGATAGCTCAAACATAACCTGCAGCGGTGCTACTGACGGATGGGCTGTTGTTTCGACTGGTGGAGGAACTGCACCATACACCTATAGCTGGACGCCTTCCGGAAGCGCTAACGACACAGCAACCGGCTTGACAGTAGGAACGCATACCATAATTGTAACCGATATCAACGGTTGTACAGCACAGGATTCTGTTGTGATCAGCGAACCGTCAGTATTAACCACCAATATACCTGATAGTTCAAACATAACCTGCAACGGAGCTGATGACGGATGGGCTGTGGTTACGGCTGGCGGAGGAACTGCACCGTACACATATAGCTGGACACCTTCAGGAAGTACAAACGACACAGCAACCGGCTTGTCACCTGGGACACATACAATTATTGTAACCGATGCCAATGGATGTACAGCTCAGGACTCAGTTAACATAACACAACCAGCGGCATTAGTTTTAAGCATAATTGATACTGCTGATGCTACCTGTGGCTTGAACAATGGAACTGCAACAGCAATTACATCAGGTGGTATGCCACCATATACCTATTCATGGAATGATCCCTTATCTCAAACAGATACAATAGCTGATAGCTTATCTGCTGGAATATATACAGTTACTGTCTCCGATTCACTTAACTGTATTGATTCGGTTAGTATTAACATAAACGAGATTGGAGGTCCTACGGCTACCATTACCCAGGCCACAAATATAACCTGTTATAGTGATTCTTCAGGATTGACAACGGTAACACCTTCCGGAGGAACACTCCCATACACTTACGCTTGGGATGATCCCGGCTCTCAGACTGACTCCACTGCAACCGGCTTACCTGCTGGAACATACATTACGACTGTTACAGACAATAATGGTTGTTCCGGCTTTGCATCAGTGACTATAACCCAACCAACTGCTTTAATTGCCGATGCAGGAATTGATGATACTCTTTGCCCGGGAGGGAGTATAGTTATAGGCGGATCGCCAACAGCATCTGGTAGCACGCCTCCTTATACATATATCTGGACACCCACGGTTGCATTAGATGATTCCACATCAGCCAATCCAACCGCATCACCAATAGTAAATATAAATTATATTGTTACTATAACCGATAGTAATAATTGTACTGCAAATGATACCTTAGAAATAATTATCAATCTTACATACAATACTCCGGTTTTAGACACCATCTGCGACAACGACAGTGTGTTTCTTGAGGGAGCATGGCAAAACACCCAAGGTATTTATTATGATACACTAACTGCAACTAACTGGTGTGATAGTGTAATAGCAACAACACTTACCGTCAACCCGGTATTTAATACTCCTGTCTCTCAGACAATCTGCGATAACGACAGTGTGTTCCTTGATGGTGCCTGGCAGAACATTGCAGGAACTTATTACGATATCACAACCGCTGCCAATGGTTGCGACAGTATAATCACCACCAACCTGACCATACTTCCAACATTAAGCACAACCATTGACACTAGTATCTGCCAGGGTGACAGCTTATGGGCAGGTGGTGCGTATCAAACCATACCAGGAACTTATTACGATACATTGTTATCAGTATATGGTTGTGATAGTGTGATTGTTACCACGTTATCAGTATATCCGCCACCAACAGCAGTCATTACAGGAATAACTGCAATTTGCATCGGAGATAATACTACCCTGACCGCTTCAGGAGGAAACACTTACCTGTGGAACACAGGAGATACCACCCCCTCAATTACTATCAGTCCATTGATCACTACTACCTATACCGTTATTGCATCAAATACCGGTTGTGATTTAACAGAAGCAGATTCGGTAATGGTAATTGTCAACCCATTATCAATAATTAGTATAGCTGAAGATACAATAACTATCATACAGGGTGAAAGTGTAACTTTAAATGTTAGCGGGGGAATATCTTATTACTGGTACTCTCCCGAAGGGCTTAGCAATCCTGCCAGTTCCAATCCTGTTTCAACTCCGGCAGGAACAACAGTTTATTATGTTTCCGGAACTGATGCGAACGGATGTACAAATACAGACTCTGTGCTTATTGTAGTTATAGATGATGTAGGGATAGATATTCCTGATATCTTTTCACCCAATAATGACGGGGAAAATGATGTCTATTATATTTATGGAAAAGGGATAAAAAATATAAAATTTATTGTATTTGATAGGTGGGGCGAAAAAGTTTATGAGGCAAAGGAAGTTACTAACGGGCTAAATGGGAAAATCATCCCTGGATGGGATGGCTCTTTCAGGGGTAAGCCAATGGACCCTGCTGTTTTTGTATATTATCTTGAAGCAAATGATGGGGAGATAATCAGGCAGGGGAATATTACTTTGATACGATAGTCATTTTTACCTGCCGAAGCTGAACATAAGTGAAGCGTAGGGAGACAATAGTCAATACAACTTTAATCCATTAATGAATTTAAAATCCTTAATATTCAGAGTATAAAGATGAATATCGTAATATATAGCAGTTGCAGCAATCAGCATATCTCCAATATAAGGTTTATGACTCAGACTATATTCAATCATCAAATTGGTAAAAATGTTAGAGATATTTTCATTTACAGGTATCCATGGAAATTTATCAAGATGTTTTTGAATGAGGGTAACCTCTTTTTTATTCAACGCTCCAAAATAAATTTCCGCAACAGATATTTCGCTAATATACAGAGATTGCTCACCAATACTTTCGCATCGCTTACGTATGCGTTTATTCCCTTTATACAATTCTATGATTATGTTACTATCAAGAATTACTGCCTGATTTTCCGCCATGCGTTTTCTTTTATATATTTTATATCAATATTAGTATTCTTTCCTGTGCCAAATGTTTCCCAAAATTCTTCCTTGCTTTTAAATCTACTTACAGGAAGTTTTTGGGGGATAACTTTGTTTTTTATCCTGCTTGCAGATTTAACAAAATTAAGTTCTTTTAGCAGACTCATTAGTAACTCTGCATTTGAAAGTTTATCTATATTTACTATTAATTGCTCCATTATAAAAAATTATGAGTTATTAAAAATTTAAACTAACAAATAGAAAATATCAAAAACGCTTAATATAATATTTTTTTAGATTTTATACTAAATATGCGCTATTTATGCAAGTACAAAGATATAAAATTCAAAATTTGTTTACAAATCAATTATAAAAATGAAAAAACTAACTATTATTTTATTGATTGCAGCCGGTTTTACAATTAATAATGATTCATCTTGCCAAACTTCTTTTTTTACAGATTCTGCTAAAAATGAAGAAAAAGGCAATTTAACTCAAAACAGCAATGATA
>JBDRNO010000145.1:0-74870 GCA_043811005.1 Bacteroidota bacterium | reverse complement strand
TGAATAATGAATATCGAATATTGAATGTAGAATTTTGAATTTCCCATATTACACATGTGTTATTCATCCTTAATAATTCCACATTCTAAACTCGTAATTCTAAATTTTACATTTTAATTGCTTAACTTAATGACATTGCCCGGTAGGGTGGCTGGGTGGTGGGTTTTAAGAATTGCGGATTGGTTGAAAATTGCATGGTTGTTTAATTGTTTGGTTGCTCGGTTGTTTCTTGGTTGATAGAGCACTAAATTTCCAATAACCAACAACCCAGAACCCAGTGCCCAGAACCCAGAACCTGATTATTAAATGCCACACCTAACGGGTGGCCACCAGTTAAGGTGGCAAAAAGGATAAATGTTAAAATAGATTTTATTAAAAATCTTGAAATTCCGATAAAAGAATATGAAAGCCCTGAATATTAAAGCAACAGAATTTACACCAAAAGTTTTGTTTGACCCTGATAATAACAAATTTGAAATGTCGGGAGAGTCAACGCCTGAGAATGCACAAAATTTTTATATGCCGATACTTGAATGGTTAGATAAATATCATTCATACCAGTATTGGAGAGATAAAACTTACAAAGGCAAATCTAAAGGCGTGGTATTTGAGTTTAAATTTGAATATTTTAATTCAACTTCTGCAAAATATATTCTTGAAATATTTAAAAAGATAAAAAAGCTCATCAGGGATAAAATTAACCTCCGGATTAAATGGTATTATGATGAACCGGATGAAGACATGAAAAATTCCGGGGAGCAATTTATCAAAATGACAAAGTTACCCATGGAATTAATCGCTTTTATTGAACCATTAATGATTGAACCTACCGAGTTTACACCACGGGTTCTGTTGAACTTAATTGAAAACAAATTTGAAATATCAGGAGAATCAATACCCGAAGATGCAAATACGTTCTTTAAACCCATACTTGATTGGTTGGATAAATATTATCATGCATTACCTAATAGAAAAGACCGCCTTGATGATAGCAATTATACAGAAACAATATTTGAGTTCAAATTTGATTACTTTAACTCCACTTCTGCAAAATATGTATTGGATATATTAATAAAATTAGAGGAGTTACTCAAGGATAAAATAGACCTGAAGATTAAATGGTATTATGATAAAACGTGTTTGGACATTAAGGAATCAGGGGATGATTTAGCAAAAATGATAAGTGTTCCTATTGAGTTGGTTTTAGTAGAGAATTAAAAACATAAACTTAAAATATCTTTCAGTATTTATCGCCTTTCTTTTCCACTCCTCATTTTTTACCTCAAATTCCAATGAAATCATAAATTTAAGTAAAATTAATTACTTTGACTTTTGAAAAAATTTACAATAATATTCTTTCTTGTATTTTTTGAAATCGTATTTTCTGTTAACATTATCTTTTCTCAGGAAAATCAAGCATATCTTGATAGTTTGTTAAAAGAACTCGAAACAGCTAAGGAAGACACTAATAAAGTGAATGTTTTAGGTTTATTCTGCTCAGAGTATTTGTATTCTACCATAAATAATGAAAAAGCCATTTATTACAGCAAGAAAGCATTGGCGCTTGCTGAAAAGCTTAATTATCAAGCCGGCATTGCAGTAAATTATTTCAATTTGGGATCGGCATATTCAACCCAGGGTAACGATGCCCAATCCCTTGACCATTATTTAATAGCGTTGAAGATATATGAAGAGTTGAATGATAATAACATGATAGGGGGTTGTTTGAACAATATAGGATACTTATATGATAACCAGGGTCAATATGATGAAGCCCTGAAATACTACTTTAAAACAATTGAAATTTACGAGATGTTAGACGATCAACAAGAAAAAGAGGGGAAAGTGCTCGGATTTAACAACATCGGTTTGATCTACAGCCATAAAGGAGATTTTCAATTAGCAATAGAATACTTATTTAAATCCCTTGACCTGGCACGGGAACTTGATGATAAGAACAATATTTCTAACTGTCTTAACAGCATCGGGGAAGTCCATATTAAGTTTGAGAAATACCCGGAGGCATTGGATTACCTGTCAAAAGCACTGGATTATGCTGAGGAAATAAATGATAAAGAAAGCATTGCAACGAATTTTCTAGATATTGGCAGTGTTTACTTAAAACAGGGCTCATATAATTTAGCCATTGCTTACCTGGAACGGTCTCTTAAATTATTCAGGGAGCTTGACTTTAGATATTTTATAAAAAAAGTTTATCATAACTTATCACAAGCTTATGAATTGCTCAATGACAAATCAAACGCATTGGAATATTACAAATTGTATATCGCAATGAAAGACTCCCTTTTGAACTCTGAGGTCATTAAGAAGATGAGCGAAATGTCAACCAGGCATGAGATTGAGACGAAAGAAAAGGAGATAGAACTGCTCAACAAGGACAAGGCGCTCCAGGCGGCAGAGATGAAAAAACAGAAAACAGTACGTAATTCATTTATAGCGGGCTTTGCCCTACTGCTCGTGTTTGCATTTATCCTCTACACCCGCTTCCGGCTTATCAGGAAACAAAAATGCAGAAAGAGAAATAACCAAACAGAAGAACAACATCATTGACAGCATCAACTATGCACAAAATATCCAGCAAGCGATACTGGTTAAGGAAGAAGAGATCAAAAAGTATCTTCCTGATTTTTTTATCTTTTTCAAGCCCAGGGATATCGTTTCCGGTGACTTTTATTGGTTTACCAAGCTAAAGTCCCCCTTGGAAAAGGGGGATTTAGGCCTGCCCCGTAGCGAGGAAAGAGCGTATCGGGGAGGGGCTGGTTGTGTTTTAATAGCCGCCATTGACTGCACAGGACATGGGGTACCCGGTGCATTTATGTCAATGATCGGCAACACCTTGCTGAACGAGATCGTCAATGAAAAGCACATCATTGAACCGGCAGAGATATTAAAACACCTGCATACAGGGATTATTACCTCCCTGCATCAACGTAAAGATAATATTGAAGCCAGGGACGGAATGGATGTGGCGATATGCAGCCTCACCCCCCAACTCCCTCTCCTTTATCCTGAGCGAAGTCGAAGGAGAGGGAGAGGGGGAGCTCTGGATGATAAGACTTCCGAAGTTTTAGAAACTTCGGAAGTCTACACTCTTGAATATGCCGGAGCGAAAAATCCGTTGTATATTATCAATCCAAACCGTAAAGAGTGGCCGGAAGAAGCTATCCCTTTTGATGATGTTAATCCCGAAGGGGGCTCCTTCAACGGTTCGGGAACGGATGATACTGTACAGAAGGTTTCCACTCCCTTCCGGGGAGGGGGCGGAGGAGGGGTGGTTGTTAAACCCGACATTCTCTCCATTGGCGGCAGGACATTTAATAAAGAAAAAGGAGCCGGGCGTACTTTCACCAATCACGCAATCTCCGTTGAAAAAGGAACGGCTATTTACCTCTTTTCAGACGGCTATATAGACCAGTATAACAAAAACGACAAAGAAAAATTCGGCAAAAAAAGATTTCAGCAACTTCTGCTGGATATCTATGACCTGGATATGCAGCAACAGAAAAAAGCGTTAGAAAAAGCTTTGGAGGATTGGAAAGGTGATTATAAGCAAATTGATGATATTCTTGTAATTGGTATAAGGATTTAATTCCCTGTCTTGTTAAAGAAAATGGGGGAAACTTCATAACATTTACAAATCTGTAATTAACTTTGCGAAAACATGAAGGATTAAAATCCATGTTTGACCAATTGAATAATATGAAATTGAGTTAAGTATAAATAAAAGAGAATGTTGCTGGGTGCTGGAGAAGAATATGCAGATTTGGTTGAGGTTCCGTTTGAACAGGAAAGCTACTAAGCCGGGTGAAGAGGTATAGGGGTATAGGGATAGAGAGGTCTTGATCAGGTCAATCGCATTAATAATAATAGTTCTGTTCTAATTTCCATATGACTAATCCCCTGGTGGATTCAAACATCAAAATTAAAACTTACCAATCCTGATACATCTCGGGATCAATAATTTTATTGGTGTTAAAAAACAAGTTGACAGTATGCAGTTGGTAAAAAAAACAACAAATTGCATACTGCGGTTCGGCTGAGCTCACCGAAGCCCTGCTGTCAATTGCCTACTTGTATCAAGTTTAGTAAAATTTATTTCCTGCTGACCTGCGTCAGCCGAAGCTGACTTCGGTCAGCGTAGGCTAAAAGCGGTTTTAATTCAAATCGTAGTATTTAAATTAATGTAGACACTTAAGGCAACAACCTACCATACCACCTTGGAAAAGGAATGGTTTCCCTTACGTGCGGCAGTTTGCATATCCATGCGACAAGGCGCTCAAGACCCAAACCAAATCCGGTATGTGGAACAGATCCGAATCTCCGCAGATCCAGGTACCACTCAAATGCTTTCATTGGCAATTTATGCTCCTTGATCTTCTCAATTAATAATTCTTTATTGTCTTCTCTTTCACCGCCCCCTATAATTTCGCCATAACCTTCAGGAGCCATAACATCAACTCCTTTAACGAGCTTGCTGTCTGTTTCATCCTGCTTCATGTAGAATGCTTTTATCCCTAATGGCCAGTTATAAACCATTATGGGTGTCTCAAATAACCGTGTAAGCACGGTCTCGTCTGAACCGCCAAAGTCATTTCCGTATTTAAAGCTTTTTGCCGATTCTATCCATTGGGGTATGTTGCGCGTATCTTCTTCGTGTTCTTTGATCTCGTTTTTTAACTGGTCTATTTTATTTTGAATAAAATTCCTCTCTCCTTTTTTAATACCGGGCATTTTGATTTTATTCTCCCTTTCATCTATTTCCGCTTTTATCATCTCAATTTTATCCAGTGTGTTTTTTAGGTCTTTTTCTAATGTGGCTATTGCGTTCTGCCCTTCAACATCTTTCTCTCCTTTCATTATTTTAACGGCTTCATCATAAGTGATCCGGGGAAAATCCTGTAACGCCTTCTCAAGCATGCACCTATCTCTTTCAATGATATCGAGTTCGTTATTGCAGTTTTTTAATACATCCTTCACTATTTTTTTTATGAATTCTTCTATTAAATCCATATTTTGGTCATTGTCATAAAATGCCATCTCAGGCTCTATCATCCAGAATTCTGTCAGATGCCTGCGGGTTTTGGATTTCTCGGCACGGAAGGTTGGACCAAAGGTATATATCTTGCCCATTGCCATTGCCATTGCCTCTCCGTAAAGCTGTCCTGATTGTGCTAAATAGGCAGGACGGTCAAAATATTCGGTCTCAAACAGGTCGCTCGTGCCTTCACAAGCATTACCTGTAAATATTGGTGAATCCATCTGCACAAATCCTTGCCCCTGGAAAAATTTATGAATGGAAAAGATGATCTGGTTGCGGATACGCATAATTGCCCATTGCCGCCTGGAGCGCAGCCATAAATGACGGTTATCAGCCAGGAACTCAACACCGTGAGATTTTTTTGAGATAGGGTATTCATCAGCAATAGAAATAATTTTCAAGTCATCAACATGTAATTCATAGCCCCCAACCTGCCTTTCGTCTTTTACCACTTTCCCTGTCAATTCAACTGATGATTCCTGTGTCAATATCCTTGCATTCTCAAATAACTCACTGCTAACATTGTCTTCACTGACAACACATTGAGCAAAGCCGCTGCCGTCTCTCAGAATAATAAATACAATACCCTTGCCTGTTCTTTTGTTGGCTACCCAGCCCTTTACTGTTATTTGTTTCCTTTCGTATTTATAAAAATCTTTAATTTGCATATTTTTGTGTCTTTTTAAATGTTTTAATAACTTGCAAAGCTATTAATTTTTTTGCATGATGCTAAAGCAAAAGCTACAACAAAAGCTGCAGCAAAAGCTGTCTCCCCAGCAAATTCAGTTGATGAAATTGCTCCAGATACCTACTGTGGCGCTTGAACAAAGAATAAAGGAAGAGATCGAGAACAATCCCACTCTTGAAGAAGGAAGTGATGAAGATGATGAAAAAGTACAGGACGATTCATCTGATGATACAGAAGATTTTGATTATACCGAAGATGGGGAATTGCAAGAAGAAAGCAAAAACAATGATGATGAATTTGATTTAACTGACTATTTGGATGATGATGATATCCCATCTTATAAATTAACTGCAAAAAATGCCGGTAGAGATGAAGAAAACAAGACAATTCCTTTCGCTGTTAGTATGACCTTTCACGAATTGCTTATAAGCCAGCTTGGATTGCAAATTTTAGATGAAGATCAATATGCAAAAGCGTTGCACCTGATAGGCAGCATTGATGATGACGGTTATCTGAGGCGTCATTTATCCGCAATTGTTGACGACATGGCTTTTTCTCAAAATATTGCTACTACTGAAGACGAATTGCTATCATTACTTGAGATCATTCAGGATTTTGACCCGCCTGGTGTTGGTGCAAGAGATTTGAGAGAATGTTTGCGAATACAACTAAAAAGAAAAGCCCCACATAACGAAGCCGGTAAAACAGCAATGCAAATTATTGACAAACATTTTATCGAGTTTACTAAAAAACATTATGATAAAATAACCGTAAAGCTGAATATCAGTCTCGAAAAATTAAAAAACGCAATAGATGAGATATTAAAACTAAACCCCAAACCCGGAAATTCATTGGCAGAAAGCCAAAAGCCAATTCAGTATATTGTTCCTGATTTTACAATTGTAAATAATGACGGAGCGCTTGATCTGAGCTTAAACTCCTCTAATGCCCCGGAATTAAGAGTGAGCAAAAGCTATTCCAGTATGCTGATGGATCATATAAACAAAAAGGGCAAGCCAGATAAAAAACAAAAAGAAACTTTAATGTTTGTTAAGCAAAAGCTTGATGCTGCTAAATGGTTTATTGATGCTATTAAACAAAGACAGGAAACGCTCATCAAGACAATGGCAGCAATAATAAATTATCAAAAAGAATATTTCCAAGATGGGGATGATACAAAGCTTAAGCCAATGATACTGAAAGACATTGCCGAAATGGTTAATCTTGATATTTCAACAATTTCAAGGGTTGCAAATAGTAAATACGTTCAAACCCCTTTTGGCACATTCTTATTAAAAACCTTTTTTTCCGAATCCCTGCAAACTGATAGTGGGGAGGAGGTTTCTACAAGAGAAATTAAAAAGATACTCGAAGACTGTATCGCTGCTGAATATAAAAAGAAGCCGTTAGCTGATGAAAAGTTAACCAAAATCCTTAAAGAAAAAGGATATAACATAGCACGGAGAACAATTGCTAAATACCGTGAACAGCTCAACATTCCTGTTGCACGGCTTAGAAAAGAATTGTGAGAACATAGCTGCGTAATTTGTTTAAAAAATAAAAATTCCGATACAATTAATTAGTTGATTTACTAACTCCACAATCCACCAATGACTAAATTCGCTAAAGTCATTTCATTCCTTTTTCATCCTTTGATAATGCCAATTTTTGGGCTTTATCTAGTCTTTAACACCGATACTTACTTAACATACTCTGTTCCTCCTTTATCAAAAAAAATAGTATATCTGGTTGTATTTATTTTTACCATTCTCTTGCCAGTTATAAACGCAATCTTTTTGATGAAAAAAGGAACGATTCGAAGTTTGAACCTGGAGACGATTAAAGAAAGGAAATTCCCTTACGTGCTGGCAATTGTTTATTATTGCTTTGCGTACTTTTTTTTAAAACAAATACCATTACCACCTATAGTTTATATGTTAATTCTGGGCGCTATATTATCAATTATTATTGCTTTTATAATAAATTTAAGATGGAAGATAAGCATGCATATGATAGGTATCGGGGGGGTGCTTGGGGCAATGATCGGTATCTCACAGCGATTTATGGTGGATATTAGCGCTGTTATTATGCTATTAATCCTTTGTGCGGGGTTTATCGGGTTTTCACGATTAAAGCTAAATGCTCATTGCCCCGCTCAAATTTACACCGGGTTCTTTCTCGGTATTATTTCTGTCTTGATTATGATATTAGGGGTGTAAATTCCTTAGCAGTAACTATTTCGCTTGTAAAAACAGTTAATAACTAAAATTCTATTTGCTTATTGTTGCGTGTTACGGGTTATTCGTATAAAAAAGGACATAATAATTGAGGTGGGTGAAGAGAAGATTCTGCGGAAGATTATTAAGAGGAGTCAGTGAGTTCAAGAAAAATGCTGGATAGAGAATATTAAACACTAATTGACAACAATGGAAGCAACAACGAAAAGTCCCCTCCCGGGAGGGGATTTAGGGGTGGGTAATAACCCCTCCCGAAAAAACAGGAAAAAATGAAAAGAAAAATAATACCATACAACCCCATACTAAAAGAAAGAGCAAAGCAGCTTAGAAAAAACATGACCTTATCGGAAGTATTGCTGTGGAATGAACTGAAACAAAAGAAAATGCCGGGCTACGATTTTGACCGCCAAAGACCAATAGATCATTTTATCGTAGCCTTTTATTGCAAAGACCTCATGTTGGCAATAGAAATAGATGGCTGTAGCCATGATAAAGAAGAAGTGAAAAAAGCAGATGTAAAAAGACAGAAAAGGTTGGAATCTCTTGGAGTTAGATTTTTGAGATTTGATGATAGGGAAGTAAAAAAAGAGATGACCAATGTTTTAAGAACTATTGAAAATTGGATAATTGAACATAGGGGGGGGTGCCGGGTAGGGAACCCACCCCTAACCCCTCCCAGGAGGGAAACAATAACGAAAACAAATGAAACCCCTATCTTTCAAAGAAAACCACATCTCGCAGATACCTGCTTTGCAGTTGTTGCAAAACATAGGGTACACCTACCTTCTGCAAAACAAGGTGATGCCTGACTAGGAGAAATGGAAGGTGGGCGCTACAAGATTCGAACTTGTGACCCCCTGCTTGTAAGGCAGGTGCTCTGAACCAGCTGAGCTAAGCGCCCATAATATTCTATCTTCTTCAACAACCTCAGACCCTCCCGATCCGCCAGCTGGCGGATCGGGAGGGTCTGAACCAACTGAGCTAACCGCCCTTTGAAAGAAGGTGCAAATATAACCCGATTTATATTCCTTTACAAAATATTTATCAGTAAACAATATTATCTTTGTAAGTTGAAAAAAGAATTTATATTGAATTGAGTTAAATATAAATAAGATAATGTTGCTGGTTACTGTGTGCTGGGAGGTATGTGCTGATTTTGGGGTTGTGTAAAAAACCACAACACCAGAACCCAGAGCCCAGAACCTGATTGTTAATTGCAAAAAAGCAAATACTTTAAAAATTATTAGAAAAAAGAGATGAAGTTACATTTAGGATTAGATATCGGCTCTATATCAATCAACACGGTACTGATTGATAAAGACAGGAACATAGTTGAGAATCGCTATAATTATTGTCACGGCAAGCCATTTCTTGTTTTAAAAGATATCCTTTCAGAGATCATAGAGTCACACGGGACGGAAAAGATTGGTATTACAGCCATAACCGGCACCGGGGGCAAGCTTGCGGCAGAGTTTATCGGGGGTCATTTTGTGAATGAGATAATTGCCCAATCCTCTTCCGTAGCTGTTTTATATCCCAAAGCCAATTCGGTCATTGAAATAGGTGGAGAGGACTCCAAGCTCATACTTATGGAAGGAAAAGAGGTCGATCATAAATCCAGCTTGTCTGATTTCGCTATGAACACCCTTTGTGCAGCCGGCACCGGCTCTTTCCTTGACCAGCAGGCAAAAAGAATTGGTGTGTCAATTGAAAATGAATTTGGCGAATTAGCCCTTAAATCGGAAAACCCGCCACACATTGCCGGAAGGTGCAGTGTGTTTGCCAAAAGTGATATGATCCATCTCCAGCAGATTGCCACACCTGTTCATGATATTGTAGCCGGCTTGTGTTTTGCGGTAGCCCGTAATTTTAAGAGCATTATGGCTCGTGGTAAAGAGCTTGCCAAACCAGTGATCTTCCAGGGAGGGGTTGCTGCCAATGCCGGTGTGGTTCGTGCTTTCAGGGAAATCCTTAACCTGAAGGAAGACGATCTAATAATTCCGAAATACCATGCCTCAATGGGCGCTATTGGCGCTCTGTTTCACATCCTCGACCATCCTCCCGGGGCAGAAAAACCTTTTAAGGGATTGAAAGAGCTTAATATTTATCTTACTAATGAAAAACCTGACAGCTCTCACCTGGAACCGCTGAAATTGTCCGGTAACAGGTATCCGGATAATATAGTCCTTAAATGGAACGGAAGTGAGAAACTCGGTGTTTACCTCGGTCTCGATGTCGGCTCCCTTAGCACCAACGTGGTTTTAATTGATGATGAGAACAATGTGGTTGCACGAAGGTATCTGCCAACAGCAAGCAAACCCCTTGATGCAATACAAAGTGGCTTATCCGAGATCTATGAAGAGGTTGGGGATAAAGTAGAAGTAAAAGCTGCCGGGACAACAGGCTCGGGTCGTTACCTGACAGGAGATTTCATCGGTGCCGACATCATCCAAAATGAGATCACCGCACAAGCTACAGCTACTATTTATTATGACCAATCAGTTGATACCATTTTTGAGATCGGGGGACAGGATTCAAAGTATATAAGTGTTGAAAGCGGTGTTGTCGTAGATTTCGAGATGAACAAGGTTTGTGCGGCAGGAACCGGCTCCTTTTTGGAAGAGCAGGCAGAAAAGCTTAAGATAAACATTAAAGAAGAGTTCGGCAAGATGGCTCTTAACGCACAGAAGCCGGTACGGCTCGGTGACAGATGTACGGTCTTTATGGAATCTGATCTTAACTCACACCAGCAAAAAGGTGTTCCTAAAGAAGACCTGGTTGGCGGGCTGGCATACTCAATAGTTCAAAATTATTTACAGAAGGTTGTAGGCGACAAGCGTATTGGAAATAAAATTTTCTTTCAGGGGGGTGTAACCAACAACAAGGCAGTTGTTGCCGCTTTTGAAAAAATCCTTGGGAAACCGGTAATCGTACCACCTCATTTTGATGTTACCGGAGCTATTGGTGTAGCAATGCTCGCCAGAGACAAGATGAATAACGAAATTGGTGCAAAAACGCGATTTAAAACCTTTAATATAAGTAAAACATCATTTTCAATAGATAAATTCACATGTAAGGCAAAGTTTAATGACAAAAAAGAACCATGCTCTAACCGGTGTGAAATACGGAGAGTAAAGATCGAAGGAAGCAAAAAATCTCTTTTTTATGGAGGGCGTTGCGAAAAATTCGAGATAAAAGAGCGGAAGGGCAAAGGAAAGGATATTCCAAATCTTTTTGAAGAACGCCTGAAGCTGCTTTTAGGTGACTATGAAAAGGAGGCAAAAAATAACAGGATAACTATTGGTATCACGCGCGGACTCTCTATCTTTTACCAGCAATTTCCTTTTTGGCGCACTTTCTTCCGTGAACTGGGCTTTCATGTCGTCCTGTCATCCCCTACCGACCGCCCGATGGTCGCAAAATCGCTTGAACTACTGGCTACCGAGACGTGCTTGCCGGTGGAGATCATGCATGGACATGTTCATGACCTGTTAAAGAAAAATGTTGATTATGTCTTTACCCCCTTTATAGTTAATCAAAAAGCAGCTAAGAATAATCCTACAAGTAACTGTAACTGCCCATGGATACAATCATATCCGTTTATGATACGTGCGGCTCTCGCAGATAATAAAGATAAAGAAAAGCTCCTGATCCCGACACTTCATTTTCGTTATACCGGCAGAATGCTGAACAAAGAGCTCTCCCGCTTTATGAGTGAAAAATTCGGTATTTCCAAATCAAAAGTAGTAAAAGCAATAAGGTCAGCAGACGAGGCACAAGATGCCTTTGAGAGAGCTGTTGAGATCAGGGGACAAGAGGCGCTGAACGATCTCCCGCAGGACAAGGAGGCGCTTGTTATTCTTGGCAGGCCATACAATACCGGTGATCCGGAGTTAAATCTTCGCCTCGCTGAAAAGCTGATCAACCTGGATGTTCTTCCCATACCGGTTGATTTTCTTCCACTTGATAACGAGTATATTTTTAATAACTACACCAAGATGTATTGGCCAAACGGGCAGAAAATAATTTCCGGCTCACGAATAATAGCCAAGGATGCCCGTCTTCATGCTGTTTATCTCGGTAATTTCAAGTGCGGTCCTGATTCCTTCCTTTCCCATTATGTGCGTGAAGAGATGCGTGGAAAGCCATATCTTCAGATCGAAGTTGATGAACACAGCGCTGATGCGGGTATGCTCACCAGGTGCGAAGCTTTTCTTGACAGTCTTAAAGGATACCGGAAGGTTAATATAGAAAAAGAAAAGATCTATCGCCCGGGCAAATTGCTTTCCGCGCCTACTGCAGACAGAGTGCTTTATGTCCCCTATATGTGCGATGGCGGGTATGCTATGGCTGCCGCATGCCGAAGTTGCGGTATCCATGCGGAGGTTTTACCCAAACAGGATGAAACAGATATTGAACTTGGCAGAAAATACACCTCATCCAGGGAGTGTTTCCCTATGATATGCACAACAGGCAGTTTTCTGAAAAAGCTGATGGAACCGGGTTGCGACCCTAAGAAAGTAAGTTTTTTCATGCCAGACCACAATGGACCCTGCCGTTTTGGTCAATATAATAAACTGCAGAAGATAATTTTTAACCGGGCTGGTTTTCATGATGTTAATCTTATTTCTCCCAGTGACGAAAATTCTTACGAAGATATTTCAGGTGGTAAAGGAACGAAATTCCGCTTTGGTGCATGGAAGGGTTTTGTTGCGATTGACCTGCTTCGCAAATTACTGCAGGAGAGAAGACCTTACGAAGTTGTTAAAGGAGAGACCGACAGGGTATATCAACACTGGCTTCAAGAGGTGATATCCTCTGTTGAGAGAGGCACTAAGGACCTTGCAGAAGTTCTTAAACAGGCAGCAAAGGCATTTAAGGGAATTAAAGTTGCCAATGGTATAAGAAAACCCGTTGTTTCTATTGTGGGTGAGATATTTATGCGGGATAATCCATACTGCAGCGGTTTTCTTGTACAGAAGCTTGAAGAGATGGGCGCTGAAACGCTTATTGCGCCTTTTGCTGAATGGATTTCCTATTCAACCTACCGCTATACAAGGGACAGTATATGGAAAAGGGATATAAAAGGGCTCTTTAAGTCAAAAACCCAGCAATTCTCACAGAGCGTCTCAGCCAAAAAGTATCATAATGCAATTGGAGATGCTGCTGAATTGGAGAGGGAAATCCCCGTAAAAGAGATGCTTGACCTATGCGGGCCTTATGTCCATAAAGATTACGATGGAGACCCTGCAATTGCGATCGGGTCTGCAGCGGGTCTCACTAATACAGGGATCTCGGGCATTGTTAATATCCTGCCCTTTTCGTGCTTGCCCGGGACACTCATAGAGTCGGTTTCCCATGTCTTTAGAAAAGACCACGATAATATTCCATGGGAAAATATTGCTTATGATGGCCAGGACGATACCGGTATTGAAACACGGCTTGAGGCGTTCATGCACCAGGCAAGGGAATATGCTAAAATTAAGGGCTATGATAAGCCGAGGGAATGGCCGGTGTGATGGCGGAGCTTACTTGCAATAAAAACGCAATTTTATACATTATAAGCCCTACAAGCCACAACCTAATTGGAATATTGGAATATTGGAATGATGGAATATTGGAATGATGGAATAATGGAAAGATGGAAAGATGGAATGATGGAATGATGGAATGTTGGAACAGTGGAATTAACTCTGATAAAAAGTATCCTCCCAATCTCCAATTTTCTGTTTCTTTTGTAGCGATTCAATAAGTTTTAGCAGTTGGTTCTCAACTTTATAATGCAGTTCATCAAGTTGTTCGAATTCATCTTCTGTGATTTGTTTTGCCTGATAAAAGCTACAATAAGAAGAATGAAATTCACCACATGATGCAAGTGATATATTCAGATAATTTAAATATTCCTTAATACTTCTTCTACAATTCCCCTCCGCTATATTTCGCGAAATGCTGTGTGACGCATCAATACTGTTAGCAGCTGCCTTTTTTAGTTCAAACGGAAATTTAGATAATATTTTACAAGCTAAAACATATAGTGTAACGGCATCCTGCCACACCCGAAGTTTCTTAAATCCACGATTAATATTTTTTCTTTTATTCATCTATTTTATAAATTCTCAAAAGACCGCTACAGCTTCGATATGTTAATACATATAGTTCATTTTTCCCGTTTGAATCCGTGTCAAATTCAAAGAATTGCAAGTTATCAATTTCTTTGAATTCTAATTTTTTTCCGTTTCTATAAATTGTTATAGGATTTGTCCCGGTATCATCACATTTCAATCGTTTTCTTTCTACTTCCAGATTTCCCAATCCAATCTTATGAATTATTTTTTCATTTACGTATTTGACATCCCTTTTACCACTTGGTAATTCCTTGACCTCTCTGTTAATACCATACTTTTTGGTTTCAATTTCATTCTCACAATTCACCTCTAAAGTTTCATGAATTTCTACTCCATTTCTTTTTACAATAAAAATTTCTCTGCCTATCTGTATTATTAAATTTTCTTTTTTACAAACTTTTGCACCATAGAACAAAGATTCTCTAAATTTAAGTAATCTGTCTTTTTTGTTGTACTGGTCAAATAAGATGAACACTTTTAAGTCTGTTTCATTAATAATTGAAGTGTCTGATTTAATTTCTTTCTCTTTAATAAAAGTTGGAATCAATAATTTACCGTCATCAGCATATAGTTTTGTTTCACCAACTAATCTGCTATTTCTGAATTTTTGTTCTAATGTTAATTGTCCATTGGAACAATAAGCTTTCCATGTTCCATTTCTTCGGTTTCCTGAAGCTTGAATTTTTCCATTTTCAAAGAAATAGGTTTCATTACCAACTAAAGTGTCATTTTGAAAAGTTGCATTGTAACTGATCTTCCCGCTTTCATAATAGTAAATAAATTCACCATTTTTTTTTGCCGATTTATAAAAACTTTTCTTTTCCACTATATTGCTTCCATAGTAGTATTCAATGCAAATACTATCTATTTCTCCATTTCTTCGGTATTCTTCACTTTTCTTGCTGCCATCTTTGTGATAACACCCTAAAAAGCCATTTAAAGTATCATTTCTATATGTTCGAATAAATTCTACATTTCCATTAGAATAATATTCCTTGAAAACTCCTTGTTTCCATCCATTTTCGTCAATGTATCCACGTTTTTCTTGTCCCAAAGCAAGCATTGGTACAATGAATATTAGGAAGGTTAACCGTTTCATTTAAACTTTAAATTACATTAATCATCATTCCAACACTCCATCTTTCCAATATTCCATCTTTCCAACATTCCAACATTCCATCGAATCAAACCCTGACACCTATCACCAATATATCATCCAACTGCTCGTAAATGTTGCCTTCCTGGTCATTGTGAGCTTTCCAGTCTTCTATTGTTTTATCTAAACATGCCTTTTGATCATCCATACTCATGGGTTGTATGTCAAGAATCAGTTGTTTAAATCGATTGCTCCTAAATTTTTTCCCTTTATGACCCCCAAACTGGTCTGTATATCCATCAGAAAAAATGTAAAGGGTATCTCCTTTTTGGAGTTCAATAAGTTGATTAGTAAA
The DNA here is from genome assembly GCA_043811005.1 of Bacteroidota bacterium. GTDB lineage: Bacteria > Bacteroidota > Bacteroidia > NORP154 > NORP154 > JBDRNO01. The sequence goes on along the minus strand of JBDRNO010000145.1, from coordinate 59,310 downwards.
TCTTTTTCCGCCATCATCCTCGAAAATTCCTATGGGCATACGATCAGCTTTTATTTCTTCCAGCTCGCCTTTTCTTGCCAGGAGCAAGGAGTTGTATGCCCCGGCAAACTCAGCAGTATTTTTTGAATAATTCAAAGCGAGTAGCCCAATATCCATCCCATCTTTTTGTTCACCGGATTCGCCCTTTTGCTTCAAGGCATTGATAATACCCTCTTTCATAGCATCTAATATCTTTGCCGGTTTGGTATTACCTTTTTCAATTACTATTTCATTTAATAGTGAATTGCCGATCATTGACATAAATGCACCCGGAACCCCGTGTCCTGTACAATCCGCTGCTGCTATGATTGCAATTTCATCCTTTTTAGTAAGCCAATAAAAATCACCACTTACAATATCCTTAGGTTTAAAAAGAATAAATGATTCTGGAAAATGCCGCAATCTTTCATTGTCCAAGGGAAGAATTGCCTCTTGTATGCGCTTGGCGTAAGCGATACTATCGGTGATGTCTTTGTTCTTTGTCTCAATGATCTTGTTCTTTTTACTAATTTCTATATTACTCTGCTCCACTTTTTCCTTTTCTTTCCTTAATTCTGCTGTTCTTTTAAGCACTTTCTCCTCCAGCACTCTTTTCTGTTTTTGAAGATTACGCATTCTTATTGTTATAAAAGAATAAACACCGGCAAATGCAACTACAACACAAAGCGTGTAAAACCACCACGTTTGATACCAGGGAGGCAGGACCCTGAAAAGAAACTCTACCGGCTGCTTGTTCCAAAGCCCGTCATTATTCATCGCCTTTACCATAAATGTATATTCCCCCGGAGGAATATGAGAATAAACGGCTTCATTTTTATCGGTTGCATGTAGCCAATAATCTTCTAACGGAACCAGTTTGTACTGATATTTCACCTTTTTTGGAATGGTCATGCTCACACCGATATAATCGAACGTAAGGTGATTTTTATTGTGGGGAAGTGTAAGGTTCACGGGTAGTTTCGTTACCAGGTCAATCGTATCGTAAAATTCTGTCCAATCAAAATCCTCAAATTCCAGGCGGATATTGGTAATGCTTGTTAATGGCTCCTCTGTATTGGTTGTCTCCAAATCGGGATTAAAGATGGTTACCCCTTTTGCCGTACCAAACCACAAATGTCCCTTACTGTCCCTATAGCCGGCATTACTATTACACTCCAAACCGATAAAGCCCTCATCTTTGCCATAATGGATTAGTTTAATCTCATTCCTTGAATGATAAGCTTCCACATCTAATTTGTCCAGGCCCTTGGTTGTTCCTATCCACAGGTCTCCATTCCTGTCCATCACCAGCAGGTAAATTTTATTGAAGCTCAATCCGTCATCCTGACTGATTTTTTTGAATTTTTTTGAATCGTAGCAGAATACACCTTCATCGGTTGCAAACCAATAATATCCCTGGTTATCCTGCAAAACTGTCAGCACCCTATCATCAACAAAACCGTCTTTGCCGGTAAAATACTGCATGCTCGTACCGTCATATTTTGATGCACCTTTTTCAGTGGCAAACCAATAATTATTTTCTTTATCCTGGAATATTGTCCAAATATTTATTTTTGTTATCTCTCCAAATTCAGATATTTCACCATTCTCCATTTTTGATACCCCTTTTGCAGTACCAAACCACATTGTTCCTTTGTTGTCAATCAGAATAGAATAGACAAGATTATCATTCAATCCATCATTTATGGTGTATTTTTTGAAATCAGAACCATCATATCTGAACAAGCCACTACCTCTTGTTGCAAACCACAGATTTCCCGAACGGTCTTCTGCAACGGAATATGTATTAGTGGCAATTCCCAGATTAATATTATCCTCGTTCTTTCTGGTAAATACCTTAATTTGCCCGTTTGTCATCTTGGCAATGCCTGATTCGGAACCAAGCCAATAATCCCCTTTACTGTCTTCAAAAATGACATGAATCATATCATTAGGAAGGGAATCCTTCCGGCTATAATTTTTAAACACTTCTCCTTTATACCTGAATTTAACAACTCCCTTTCCCATAGTTCCAAACCATATATTGCCCTCCCTGTCTTGCATTATTGACCATATATCATTAGTACTAAGCCCGTTTTGCTCCCTGTAATTTTTGAACGTACTGCCATCATAGAAAACAGCCCCCACTTTAGTTCCAAACCAAAGATCTCCGTCTTTTGATAATGTTGAAGATGTGATTGTCCGTTGAGATTCTGCTTGATTTATCCTTATTTCCTCTACTTTATTATTTTTGTTTATGATGTTAAGACCTTTTATAGTTCCAACCCAAATATTGCCATCCTTATCCTCAATAATTGTCCATACAAAAGAATGGGTCAGTCCTTTTTCGGTATTAAAAACAGTAAAACTCTTCCCATCATATTTAATAGCTCCCTTATTTACAGTACCAAACCAAATATTGCCTTCCTTATCTTTATATAGAGTAAATACGTGAACATCATTCAGTGCCGGGCCTCCGTCAAACATTTCTATCTTTCCTTCTACAAGTTTTGCAATACCTTTTGTGGTAGCAAGCCAAACGATATTGTTTTCCGCATCTTCCAGCACAGCAAATACCATATTATCCGGAAGCCCATCAGTTTCCGTATAATTTGTGAAACCATGTCCGTCATATACACTTAAACCACCTGTAGTGCCAATGAACATTTTGCCGTTTTTTCCCTCAATAATAGAGTATACAACATTATCCACCAATCCGTCTGATTTAGTAAGAGAGCTGAATTTATTGCCGTCATAGATGCTTATTCCCCCACTATTCGTCCCGAACCAGATGTATCCTTTGCTGTCCTGGCATATTGAAAGAACCTGGGTTTGCACCAAACCATCTTCCACCGAAAAGTTATCAAAATTGTAGGTTTGCGAAAAAGATGTTTTCAGAGACAATATTCCTCCGGAAAAAAGCAGAAAAACCAATGATATATAAAATAAACGTTTCACTATTCGCAGTATTTATAGCTTGCTAAAATAAGAACATAACTTTGTAATTTGATTAAAAAAAGAAATTATTTAGAGTTGAGTTAAATATAAAAAGAACCTGTTTTGTCTATATGAACAAATAAAAAACGCCTCCAAAGAAGGCGTTTTTACAAAATTTATGTTATCTCTATACCTATCTAAGCTCCAGAAGCGAAGTTGAATACACGTTATTGCCTACCTTTATTTTTGCGGTATATACTCCCGGTGCTTCTCCCAACTCTTTGGCGCTGAATCTTGTCTTATAGGTTCCGGCTGCCTGTCCTTTTTCCTGCTCGCTGAAAACTAACTCACCCAACATATTATACACCTCAATGGTTACACTATTCTCTTTTTCCAGGGTATATTCAAAAGTTGTGAATTCCTTATATGGATTTGGGTAAATTTTGATATTGAACAAATTGGCAATGATTATTTCTTTTCCTGTAGATCCGGGACCGGTGGCAATAATTGTTGAATCTCCCACTGCGAAATCAAGCCCTGCAATAGTAGAATCATCAGAAGTCAGGTCAATATTATAAGTTGATGTCATTTCCATTCCGGGTATGCTTACGCGAAGAGTAAAATTTCCCTGAGGTACATTGGTAAACGAAAAGTTGCCATCGTTGTCAGTTTTATCCGATGCAACAACGCTCCCGGGCACCTGCTCTAATGATATATTTACCCCGGGAACCGGATCGGCTTTTTTTACAGCAGCTTGCATTGTGCCCGAAAGGTCTGATGTTCCGGTCAATGGCGGTAAGCTAACTATAGAAATATTTGCAGATGATATCTCATCATAACAGCCGGCATTAACTACTTCTGCTAAATCCCACCTGTGTGTTGACATGTAATAAGTAGGGATTGCATTCGGGTACATTAGAGTATCAGGGTCAGCCATTATGATATAATTTCCCTGTAATAATCCCCCATCAAAATAATAATAGCCCATATAATCAGCGTATGTTGTTGTTAACACTGTCCACTGACCCACACTACCGTTATCATAATAAAGTGTAATCAGTGCATTCTCTGCGCCTGCACTATCAATCGTAGCTTGTCCGGAAATGGAATAAGGTCCGGCAGGGACTATTACATCTTGTATTGATGTATCAGAATCTATATCAGCAGCAACCAGCATAACACTGTATATGCCTGCGCTTGAATAGTTATGTGTCGGATTCATAAGAGTAGATGTTCCGCCATCGCCAAAATCCCAAAAATACGTAGTTGCTCCTGAAGAGTAATTTGAGAATGTAACTGTGTCGGTAGCATTACATCCACTGCTCGCCCAAAAACTCGCTATTTGAGCGTAACTGCAATTAACCATAAAAATACAGCTAACCAGTGTTGCTGTTAATGATAAGTAAATTTTTTTCATAGCTCTTTGATTTTTTAGGTTAAATATTTATAAATATCCCGGCAAATGTCATTAAGAATTTAACTTCGTAAATTTATTAAAAAAGTTTTAATCTAATATTTGTGCATTATTAAAAATAGTCGGCAGTCGGCAATCCTCAGTCGGCAAAAATGAAAATTGCGGACTGCTGACTGTGGCCTGCCGACTCCAAAAATATGTGAAATATAATAAAATTAGTAATTATCAAGCCATAGACATTGAAATTCCGATACGTATAAAATATGCCGGAACATTATTGTCATGACAAAACTAATGTCTTTTATCTAAAATTCAAAAATTTATTCCTAAAAAACGATAAAAGAATTACATAAGAGCATTGTGGTTTGGAATTTCAATTTTCTTGTTTTTTTGCCTCTTGTTTTACCGTATCAGCCGGGGCATTGGCTGTGGTGTCTTTTATTGCCTTTTGTTCTTCTATCTTTTCAGGCAATTTTCCTGCTTCTTCTTTGACCTCTATTACGACTTCTTCTTCGTTTTCTTTAGATTTTTCGGTTATGGTATCACATGATGCAAAGGCAAATGCTACCAATGTGATTAAAGCTAATTTTTTCATAATAATAAATTTAATTTGAGATAAAGATAAAATGTGATTCTGTAGAAATATTGAAATTTTGCAATTTATTGTTTTTTTCTTGAAAAGAATTTCAAATTTTCTACAGTATTGATTGTTTAATTTGTGTTTTAACTTTTTTTAAAATGAAACAGTCAATACTATATTTGATTTTATTTGTTTTAATATGTTCTTGCACTGAAGTTTGGTTTGCTGAACCTCAACCACCGGGAACGGGTAGTGAAAAGATGTTTCCGGGGAATTTGCAGGGAAGTTATGTTGATAAGAATAACGATACCCTGGTGATTAATGATATATCATTCAGGTATGAGGATTATAAAGAGGGGGAATTGTCGGAAAATCTGATTCTAAAAAAGGGGGGTAATTATTATTTTTTGAATGAGAGGAGAGATAGTTTGTGGAGATTGCTTGTGGGTGAAGTAAAGGGCAATGATTTGCTTTTATGGGCGATTGATGGTGATAATGCAGTGAAAATAGAAATGTTGAAAAAAATTACCAATGTAAAGGAGGTGTATTCTACTTCTGATACAGGGAAAATAGAGGGTTATATTATTAACCCGGGCAAAGCTGAATTGGAAAGGATGTTAAGTGAGGGGGTGTTTTCGGAGAAAGCAAGGTTTAATAAAATTAAATTTTAATTTTAACAGTTATGACAGATATAGAAAAAAAAGTAAAGGCGATTATTGCGAAAATAACTGATATAGATGAAAGCAAGATCACGCCTGAATTAAATCTTGGAAATGATCTGGGTTTGGATAATCTTGATATTATAGATCTTATCCTTGAGCTTAGGATTGAATTTAATATTTCCATTACAGATGAAGATGCGAAAGGGCTGCATACGGTTGGGGATGCGGTTGCTTATGTTGAGAAAGCGCTGAATGAAAATAATTAATTGATACAGATATGAAAATTTTAATAGTAGAGGACCAAAAAAAGCTGCTGGATTCTATATTGAATTACTTTAAGAGGGAGAACTATGTATGTGATATTTCAGTGGATTATGGGGATGCTTCAGAAAAGATTTATTTGAATGAGTATGACTGCGTGATAGTTGATATAATGCTGCCAGACGGCAGCGGGCTGGATTTGATTAAGGAACTGAAAGAAAAGGATAAGAAAACGGGCATAATCATTATTTCGGCAAAGGATGCGCTGGATGATAAGATAAAGGGGTTGGAACTGGGCAGTGATGATTACCTGACAAAGCCGTTTCATTTATCAGAACTGAATGCACGGGTAAAGGCGGTGATACGCAGGAAATGTTTTGAGGGGTCTAATATTATTAAACATAACGAGATTAAGATTGATTTGAATTCACACAGTGTTTATGTGAATGACGAACCGGTGGTTTTAACACCAAAGGAATATGAGCTATTAATATATTTGATTACCAATAAGAACAGAGTGGTAAAAAAAAGTTCTATTTCAGAGCGGCTGTGGGGGGATTATATGGATATGGCAAGTTCGTACGATTTTATTTATGCGCAAATAAAAAACCTGCGAAAAAAACTTGTTGATAAGGGATGCGGGAATTATTTAAAAAATATTTACGGAATCGGGTATAAATTTATTACATAATGAAATTACTGAATAAAACAACCAAACTGTACCTTTCAATTGCTATTCCTGTATTTATTGTATGTGCATGTATTTTTTATTATTTGCTGGTATGGATAATAACTGCAAAGGTAGAGGAATCGCTTTTAGCGGAAAAAGAGGAGGTTACCAGTCAATTAAAAGAATCGGAGAGTATTCCTTCTAACCTGATGAAAGAATATCACATAAAGGAAATCTCTAAAAACAGGTATATTCAAGACCAATTCAGGAATATTTCCATTTATGACCCTATTGAGGAAGAAGAAGAACCGTACAGGCAGTTGTATGGTTCAATTATGGTAAAAGGTGAGTTTTATGAAATTATTATAAGCAGGTCGCTGGTTGAATCGGATGATTTGATATACGGGATCATTATCATAGGAGTTTTATTGTTTGGATTGCTGACGCTTTGCTTTGTGATTATTAACAGGCGAATTTCAAAAAGTTTGTGGGACCCTTTTTATGATATACTTAATAAGTTGAAAAGATATAAACTGGATGATAAAAGGGAAATTGCATTTAATGATACAGCAATTGAGGAATTTAATGAATTGAACAAGGTTGCAGGTGATATGATGTTTAGAATACAAAATGATTATAAGAACCAGAAGCAGTTTATTGATAATGTATCGCACGAAATACAAACACCTTTGGCTGTAATTAATGCTACATTAGAGGAACTGATACAGTATGACAATTTAACTAAAAAAGAGATGGAGCTAATCCAGAGTGTTAATGATACAGCAGCCCAGCTTTCAAAGCTGAATAAATCCATATTGCTGCTTTCAAAAATAGAGAACAGGCAGTTTACAGACGTTGAGAATGTGAAATTAATATCATTGATTGAAGATGTATCAGATGGCTATACGGAACAAATCAATTCTAAATACATTAAATTGTCTAAAGAATTTAAAGAGCCGTTAGAGATTCAAATGAGCCCTGTGCTGGCAGAAATACTGATAAATAACTTGATTCAAAATTCAGTTAGACATAATATAAAGAGCGGATTAATTAATATTAAAATGGTTGATTCAACGCTTGAGATTGCCAATACGGGTGAGGGATTAGAAGCACCTGCTGAACTGATGTTTGAAAAATTTGCAAAGCAGAGCAAAGCGGAGGATTCGACAGGACTTGGGCTGTCAATAGTTAAGCAGATTTGTGATTTGTACGGGTTTGGGGTTACTTATGAGGTGAAGGGGCATATTCACGTGTTGAAGGTTAGTTTTAATGCCGGTGATTATGAGTAGGAATGAATAAAATAAAAACAGCGATGAGAAATAAGAAAAAAGTACCTGTGCTTATATATAGGATAGTAATTATTTTAATACTTGTCATAGTGTGTTTTATTCTTGCTGTGATGATGACCGGATGAAATATTACAAAATATGTCAGGAGAAAACTTAAGGATTAATATTGACAACAGAGATAATGGAATTAGAATCCGTATTATGGCAAGGAAATTCTGGCTGGGTAACGGGGTTTTTATTATTTGTTTAGCCGGGGCAATATTAAGCGGGGTTTATTTGGCTTACCTGATTTATAACAGGTCGGGTTATCATCCAATGATGTTACCTGCATTTTTAGCACTTGGAGTTGTAATAATGATGAGAATATGGCTGTGGTATTTATTTGGAGAAGAATTGATTGAAGTTAGGGATAATTGCCTTTATGTTAAAAGAAGTTATGGGCTGTATGCTTCTAAAGAAAAGCATATCGTACTCAATAACTCAATTGATGTTTATATGAATAAGTCAGACAAATGGAGTTGGAAGGGGCTGAGAAAAAAGGGCGTTTTCAGAGTAAGTGATGGTAACAAGATGCTTGATTTTGGAATAGAGCTTGATGAATTTGAATGTAAAATATTGTTATCACATATTAATAATTTGCTGAACGGATATAAGGGGCGTATAAGGACAACGGGCAGGCATCAGTAAATGATGAATTTAATATTAAGGAATTAGCGACAGGTAATAAGTAAAAAAGTGTGGGGAAAAGCAGGTATCAGTATTTTGCTGTAATGTAAAATCTATAATAAAAGCAATTAATAATAACTCTAAAAATTTGAATTATGTATAAAAAAAGCAAGTTGTTTCTGTATATCAGTTTTATTCCCCTTTCTATATCACTTTTTCATATAGCGGTGGCACTGCCCCATATACTTGTGATACCTATGTTGCTTACAGCACTTTTCCTTTATATTATATCTGTTTATTTTCTGGTTAAAAGCACTTCACCTAAAAAGAATACCTATTCTGAAATTACCGTATATGTGCTGCTTGCTTTTTATTTTATTTTTTATTTTATGGTTTTGTTTGTGAATAGCTTATAACTTAACGGGTAAAGAATGAGAAAATAACAATTATTGCCTTTATGATAGATAAAAAGCAAGGGACAAAAATATCTTTAAGACAGGGATTATGGCTTGTGTTATTTTTCTTTTACCTGCTGGTTTTGATTAAGATAACAGTATTTCCGACAGATGCCAATAAACCGCAAGCATTTATTTTTATTCCTTTTAAAAGCATTCATCAATACATAAGCGTGGGGATGGAGTATGAGTTTAGCACTTCCAATATTAAAAATCTAATCGGGAATATTTTAATGTTCATTCCGTTGGGGTTTATCGTTCCTTTATTAGATGTTAGATTATCGGGTTTGGTGAAAGTAATACTTATCGGTTTGGGTGTTTCTCTTTTTATTGAGGGGGGGCAGTTTTTATTTGCATCAAACAGGATTACGGATATTGATGATGTGATATTGAATCTAACTGGAGTAATAACGGGTTATGGATTTTATAAGTTGGTTTTTAAAAAGGATAAAGCACAATGCTGACGTATATTTTATTTGTTGCCGGGTTTGTCATTTTAATAAAAGGGGCAGACATTTTAGTGAGTGGTTCTGCTTCTGTTGCCAAAAGGTTCAATGTTTCTGACCTTGTTGTTGGTTTAACCATTGTGTCATTCGGTACTTCTGCACCGGAATTAATTGTCAATATTATCGCAAGCATTAACGGCAGTGCTGACATAGCGATTGGTAATGTGTTCGGCAGTAATATTGCGAATATTCTTTTGATATTAGGCGTGTCGGCATTGATTTGTAATTTGCCGATACAAAGGAATACGGTTTTGTCGGAGATTCCCTTTTCTCTTTCTGCTGCTTTGCTGGTAGGGTTTATTGCCAATGCCTCACTGTTTAATGAAGGTGAGTATTTAACAATAAGCAGGTATGACGGAGTGATTTTGTTGGGGTTTTTCCTTTTGTTTATGGCTTATATTTTCAAGGTTTCTAAAGAAAACAATAGAAAGGGAAACAATAGCAAAATTAAAGAACTACCATTGGGTAAATCAGTTGTGTTTATTGTTTTTGGTATCGTGGGTATGTTTTTGGGGGGCAAATGGGTGGTTGAAGGTGGTGTTGAGATTGCCCGGTTGTTTGGTTTGAGTGAAAGTTTTATAGGTTTGACGATTGTAGCAGTAGGGACATCCCTGCCGGAACTGGTTACTTCGGCAATGGCTGCGTACAGACGAAACGCAGATATTGCTATCGGGAATGTTGTTGGCTCCAATATTTTCAATTTGCTTTGGGTGCTGGGTGTGAGTGCGGTTATTAATCCTTTGCCATTTGATGTTTTGAGCAACACGGATATTTTAATGGTTGTTTTTTCAAGCGCTTTGCTGATTATAGTAATGCCGTTTGGGAAAAAGAATGTTATTGAAAGATGGAACGGGATTGTGTTCCTGTTGATTTATGCGGGTTATATCGGGTTTCTTGTTCAGAGGGGGTGATAAATAATGAGAATTTAGCAAGATGGCACAAAATAAGACACTAATTCCCCACTATCTCAAACTCCGTTCTCCTGTTCTGCTGCCTGCCTTCGGAGGTATCATTGGTATCAACAGGTCTTAACTGACCATATCCTTTGGCTGTCAATCTTGAAGCATTAATTCCCTTTTGGATCAAATACTCAACAACAACTTTGGCTCTTTCATCAGACAGTTTAAGGTTAAATTCCTTTGAGCCGGTATTATCCGTATGCCCCGAGATTTCTATTTTCAGGGTGGGTATTTCATTAAGCAATTTTTCTAAACGGCTCAATTCCATGTTTGAAGCGGGTGTCAGGTCGGCTTTTGCGAAAGCAAAGAAAATATTTTTAAGGGTGATTTTGCTGCCTACAACTATATTCTTTAATTCTATATCCTTATTTACCATATTAAATTCACTGTACTCGGGAATATCAAAATTTTCAGAATGGAACAGATAACCTTCTGCCTTAACAGCAATTCCATAATTCAGTCCCGAAGGAAGTGAAAGCAAAAACTTGCCGGTTACGCTGTTTGACTTAAGAATTTGTATCACCTCTCCTTTTAAATTATCCGTTATTTCAATAGACGCCTCCACCGGTTTCCTTGAAATAGCGTCAATAACTCTCCCTTTAAATACGGTCAAGCTTCTCCTTTCAACCACAACTGCTTTTTCGATGTGGACATCTTTTACTGGTTCCGCAATGCTCGCTAAAAGATAATCTTCAGTGTCAATCAATATTGGTTTTTTAGGTCCCCAGAAAGTAACTTTATAAATGTCCATTCCCCCTTTACCTCCATCACGATTCGATGCAATATAGGCATGTTTGCCATTGGCTGTCGCTGCAAAGAACAGGTCATCGTAAGGAGTATTGATCGGATAACCTAAATTGACTGGAATTGACCATTGAGCTAATTTATCTTTTACTGATATAAATATATCATAACCACCCATTGAATTATGTCCCTGAGAGCTAAAATACATGGTTTGTCCGTCAGGATGAATAAATACAGAACCTTCATGGAAATGGGTATTTATCTTATGTCCCACACTTTGTCCTTTACCCCAAGGCCTATAGCTTGCCACTGTATAAACCATTACACCGCTAAAGTATATTTCATTATCCCCCCTAAAACCGCCATCGTTTATATAATAAACCTTTATATCCTGGGGTTCGTAACTTGCATAGGTCTCATTTTTTTCCGTATTATTAACACTTGACATTTTTCTTTTCGGAGTGCTCCATTCTATTCCGTTAAGCACGCTTTCATAAACATCAGCATTGTTATTCTCTACCTTGAACAGCAACATTCTTTGACCATCATAGGATAATCCTGAAGCAGTTTCGTCAGCTTCTGTATTTAGAGGGCTCCCCATATTTACAGGCATCAACCATTTCTCATCTTTTAAAGCAGAGGTATAAATATCGGAATCATATTCGCCCAGGCCATTTGGCTGATGGGAATTTTTCCTCCGGGAGGTAAATATCAAAAGTTCTCCGTCTGCCGAAATACAGGGGCTGTAATCGTCCCGGGAAGTGTTTATGTTATCAAGATTATCAACCCAAACTCTTTGAGGGTCTTGAATCAACTCCTTAGCTGATTTGCACTCTTCTTTATATTTTGTGGTAAGCTTTTTGTATTCTTCAACATATTTATTTTTAGCGATTTCTTCAAATATTTTATAATGTTCAATGGCTTTATCAAATTCATAGTTCAGTTGAAATGACTGTCCTAAATAAAAATGAAGCATAGGATCAACATCATTATCCAACCTTAAAGATTTGTCCAAGTATTCTTTTGCCCTGAATTTTTCATTTGTATATAAATAGCAATTACCTATCTTCATGTTGAGCATAGCGCTATTTGAGTTGAAATCGTTTGCGTTTAAAAATAATTTCAATGCATTTTTAAATGCATCGCCAGGGCTTTTTACCAATGCAACAGCTTCATTGGAAGCTTCCAAATATTCATCTCCTGCTTTAATGTTACTGACCGCTACTTTGAATTCTTCCTTTCTGTCCTTGAAATTAGACGCTTTGAATTCAACGTTTTGGGCAAGGGCCTCTGTATTAAGCATTAAGCTAGCAACAGTAATTATATAGAGTATCTTTTTCGTCTGATATATTGTCTTTTTCATCCCCCTCAATCCCAATGTTATTAAGTTAAGCCATAAAACTTTTATTTAAAGCATCAGACTAGCACCACGCTTTAGCGTGGTGTTTGAAATATAAACATAATTATTATTAGCCCGCTTCAGCGGGCTTCTATGTTCAATCATCAAAAAGCTATACAATTGTTTCCCTTGTTCCTTAAATAAAATGCGCTCATGGTTTTTTGTTCCCCAAATAAGATGAACCCAAATACGTGTGTGTGAATGTTTCATGATTTTTATGTCTTTACTCTATCAGAAGTCCGTTGAAGCGGACTATAAAACGATTTTAATTCATTTAGACACCTAAAGCGTGGTGCTAATCTGATATTAAACATATTACCCTTTTAACTTAATAACATTGGAGCAGGGGAATGTCAGTTACAATCATTTATTAAATACTTCTTCCCTTGTTCTACACCCAGCTCTTTTGCCTTTTTCCAATCGGCACAGGCGCCTTCAGGGTCTCTTGCCATCTCTTTGGTAATACCCCTGTTCAGATACGCAATGGCATAATTTGAATTTAACAGGATTGCCTTATCAAAGTCAGTAATGGCTTCCTGGTATTTCTCCAGCTTGTGCTTTACCAAGCCTCTATTGTTGTATGCCAATGCATATTTACTATTAAGCTTTATCGCTTCGTTGAAATTTGTAATGGCTTCCTGGTATTTGCCTTGTTCAAGAAAAATGGCTCCTCTGTTATTATAAGCGAGAAAAAATCCGGGATTTATTTTGATCGCATTGCTATAAGCGGTTATGGCTCCATTGAAATCCTTCATTTTTTTCCTGGCGCTTCCAATATTATTATAAATAAAAGCAAGACCGGGGTTAATGGAGGCGGCTTTTTCATAATCGGAAATCGCTTCGGGGTATTTTCCCAACTGCCTGTAACAGCTTCCCCTGTCATTATAGGCATAGGCATAATCTTTTTTTAACGCTATGGCTTTACTGAATTCCACGATTGAGTTCTCATAATCTTCCATGATAAATAAAATATCCCCTAAATTGTATCTGGCGTTGGCATTTTGGGGTTCCAGCTCAATAACCTTTTTATAATCCATTATTGCCTTCTTAAAATCCTTCAACCCCGTAAAAGTTTCCGCTCTTTTGAAGCGGGCATTAGCGTGAGTTGCATTAGAATCAATAACTGTACTGAAATCATTAACTGCCTTTTCGAACTCTTTTAGTTGTAGATGGGCTGCCCCGCGGTTAAAATATGCTTCTGTAAATGCAGGATTAAGTTCAACAGCCGCATCAAAACTCATTATTGCTGCTTTATACTTTTTCTGCTCAAACAGTTGTATCCCTTCATTATAGTATTCCTGAGACTTCTGCAATAGCTCAAAATCAATATTCAGTGATGCAATTGAATCCCTGAATTGCCTTTCCTCTTCGTTAAGCGTGGTATCAACAACCTGTGCAAAAGAAATTCCTTCATAGAGGATAATGCCACATATAAAACTTAAATGGAGAACAAAATATTTTATGTCTATCTGCATTTATACCTAATTGTTTAAAGCTTTTTGCAAATGTAATATTATTTACAAAAAAAGCCGCCCCACATTTGAGACGGCTTTTTTTGATTATTCTATCAGAACTATTTCCTGAGAGGAGGATGCTTACTCAGCTTTATGTCTTTTAGAATTTTTATCTGTTTTTTCAAAAACCCACATGACTTCAGTGTTTGTGTTATTCCAGGTTGTAATGGTAGTTTCGTCTCCTTCTTTGACGTCTCCCGGACTGTCATCATCATACTTCAGTAAATCCAGCGTTTCAACATCAGTACTGGACCCTAAATCTGAAGTTTCCTCACCGTTATTATCGGACAACGCTCCGTAACGAATTTCAATCCACAATTCTTTATTGGACAATTTAACTACTTTGCCCTTTATTGGTCCGGCATTAAGGAACAATTTTTCTTTTTTTGTTTCATCTTCCCAATACCATGCTCCCTGTTCTATGGAAGTAGAAGTCTCTGTAGTAGACCAATCATCATCTCCATCATCACTATCATCACTATCCCCATTTGCATCATCTGTAATATCATATGACCACTCCCATGTTGAAGAACCGGAAGCATTCCCCGTTGTCACTGTAATTTCGTATGTATTGTCTTTATACAAGGTCAGAGTAAGTGAGTATGCTGTTGTAGAATTACTCGTTGATGCGTTATCACTCACTGCTTCATAATCTTTCCACTTTGTATCACCATAATCATATGCCAGGTGAACGTCACTATCTTCATAATTATAGATATCAGAAGTAACCATACTCGTGCCATTATATTTCATTGACGAGGTTGAGGTTTCTTTTGAATAGAACGTGTCATCGTTAACATCGTTTGAAACATTAACAATTTCACTTGTAGTCCCATTTATTTCATAGCTTTTCAATGTCCATGTTCCGGTAACCCTTGAATCCCTGCCTCTAAAAGAAATACCTGGGTCTTCCTCCCCTTTTTTACAACCTTCAAAAAGGGCTACACTGCTTAGAAATAGTGTAACTAAAAACAATCCTAAAATTTTTGATTTTTTCATAACTTATTTTTTTTTAGATTAATAATTTGATTTCAGGCGGCAAATATAAATATAAAAAGATAATAACCAAATTTTTATTTGACAAGTTGCTATTTAATACGTTTCGAAATTTAAATGTTTAGCCACCAGGCACAAAAACACTAAATTCCACTAAATTTATGTTCTTAGTTTAACAACGATTCCAATTTATCCTGGTAATCGGAATAAGAGGAAAGGTCATTATGGGTTCCTCCTTTAATCGTGGTTAGAGCAATATTGTTTTCAAGCAAATTCAGCAAACGAATACTCGAATTGTATGGCACAATCCTGTCTTCTGTCCCATGAAAGATGTGTACCGGGCATTTCACTTTAGTGATCCATAGATAGGTTTTGAATGTATATTTCAACGCCAATGAATGGGGTATATAAGGCATATGATACTTTGCTAAATCCGGAAGACTGAAATAAGGGGTTTCAAGGATCAGCATTTTAGGGGAGTTTTCAGAAGCAAGTTTTACCGCAATTCCTGTACCTATTGACCTTCCATAAATTACAATGTCTTCTTCGGGATAATCTTTTAATAACTTTTTATATATAATTTCAGCATCATTATGTAAACCCTCTTCGTTTGTTATTTTGCCGGTACTTTTCCCAAAACCCCTGTAATCAAATATCAAAAGGTCATAGCCATTCCTTGTGAAATCTTCTGCAATATATCCCCACCCCTTTAAGCTGCCGGCATTACCGTGAAAATAGAGGACCGCGCCCTTGGTGCTGTCCGCTTTAAAATGCAGGGCATTGATCTTAACTTTCTCATCCACATCATAATACAATTCTTCAAATTGCTGCTCAAAATCAAATTGATAATCCTGCGGTAAAATTTCCGGATGAAAAATGAGCTTCTCCTGAATGTTATATAAGGTTATACATAGGGTTATTCCCAATATTGCAAAAACTAATATTAAATATGTAGTCATCTTTATTGTATGGTTCACTTTTTTATATTTAAACAATTATAATTAGAAAAAATTAGTGAAAATTAGTGAAATTCGTGGCAAACATTTTAATTCTGATACTAAAAATTTAATGACTAATTTTACAAAAATTTTTCACGCTAAAATTATGCAAAAAAGATGGGTTTTAAAAGAGAATGGCAGCCCTGATGTTGTAAAACATCTTTCAGAAGAATTGAACATCAGTGAAATTCTTTCAAACCTGCTGGTGCAAAGGGGAATTACGACCTTTGATGAATCAAAAGATTTTTTCCGTCCTGAGATCATAAAACTGCACGATCCTTTTTTAATGAAAGATATGGATATCGCGGTTGAGAGGATTGAAAGAGCTATCCGTACGGATGAGAAAATATTGGTTTATGGCGACTATGATGTGGATGGCACTTCTTCTGTGGCATTGGTTTATTCTTTCCTCAATAAAGCGCTTAATGATTCCACAATCCCCAATAAGATCGGTTACTATATTCCCGACCGCTACACAGAGGGCTATGGAGTATCTTTTCTGGGAATAGACTTTGCAAAAGATAATGGATTTTCATTGATAATATGCCTTGATTGCGGGATAAAAGCAGTTGAGAAGATCAGGTATGCCAGGGAAAAAGGTATTGATTTTATCGTATGCGATCACCATCTGCCGGGCTATGATAAAGAAACCGGGAATGAGCTGCTTCCAGACGCTATAGCCATATTAGACCCTAAGCGCAAGGATTGCAATTATCCTTTTGATGAACTTTCGGGCTGCGGCATTGGCTTTAAGCTCATGCATGCATATTCGCAAAAAAATAATATTCCCTTCCGGGAATTAGAACAATGTCTCGATCTAACTGCCATCAGCATTGCATCTGATATTGTTCCCATTATAGACGAAAACAGGATATTAACCCATTTCGGATTAAAGCGGATTAACGAAAAACCCAGGCCCGGCATTAAGGCAATTTTAGATCTGAACAATATTAAAAAGAAACTCACGGTTAATAACCTGGTCTTTATTATAGGTCCGAGAATAAATGCTGCCGGAAGAATAGACAGCGGAAGGAAAGCGGTTGAATTGCTTCTTTCCGTGGACGATGAAGCCGCCTATGCTTCAGGAAGAAGTATTGACATCAACAATACTGAACGAAGAAATATTGACGCCCACATAACGCTTAAAGCCATTGAGATGATTGAAAGAGACAGCAATCTTATTGATCGCAAAACCACAGTTTTGTTCGATCCGGGATGGCATAAAGGGGTTATTGGCATAGTGGCTTCCCGCGTGATCGAAAAATATTACCGTCCAACCATAATATTGACAAAATCCAATGGAATGGCTACCGGTTCGGCAAGGACGGTCAAAAACTTCAATGTTTACCAAGCTATTGAAGCATGCAGCGATTTGCTGGAACAATTTGGCGGCCATAAGTATGCAGCGGGCTTAACTTTAAAAATGGAAAACCTGCCTGCCTTTAAAGAAAAATTCGAACGGATTGTAAGTGATATGATTGATGACAGTTTGCTCGTTCCCGAAGTTGAGATTGATGCAGAGATAAAACTAAGCGATATAACCCAAAATTTTTTCAACATCATTAATCAATTTGCCCCTTTTGGACCCATGAACATGATGCCTGTTTTTAAAACCTGTAATGTAGTTGATAAGGGCTTTGCGCGCATTGTGGGGAATAATCACCTTAAAATAAACATCATTGACCAGAACAGTTCAAATCCGGGTTTTTCTGCAATTGCCTTTAAACAGGGCGAACACCTTAAAACAGTTTCTCAAAACGCACCTTTTGATATTTGTTATACTATTGAGGAAAACGAATGGAATGGGGTTGTTTCGCTGCAGTTGAATATTAAAGACATCAGGGCGGCTAAATTGTAAAATTGCTATATGGTTGGCTGTATGATTGCAAGGATGCAAGGATGCATGATTGCAGGGAGTGTGGGGCAGGGAAATTTCTGAACGATGGCGCTCCTTAATACCAATTGTCATTCTCCATCATTTTTTCCTTGATTATTAGATTTAGGTCAAATTTTATTTTGAGGCGGTGTGGAATGGAGAATGGAGATTGGAAATTGGTGTTGGATAATTGGGATTGGAAAATAATTTTGAAAATTGAGAATAGAAAAGGTGTTCGTGAATTCCGCGGAGTTTATCCTGAGGGACGAAGGGCTCCATTTTAGCGGAAAATAAATTTTACTAAACTTGATACAAGTAGGCAATTGACAGTAGGCAATTTATTTTTTGCCAACCGCATACTGTCAACTGTCAACTTGTTTATTAACATCAACAAAATTATCGATCCCGACAAGCTTGTCGGGAGTAAATTTTGACTTTTAAGCCCCTAACTAATCACCCTCCCCAATTGTTTTGAAATTATCTTTTTTATTTCCAAAAGACGATGATATTGCTGCATCAGGTCAGTCCTGTCCTCCGCAGCCGTGGCATCCTTAATATTATTCTGCATCTCGGAGATCATGATTTTTAATTTTGAAATTTTTAACGAATAGACTGACCTTTCCACCGCTTGCTTAAGCAACATATCCTCCGTTCTTACATAGATCTTGTGTTTTTTCCAGTTATCACTTAAGCTATATGGCGAAAATACCAGGTTAACGGCTAGTTCACTTATTTTGATATCCAGATGATTGAGAAAATGCTGCTGGTCAGGAATAATTTGTTTTTCAATGGAATCTAAAAACTCATCAAATATCTTCCGGTAAATTGGGCTTTCAATCTCAATCTGGTCATCCACAATCTCGTTGATAATAAATTCAGCAACAGATATTTCTACGTTTGATTGGCCATCTTCATCAGGGGGTGCGCTTCCTCTCCCGGGTTCTTCGATGCCGGGACGGGGAAACACTAATCGGTGGCTGCCATAATTCAACAAAAAACGAATTATATCTCTTTCCTGGTATTCAGCGCTCTTAATATCTTGTAATTTGTGCAATTCCACATCCTCAAATGGCTGTGTGGGTGTACCTGCCGGAATGGGAATATCTTGCAAATTCTGTTTTGCCAATTCATCCCTCATCCTTATTTCAAGTTTTTTCCTGCGAATTTTGTTTAACTCATTGAGAAGCGCCTGTTCAGATATATTTAATGTCTTGCTGCACTCCTGAACATAAACAGAGCGGGCAATAGCATCAGGAATAACAGCGATGGACTCAACAATATCCCTTATAAGCGCTGTTTTTTTAATGGGGTCGTTCTTGCTTTCCTCCAGGAGAAGGCGGGTCTTAAAGACAATGAAATCCTTGGCATTATCAATGATGAATTGCTTCAATCCGGCATCATTGATCTTTTTAGCAAATGAATCCGGGTCTTCTCCATCAGGGAACAAGACAACTTTCACATTCATCCCCTGTTCTAAAACAAGATCCGTTCCGCGAAGGGATGCCTTTATTCCCGCAGGGTCTCCATCATAAAGGAAGGTAATGCTCCTTGTGTATCTTTTTATAAGACGGATTTGCTCTTCGGTTAAAGATGTACCCGAGGAAGCAACAACATTCCCGATCCCTGCCTGGTGAAGAGAGATAACATCAGTATAGCCCTCAACCAAATAGCAATTATTTTCAGCAATAATTGATTTTTTTGCAAAAAATAAACCGTATAGACTTTTTCTTTTTTCATAAATTTCAGATTCGGGAGAGTTAATGTATTTAGCGGCTTTTGCATCGCTTTTCAGGATACGCCCACCAAAGCCCGGCACCCTTCCCGAAAGATTGTGTATTGGAAATATCACCCTTCCCCTGAACCTGTCATAATGTTTTTTATCGCCCGAAGTGGTTGCATCCCCGGAGCCGGGACTCGAGATGGTAAGTCCGGTTTTCACTAAAAATTCCAATTTGTATCCGCTTTTAAGGGCTGTTTTTGTAAATCCATCCCACTCTTCCTGGCTATAGCCCAACTGGAATCTTTTGATGGTCTCTTCCCTGAACCCCCTCTCTTTAAAATAGCTCAAGCCAATAGCTTTGCCTTCACCTGTTTCGTGGAGGTTGCGGGTGAAATACTGCTGTGCAAAAGATTGAACCACGTACAGGCTTTCGCTTTCTTCCTCTCTTTGAACTTCTTCCTCCGTGCGTTCTTCTTCCTCAATTTCAATATTATATTTCTTTGCCAGGAACCGCAGGGCTTCGGGATAAGTGTATTTTTCGTGCTTCATCACGAAATTGATGGCATTGCCGCCAGCACCGCAGCCAAAACACTTGTATATACCTTTTGCAGGCGAAACGGTAAACGAAGGTGTCTTCTCATTGTGAAAAGGACATAGGGCAATCATGTTAACACCCCTCTTTTTGAGAGTGACATAATCGCCTACAACCTCGTCAATCCGGGCTGCATCAAAGATCTTATCTATGGTTGGCTTGGTTATCAAAACAAATTTTATTGAAAAATTGAAACTCCGAAACTATAAATTATTCGCTGACTAAATTAAGGATTATTTTTATAATTGTTGTTGAATTTAGTTTATTAATGATGCATTAAAAGAATAAGAGAATGTTTATAAGCTTCTAATCTTCTTATTTATTAATAGCTAACCGTTTACAAAAATCTCCGGGAATCATTTGTCCAACTGAACGTAGTTTGTCGCGTTGGGATACCTGCGGGGGCAACTACGCTCTAACTAACTAATCACATCAATCACTCCATCTTCCATTCCACTTCAATATCCCAATTGGAACGAACGGTTATAGTACCGGGATAGTAGATAACCTTTTCGGGCTGTAGTTTTTGAAGGTAATTCCCGGTATCCCATTTTGAGTTGTTATTAATGTCATAGATCATTTTGAGCTTGTAATTATTTGGTTTGAGATATTCATACCAGATCACTTGTTTTACACTACCCGTGTAGGAAATGATCTTTTCTCCAACAATGTTCTCTTTTTCATCCAATAGCTGCACAATATAATTATGCTCAATTGTGGAATCTTTTTTGGTTCCATATAGTGAGCTCTGCATTTCACCAGGTAACCTTTCACTCATGTCTAATTTTACTTTAATACTGCCATAATAACTTAATGATCGAATTTTAAAATCAACGCACAAACTGTCATTCGTTAAATTAAA
The DNA here is from genome assembly GCA_043811005.1 of Bacteroidota bacterium. GTDB lineage: Bacteria > Bacteroidota > Bacteroidia > NORP154 > NORP154 > JBDRNO01. The sequence goes on along the minus strand of JBDRNO010000145.1, from coordinate 38,192 downwards.
AATATCCTTAAAACACCCCTGGGGAATGTATAACTGGTAAACACTATCCGGTTTCCATGGATATTTTAGCTCAAACCTCCTCATGGCTTTATCGTCAAATATAACTTCATATTTTATGGTGTCTTTTCTCATAGTATCTATTCTTTCAGTTATTATAACCTTTGAGAAGTCATAAGCAGTGACAGGATGAGAAAATACCACTTGAATGTTTTCATATAGATCAAAAAGTACGTTTGTAATACCCTTTTGTTTGCCGGGCCTGATCTTTCCGGGGGCAGGCAGATTTGTCTTTATACTTAGTTTTATCTTGTCCTTTTCCTTTTCTACCGGAATTTCTACAGTATCTGAAAAGACCGGTTGACCAGTTATACCCGGTTCATAATCGTTAACTTCTAAAACCAAAGTATCGATTCCCATAGTAAACCAATAATGCAACGTGTCTTTATTCTTTGAAAAATCCGCTATTTCCCATGGCTTTTTTGAGGAAAAATTCAGAGGTCTGATACGCACATTGTCTGCCGGTTCCTTAAAGATGAGCGTGATCTTCCCGTATTGTCCGGCATACGCTTTTATCAACCGCTGTTTAGTCTTTTTTTCCTCAAAAAGCGAAAGTTGTATTTCGGCAATGCGTGGCACGGTTTTAAACCGTGATACGCCTGTGTCAGGAGCGATAGTGCGGGTGTCAGCCGGGTCAATGACTCTATCCAGGAAAGCAATTCGTTCATTAGGCAGGTCATAGAGATAGTTCCTGTTCTCATCCATTAAGGCAAATACTTTATATTTTCCATTTTTGATGTTATTGATCTTGAATTTCCCGGATGAACCGGTTTTGGTGAAATAATCCGGCAGTTTCACGTAAGGAAGAGAGTCACATTTATTTTCTATAGAATCGCGATTCCCGTCTCCCGTCTGGTGAGAAATCGCGTCTCTACGGTCACAATCATATAACATCACCAATATTCCTTTTTCCGCTTTCATGTCAAAAGCATTCATTGCTTTGCCCGAAATTGAGAGGGAATCCAAAAATTCGCCTGTTGAAAAAACATATTGAAAATTTTCTATTGGGTTGTTCTCATTAATGTCGCAGATAGCATCACCAAAATTGAAGGAATAAGTAGTGTTTCCCATAAATTCCACATCAAGCTTAATTATCAGCGTCTTGCCTTTTATCTTGAAATCAGGGATTGGTTCTATTGGTGGAGATATAATGAGTTGATTATAAAGATCGTTTAGCTGTATATATTTATTAAATGTTATCTTAATAACATTAGCGCTAAATTGTGTTGAATAATTTTCAGGAATACTTTTTTCAACTTCCGGTGGTGTTATATCTTTTGGTCCGCCCGAAGGTGGGACTATAGTTGCACATTTACTGAGAATAAAACACAGACAGCATAAATTACACAGATTAATGAGATTATTAAAATTAAGGATGTTTTTCATACTTCAAAAGTAATAAAACATTAAACATTTTCGCTACCTATATTATTACTGACTTCTTTAAATAAAATTGTCATCCCGAGCACATTCGCTTCGCTCAGTGTAAACTCCGCGAGGGATCTCCCGGATAGCCGTGACGTCTCAGGCAAAATACTTTTTGAAGGGTAGGTGCAAATATCTGGCAGATTCTTCACCCCTGACACAAGTGTCAATATCAGTTGAGCGTTATTATAATTTATCGGAAACTATTTATTAAAGCACGCTAAATGGATATAAATGTCGGGGGTTCAGGATGAATAGTTCTTAGCGGTGTTTGGTTTTGAAGGCAAACATACCCTGCCAGGTTCTGCGAACTCTGGCAGGCCATAACACTAGTTTGAAGCAAACGCCATTGTTACAATACTCACTTTGGTTCCGGGAACTTCAAGTAAAGCATGCGCACAGGCTTCGAGGGTAGAACCGGTTGTTAAAACATCATCAACCAGCAATATATGCTTTCCCTTTAATGAATCCTTTTCTTTGAGTTGAAAAATGGCTTCAACATTCCTCCACCTTTCAAACCTGGTCTTTCGGGTTTGTGTTTTGGAATCAAAAGAGCGAAAAAGTATCTCCGAATCAAGCTTGACCCCCATACTTTTTGCCAGCCCACCGGCAAAAAATTCACTTTGGTTATAGCCCCTTTTCCTTTTCTTATTTTGGTGAAGAGGGACGGGAATTATCGTATCAATATTATTAAATAGCGGAGAGTCTCTAAGTTCGTTGCCATAAAATTCTCCGATTGCTATGCCAATTTCTTTTTGTCCGTTATATTTAAACCGATGTATTAATCGCTGTACTTTGCTCCCTTTATTAAAATGATAGTACGAAGCAGCGGTGTTAATATTAACTTTTCCCCAAAACAAACGGCTTATGGGATTTTCTTCTACAAGATGAAAGTTGGTTCTGGGTAAATGATATTTACAATAAGTACATATACATGCTTCCTTCCTGAAAAGACTCTTTCCGCATGACATGCATATATGAGGATATATAAGAGAAATGAAGTCCCTGAGCATTTTTAATATAATGTAAATTCTATCTAATTAGTGGTTGTTTCCAATATCTTTATTCGCCACGAATTTCACTAATTTTCACCAATTTATTCGTGTAATTTGTGATTTTTTATCATTTTGATAAATGGCTTTAGAGCCAGGCACCAATTTGTGTTTGTTTATGAAATTCAGAAAAAAACACAAAATTATGCGAAATTACACTTTTTTACGTTTTCTTTATGACTTAAAAAGAACATAACTTCGTAAATTTATTAATCCGCCAGCTGGCGGATGCCACTAATTACATTAATTCTCACTAATTCTCACAAAATATATTTTTTGAAAAATTAAGTTGTAAAAAACAATAATTATTAGTGTTAATTCGTGTAATTAGTGGCAAAATATTGAATTTCCGATACCTATAAATTAAATTTGCAACCTATTATGGAACAAAAAGAAGAACATAAGGAACAAGCGCCCAAAAAGGATAAAAGGGGAAAATTTGCAAATATATTATTCTCAATTATTGTTGCTGTTTTATTTATTGTCGCTGCAATTTTGGGATGGCAGTTTCTTGAGCAAAAATCAATTACCGAAAAAGAAAAAACTGATAAAGAAGCTGTTCAGCTTGAATTGAATGATCTGTTGGTAGAATACGAAAAGCTAAATGTTGATAACGTAGAGTTGGGGCATCAGCTAAGTGTGGAAAAAGCAAAAATAAAAGAGATGCTCGGGCAGATCAAAAAATTAAAAACCGATTCGGAATTACTGTGGAAGTATAAAAAACAATCACAAACCCTCAGAAATCTTCTGAAAGGATATCTCCGGGAGATAGATTCTTTAGGCACAACTATCACGGTTCTCAGCGAAGAAAAACTTCAGGTTGAAAGCGATCTGGGAAAAGAGAAAGTAAAGACCAAAGAATTGATCAAGGAGAAGGCGCACCTAAATGAAAAAGTAGAATTGGGTTCGCTGCTAAAAGCATATAACATGTTTGCAAAAGGAATACGCTTCAAGTCAGGGGGAAAAAAAGAAAAAGAAGAGAACAGGGCGCGAAAGGTTGAAAAAATAAAAATATGCTTTACAATAGGCGCTAATACAATTGCAGGGGGCGGGACTAAAAATGTTTATATTCGTGTGGCTGATAAAAATGGCGATGTTTTCCCAAAAGGTGGTGATAGTACCAACGTATTTTTATATAATGATAAAGAACAAAATATCGAAAAAGAGATCGTATACAGCGCTATAAAAACAATAGACTATCAGAACCAGGAAATTGATCTGTGCATCTACTTTTCTAAAAAAGAGGAGTTCTTACCGCAAAAATATACTGCAGACATTTTTGTTGACAAAGATCATATTGGGGAGACTTTGTTTGAGCTGGAGTAACGTTACAATATTATCATTTCTTTAAAAATACGCCCTCAACTGCACCCTGCCTGTATGTATCGCGTTGATCTCCTCTGATTTTCTCCCGTCATAGATAAAACTTAGCTGCATGTGTTTTGAAATGCTTCTTTGGTAAGACGCGTTCCATGTAATGTTTTGCCCGGTTTGTAGCCCCTCCAGCATTTCAAAAGCCAACGAGGTATTTTGGGAAGCATTGGAACTACCGGTATTTTTATAAGTGATATTAATGTAATCTGCCCTTATCAATAAATTTCCCTTTGATACCACATTGTGTTTGATCTCGATCCCGATCTTTTGATGAATTGAAGTTTCGCCACCGGAAGGAACGGTTAAAGTCTCTGTTGAAAATATTGAAGGCTTGTTTTCTTTATTAGTTAGCTTGTAAAGCAGACTAATCCTGAACTTAGCGTTGGGCTGGTAGGTTAATTTGGGCTCGGTTTCATAATAAGATATCTTATAATTCTTTGATCGGAAAAGCTCAGACGCGTTTTTCTTTTCCCCTCTTTTGTAAATAATATTTAAAGTGACATTTCTGCTCATGTTCCACCTGAAACGAATACTGTAAGCGCTATCCACCCTGGAGTCATAGCCATTTACCAATAACATTTTATTTTTAATATTCTGATAAGTTATATCCGCTCCGAATTTTGGATTTGTTCTATTAAAATACAAAATATTTCTAAATGAAAAATTTAGAGTTTGTAAATTGCTGTCCGCGGTTTCAGCAAAAAAAGGATTGTATGACGATAACAGATCATCGTCAGTGGTTTTCCGGTCAATTCTGTAAGCCGCTTGATTTGAAAACCTGCCAATGAATTTTCTTATGCCCTTCTTACCGCGCCATATAATTGACGGTTTTATATAAAGCACCTCGTTAAAAAGGTTTGTGTAGGTTTTGATGTATTCATTGGTTGGAGTATAAACCTTGATATATTCTGCTCTATCCTGAAATACCGCTTCTTCAAATTCATCCAAAATTTCAATATTATTGGAATCCCTGTCAATCCATTCATAAAGTCCTTGTCCTGCCGCTACTTTAACGAATAAATACTCCTTTTTTACTTCCATCCCTGAGCCGATCTCATAAAAAGTGCTGGATGTAATAGTTCCTTTCAATAACTTTAATGTATATTCTAAACGGCTGATCAATGAGTTGTCTGGTTTGTTTTCCGTGAGATTGTCGTCAACAATAGAAAGTTCCCTGTATGTAACGCCTCCTTTAAAGCGGCTATTGGGATTTTTAAGGATATCAACGGCAAAATTCACGCTTTCACCAATAGCAGACTTGTTAAAACGGTCGTTTAAAGGCGCAAGATCGGTTCTCTGTTTATAGTTTAGCGTGAATTTATAAGCCGCGGTATCTGCATTATTTATGAAAGCGCCACATTCGTAAAACTCAAAGCTATTTGCCTGGAGGGTATCAGTTGAAATGTCTTTAAAGCTATTCCTTTCCTGCTCTTCATTTACACCAACAGTAAACCACTTGAACTTTTTTGAGAAACTTGCTTTAGACCTGATAAATTGAGTATTATTCACGGAAGTTGAGGTCTGAAGTAAGCTGCCATTGAAGATTAACTGAAAGCCATGCTTATTCAGGTTGAGTTTCGCCTGATTCCTGAATGCATTGTATTCATCACCCTTTATAAAAGATTTAAACTGATAGTTAATTATACCGGTCTTTTTCCTGGTCAGTAACAGATCAAGCCCGGAAATATATTCATTCTCTGTTATGTCACCTAAATTCCAGTCTCTTTCAAACTCAACACCCCGGTAACGCTCAATAGAAGAAAAATGTTTGTAAACTTGCTCATAGCTCACTATTGACCTAAGAATCCATGGTCTTTCTTCCTGACCTGCCGGAACTAATGGAAGGGTGTTCTGAAAATTAATTTTAAAGGCATAACCGGCATCATTACCTTGATCTTTGCCGGAAAAAGTATTGATGTCATTATTGCTTGCCGCAATCTCAAAGGATGCTTTTGTCCGTTTGGAAAAATCGTAATCTCCACTAAATGTTATTAACTGTTTCTTCTTCGGCGTGATAAGCAGAATAACAGGCTCATACTTTCCTTTGGGGATTATATTTCCACTAACAGTATCAGGAGCAACCCACCTGAAGACTCTGCCGTTGGCAGTAGTTTCATTATTCCTATCATAATTTCCATTACCTTGACCCACATCCGAAAATCCCAGCTGATACACTCCGCTATCAGGAGAATAAACAAAAACCGAGTCGTATCCTAATGAGTCTGTTTTTTTATACAGGACCCTGTCATTTATATATCCAACACTATCGATCATTGGAGAGACTGCTTTATTGAGATTATCCCCGATGTTGCCCAGCAGCTTTTTCTGTTCATCGGTTAACTCCTGCAACAATGGCTGGTTTTTAGCATCCTGCTCAGAATAGACATTAAATCTTAATTTCAGCTTGTTTTTCTCCAAATCGCCTCCCGCAAAAAGCAAAGATCTTGTATAATTCTTCTCCGAATACTGGAACTCAACAATAACCCGTTTGTCTTTTGTTATTAAGCGTTTTGGAGTAAAAGTGATTTCGGCAGTATTGTAGTCAATTACGTAATCGTTTTCCTGCCCCCTGGTTAACAACTCACCGTCTAAATAAACTTTTTCGGTCCCTGACAATACAATTATAAACGTTTCATCCTCGCTTCCTTTGAGTTTATATGGACCCTGATTGCTTTCCATTCCGGTAAAAGGATACCTGGCATATTTACCTTTCGAAATAGCTGCGCTGGTAGATATTTTTAATTTACCAGTCTGACTAATATCTGTTTTGGACAAATTATCGCTTGGTTTTCCGGTATTAATGAGGGTCGCGAAACTTACTCCCTGTGCTTTTTTATAGAAGTTCATAAAATAGCTTTCGGGTTTTTCCAGTTCAAAATCACCGGCAATGAGTTTTGAGCTTTGGTTTGACAATTGAATAAAAACTTTGTCGAATTCCTGAATTTGTTGGGTATTACCCTCGGGCTGTATGGGGATATTGTCATCTGTTATTGCTGCAAGAATATTAATGTTCTCGCTTAACATGCCTGATAACCGCAGATCGAGACTCGAGCTGACGATCACGTCCTGGTTGTTCCCAAAAGAAATGCCCCTAGAAATACTACCGCTTTTGTTTAATCCTTCAAACTTAAAAATATCTCTCTTTGACTTATCATAAGTATAAACAAACGGGTTTATCATTCCAGACCTGTCGGGTTCTATCCTCTTAATATCTTTTTGTTTGAAGGATTTGAAAAAAGGATAGGGAAACACCCTGTAAAAAATAATAATTGAATCTTGAATTTTGAATTTATCCTTCCAAACCAATGTTGCATTTATATAATCAATTGTATAGCATGTAGTATCAATTCCTTTTCCATTGGCATCAACTATAGAAATTGAGTTGGCAATAATGCTCAATGTGTCAATTTTGACAGTATCCGATAGTGTAAAAATCTCTTTTACGCGAAGATTGCTTAATTCCTGAGAGTAAAGAAAAAAAGGAAAGAGTATGAATAACGCGATAAGTAATACTTTTGACAGGATACCGGCAACCAGTGTCGTGTCAAGGTTACTTTGACGCTTTTTTTTTTCAAATGCCATTAAGTTGAGCATTAAGCATTTGTGTTAAAAATGATGTGCCATTAACGATAATAAAAAATAAAAAGACTAAAACTATAACGTTTTACACAATAATAACGTATAAAATATGTTTTTGTTCGCCTGCAAGACTCAAAAAAACAATACATTTGCAAGCAGACCATAAAAATGTCAACAATTTTATCATACAATAATTGATCGTATCGGAATTTAATGTAGAACTTTATATACAATTTTTTTTTATGATATTTGTTTTTAATACATATCTTTGCAGATTGCTAGCGAATTTAAACCGTTAATTATTAAGCATTTGTAATATGAAAAGATTAATTTCTCTATCATTGATAAGTATCTGCCTCTTATGGTCTTGCACCCCAGACAAAGAAAAAGACTATGCTACAAAGGGAAAAGGAGGGATATATTATGGTGGCGTTTTCAGGATGAACGAAGTTCAGGATTTTAGAACTTTATATCCCTTAAATATTACTGAAGTAGTTGGCCACCGAATTACCCACCAAATCTATGAAGGATTGGTTAAGCTTTCACAAAAAAACCTGAGCATTATTCCTTCCATAGCTGAACGTTGGGAGATAAATGATGAAGCAACATCATTTATCTTCCATTTAAGAAGAGGCATTAAATTTCATGACGACCCATGCTTTCCAGGAGGGAAAGGCAGGGAAGTGACAGCCCGGGATTTCAAATACTGTTTTACAAAACTATGTACTTCCGACCCTCAAAACCAAGGTTTTAAGTTCATCCGGGAGAGGCTTGTTGGTGCCGAGGAATACTTCAATTCAACCGTTGAAGGCAATCCTCTTCAAGAAGGAGTAAAAGGGATTAAAGTTATTGATGACTATACTATACAGTTGAATTTGAACTATTCTTTTGCCGGTTTTCTGCAAATTCTGGCTACTCCTTTTTGCTGGGTGTTCCCGGAAGAAGCTGTTGAGAAATACGGAATAGAGATGAGGGTCAAATGCGTTGGAACCGGTCCTTTCAAAATTAAAACTGTCAAGGAAGGCGAAGCCGTTATACTGATTAGGAATGACGACTATTGGAGAGTTGATGAATATGGAAACAAAATACCCTTTTTAGAAGCAATAAAATTTACTTTTCTTAAAGAAAAAAAATCAGAGCTTTTAGAGTTCAGGAAAAGTAATCTGGACATGGTATTCGAATTGCCGTTTGAAATGATTGATGAGGTTATGAGCGCACTCGAGGACGCATCGGAGCAAGGTGTAAACTTTGAATTACAGGTAACCCCTGCTCTCGGTATTTTTTATTACGGCTTTCAGCATAAAAGTGAGTTGTTCAGCAATAAACTTGTTCGCCAGGCATTTAATTATGCTATTGACAAGGAAAACTTAGTAACTTATACCTTGCAGGGAGAGGGAAGACCGGGTATCTATGGAATTGTTCCTCCTGCATTTAGTGATTATAAATATGACCTTATTAGGGGGTATAAATTTGACGCCAGTAAAGCCAGGTTTCTTCTTGGTGAAGCTGGTTATCCCGATGGAGCCGGATTTCCAACACTAACACTTCAATTAAACAGCGGAGGAACTAAAAATATACAAATATCTGAAGTAATCCAAAAAATGCTTAAAGAAAACTTAAATATTAATGTTGAACTAAATGTAATGCCATGGGCACAGCACCTTGAAAACTTAGAAACCGGCAAAGCCCTTTTCTGGCGCACAGGATGGATTGCCGATTATCCCGATCCTGAAAACTTCCTCACCCTGTTATACAGCCCGCATATTCCCGAAAAATTAAGTGATAAATCCTATCTTAACTCGGTCAGATATAAAAGCGAAGAGTTCGACTCACTGTTTTCCTTAGCTCTCAGAGAGATCGATCGAGAAAAACGCTATGATTTGTATAGACAAGCAGACCAGGTTGCAACGGATGATGCCGCTATAATGCCGGTTTATTATTATGAAAGTTACAGACTATTGCAGCTTAATGTGAGAAATTTCCCGATCAATGCAATGGAACTCCGCGACCTGTCTGAAGTCTATTTTTCTCCGGAAGATAAAATAAAAGAAGAAAAGGGAAAAGTAATGAGGAAAAAACCTTCTAAAAAATAGGTTCTTAGAAATTCATCCACAAACTGGCGAACATCACGTTATGGGGTTGTTCGACCCCGCAAGTGCAACGTGACAAGTTGTTGACAATAAGAATATTTTAAGTACCTAAATATTCAGAATCAGAATCTCCACCCTCATATTCTTCAAACTTTCAACGTAACTTACAGGATCGGGAATAATCATTCTTTCTCCTCCAAATCCCCTGGTAATGATTCTTTCTTCATTAATACCTTTTTCAACCAAATACTTTTTTACAACCTCTGCCCTACATTTGGATAGTTTTTTTGCTGTTCCCTGGAAATTCCATTCATCGCCCAAATGAGCATATTGCTTTCTCTTCTTAATATAATAATCTCCATTTGTATAACCCTGAATCTCAATTACTGCATGATCATTTATTTTTATGAAATTGAACAAACGTTCTAATTCTACGTCTGATTTAGTCCGAAACACCGAAGTGTTGGGGTGGAAATATATATTGTTCAAAACAATGTTTTCCCCAGAATTAACGTTTTGTAATTTAATGTTAAATCCATCCTGATCCGGCAAGTAACGTGTACTTGATTCTCCCCCCCCTCTTAAATCAATTGCCGGGTTATATTCTATTATCAACGAATCCTCTATATATCCCAAAGCGGAAAAGATCAATTTATGGTTCATATGCTTCTTTAGCTTGGCTGTGTATTCCCCTGTTTTGGGTGATACTTCTACCCGGATCTCTTTTTTTGTATCTTCTTCAACTATTTTAACATCTGCATCTAAAGGAAAGCCCCTTTTCTCCTCCGTTATAAAACCGGTTATTGTATAAAATTCACAATCACTATCCTTAACCTCGTCAAAATGGGAATTCGTCCGGGAGGGTTCGCTGGCAATGTGAGAACTTTTTTGCGCAAGCTTTTCCTCTTCATTAATTACTGCTGTTTCTATTGCTGTCATAATCTCTTTTTCGGGCAACTTTGTTTCAATTGGTCTTTCTATGGGCTTACGCTCGATGAAATCAGGGATTGATTCTTCAGATGGTCTTTCTTCCGAAATAGCCATATAAGCCGACATGTCCCCATCAGGCGGTATAAAACACGGTTTGTGAGTTGCTTGTATTTTTGCAGGACCTGAACAAGCTTTCAAATAAAAAAAATGCCCGCAGTCATCTCCCAGGGTATGATAAATATTGAGGTAATATACATCTCCGGCTTTTGTATCTATGAATTCATGGTGAGAACTGTGATAAAAATAGCTTATGCCATCCGTTCGTAAAGTTTCGGCATCATTGTACTGTCCCTGTTCATCCCGCAAGCCATCTCTGGTGGAAGGGGTTGATGTCAAACCGGTACCGGTCATGTTTATTTTATTCCTGAAAAGATTTGCCCTCACCGGCAATATGTTTTTATTAATTATTCCATGGCAAAAATTGTCCCCCTCATACTTGTAAAGAAAAAAATTGTAAATATCGTTTGGATCTGTTGGAAATATATCAAAAGTCAGCCTGCAATCACCTTGTATTATTAACTTATACCAAAATGTATATTTATCGCTCTCCTTATAAAATATTACCTGATTAGCTGAATGTTTATAGTAATCATAATCCCCGCTGGATGTTATTATTGTCGTATCTGAAGTTATCGTTATCTCTGTTGGGGAAGTACAGTCAATTGTACCGTCTTTATTCAATATTTGAGAATATGCGATAGGTATGTAGAGATTAATACTTAACAGTAATAGAAGCAAGGTAATTTTAAAACGTCTCATTTCTTCAGTATAAATTTCATAAATCCATAATTTTACATCGAAATTAGTAACTGATGATTAAATATTATACCTTAAAATAATAAAGATTTAAACAATTGAAAGTGAGTAAAATGCGTACTCGTTCTTGGACGGTTCATGAATGTTGGGCTGTCCGGACGGTCCCGTTTGAAAATTTGATGCCAAACAAAAAGTAATACGTGGCAACTTGCGTTAATAAAATAATAATCACAGGCAACTTATATAACCAAAATCCGTCTTCAATTTATTAACTTGTATACTTTTATTTTTTTTTCTATCATTGTATTAAATTATACTAAAATGAATCGTAAAAAGATATTTACATTATTTACTTTTTACTTTTTTCTTTCCCAATTTTCTTTTGCTCCGGCTCAAGAGTGCGGATATATTTACATCACTCCCGGTGGCGCTTCCAGTGGAACGGCAGGGACAAAGAGCAATCCAGCTGATCTCCCCTTTGGCCTCTCCCTCGTCAGCCCTTCAGATAATATCATCAGGATGGCTTCAGGTACTTATAATATCTCATCTGAGCTGAATATGCAAGATAACCTTACTATAGAGGGGGGCTTTAACTCTACCACCTGGGCTAAAAGCAACATGTCAACAACCATCATTCACCGGGATAATAATAATATCCTCACTTCGCCAAATCGCCTTATTGCTATTTCATGTATTGGTATCTCAACTTTTAGGATATTAGACATCACCATCAATATGGATGATGCGTTTGGTGATGGTGTTACTGCTTACGGGATATATCTATCGGGATGTTCTGATTATATTATATCAAGATGTATCATCAATGCTGGAAATGGTTCTGATGGGTTTACCGGCACTCCCGGAGCAAATGGCATGAATGGTGCAGATGGTTTGGGGGGAGAATCCGGGCAGGAAGAGGGAAATTGCTGCAAGTTGGGTGGCGCGGGAGGTTCCGGCTCTTTCGCCGGAAATAATGCCGGGGGTGTAGGTGGACTGGGTGCAGAAAGAGGTGGGTTTTCAATTGACTCTATTCTTGGACTTGTATATGTTGCTCCCGGAAGCGATTATACAAATCCCGGATCGCCCGGTTATCCGGGCTTAGGTTTAGGCGGAAGTGCAGGAGGTAACGGTGGGGCAGGATTGTGTGAACTTCAATACTATGTTGACAGTTGTTATATAAAACCCACTAATCACGGAGAAACAGGTCAAAACGGTGTGGATGGAACTGCCGGTTCTGTTGGAACTCAGGGTGTTGCCGTCCTCACAGCCGGTTTCTATATTCCTGGCACCGGTACCATTGGAACTGACGGGATCCACGCAGGAGGAGGCGGAGGTGGTGGCGGTGGAGGCGCCAAAGGCTGCGAACCCGCTGTCATAGATCCACTTGATGGAGATACTATATCTTACGTCTCCGGCTCCGGTGGCGGTGGCGGTGGTGGCGGTGAAGGTGGTCAGAGTGGATTTGCCGGTAGTGGTGGCTATGGAGGAGGTAGTTCTTTTGCAGTCTTTATATGGTCAAATGGCGCTAACGGGGTGATCAGGGATTGTGTTACAAACCCCGGACCCGGTGGTTCTGGTGGTGCCGGAGGGCCCGGTGGTGCCGGCGGTACCGGTGGTTCGGGCGGGCAAGGTGGTAAAACCGGCTTAGCTCCGGATCTTATTGGCAGTTGTAATACAGGTGAAGGCGGAAACGGAGGTACTGGCGGTACTGGCGGTACTGGTGGTGCCGGAGGGACTGGCTCTGATGGCGTAAGTATGGATATATACCAGGACCCTGCCGGCTACCCTATTTTATTTTCCGATTCTTACAACCCGTTTGAACCCGAAATAACGGTTGAATATTCCGGCTGCTCGAACACGGATTTTATCTTTAGCGTTATTGCTACAGGTAATATCAATTGGATCTTTGGCTTTGGCGCAAATCCCGCAACCGGCTCAGGCGCAAATGAAACTGTTCAATACGATAACGGCAACCCGGGATTCAGAACTATTACTCTCATAGTAGATGGCACTCCTTATTCTTTTGCGAATTTCATCAATATTACCCAGGATTTTACCCCTCCGGAAATAACCGCTACAGCATTAACCATCTGCACAAGTGATGGTATTGATTTTTCCACTTCTTCAACCGCATTATCTTATAATTGGACGATACCCGGAGGTTCCATAACCTCATCAACCCAGCAAAATCCGGGTTATGTTACTTTTAATAATCCCGGGGCTTATAATATCACCCTTGAAACAACAAGCTGTTGCGGCACATCCTTTACCGAACTTGAAATTACCGTATTAAGCAGTGTTGCCGTTAATATTGGTTCCGATACTTCCATCTGTTTTACCGACACACTCCCCGTGCTTGACGCTGGAAATCCCGGTGCAACATATTCATGGACACTGGACGGAAGCCCTGTTGGGGGCAACTCCCAAACCCTGCAAACCTCCACTCCGGGTATATATTCCGTTAATGTAAGCTATGGAAGCTGCTCTCAATCCGACACAATGATATTTGACATATATACTTCCCTGCCCGTTGACCTGGGTGGCGATACTGCCATTTGCACAACCGATCCTTTTCCTGTTCTGGATGCCGGAATACCCGGCATGGCTTCTTATATGTGGGAACTTGACGGAAATCCTGTAGGGACAAATACCCAAACATTGCAAACCACAATTCCCGGCACTTATGAAGTTACTGTTATAAGCCCCACGGGGTGTACAGGCACAGATGCCTTAACATTATCTATAAGCGAGCCCACTGTTGACCTTGGAGTTAACCTTACGATCTGCGATAATGAGCCAAACCCTGTTTTAAATGCAGGAAACCCTGGCTCTGATTATATTTGGGAATTAAATGGTATACCTTTGGGGAGTAACACACAATCTTTTCAAACCACAAGCGGAGGAACTTATTCTGTTACCGTGATCAACCAATATGGATGCACCGCTCAAGACGACATGGTTCTTACCGTTCTTCCATCTTTAGCCGCTTCATTTACCGCACCTGCTTCAACCACTGTTAACGCCACTGTTTCATTTACCGATAATTCCTCCCCTCCTCCAACTATATGGAACTGGAATTTCGGTGACGGCTCCCTCAATGACAGCACACAAAACCCAACTCATACCTATCCTTCTGCCGGGGAGTACCCATTATTTTTAATTGTCAGTAACGGAATATGCTTCGACACAGCTTTATCAACAATAGATGTACTGAATGATTGTGCTTCATTCGGCTTGGTTGCGGGCTTTATCCCCAGCTCAGATACTGTAGACATTGAAGGACTTGGAATGGTAACCTTCACCAACACCTGTATCAACTCATCATCATGGGAATGGGATTTCGGTGACGGAAGCCAAATCTCCACACTTCAGAACCCAACCCATGCTTATGTTGATACGGGTATCTATTATGTTACTTTAACTGCCTATAATTATAATTGCTCTGATTTTGCAACTGATATAATAGTAGTGATAAAACCCGAAGAGCCGGTTGATACTACTGTGGGAATGAATGAGTTGCAGGTTGCAAGTTGCAGGTTACAGGTTTATCCTAATCCAAATAATGGGCAGTTTACAATAGAGGCAAACCCTGATACAGAACAAGAACTTGACCTGAAAATTATCAATATTATGGGTCAAAAGGTAGAGCAAAATTATATTTCGCTCAATAAAGACATGAAATATGATGTCTCTTTACCCGGTAAAGGAATATATTTTGTAAAACTGCGATCATTGCAGGGATTTATAATTAAAAAAGTTATAGTTTATTAAGGAGAAAAATTCAACGAAATCCGCATGATTTTATAAAATCACAAAAGAAAAAAGGCTTAAGAAAATTGCTATTCTCGCCTCAAAATATGTTAGTTTATAGAATAAAAGGGAATAGAATCATATTACTTAATATATACGATACCAGGCAAGACCCTATAAAAATTGATTATTAAAAAAACAATGCCTTTAACAAAAAACATAAAATCCTTCCTTTTATACTGTGTAATATCTATCATTTGCAGTGCGATACCTTTCTCCCTCCCCTTCTGGGAGGGCAAGGGAGGGGCTTTCGCCCAGGAATGCAAAATCGTTTATGTAACCCCTAACGGAGCCACCAGCGGGGCAGCAGGAACCAAGGCAAACCCGGCAGAATTATTATACGGCTTAACTCTTGTCAATGCAACCGATAATAAAATACACATGTCCTCCGGCACTTATATTATCTATAATCCTCTTTATATGCTGAACAATATTACTCTCGAGGGCGGATTTGACGCCATTACCTGGGAAAAAAGCAATTCAACTTCCACCACCATATACAGGGATATCTCAAACATTGAACCATCACCAAACAGGTTGGTTGCAATGTATTGCATAAGTATATCAAATTTCCGGCTGCAGGACCTGACCATCAGAAGCGCAGCCGCTTTTGCTAATGGAATTTCATCCTATGCTTTGTATTTAGGCAATTGCTCTGATTATAACATTATAAGGTGTAAATTTATTTCAGGTAATGGAGGTAACGGGGATAATGGAACAAATGGTATTAATGGAATAGCAGGCGCCAACGGAACATCCGGACAGGATGGAGATGAACAAGGTCCTTGCTGTACATTTGGAGGTAATGGCGCTTCGGGTTCTTTTGTGGGGAGCAATGCCGGAGGAGATGGTGGTGATGGTGGTGAAAGAGGAACAGCTGACTGTGCTTTTGCATGCGGTCAACCCATTCATGCTACTAATGGTTACAGCGGACAACCCGGAGCGGGAACAGGTGGTGGTATCGGTGGAAATGGCGGTATGAAAGTAATTGTTTGCTATTATCCTGTCACTTGTACCCCTGATAAACATGATGGTTTCCCAGGAGTTAACGGTACTGATGGCGCTGATGGAACCCCAGGAAATGATGGAGTAGAGATATTTGCCGGTGGATTTTTTATTCCCGGCAACGGTACTGCAGGCACTGCAGGCACACATGGTACCGGTGGTGGCGGAGGAGGTGGTGGTGGCTCTCTCGGAGGGATACCTTATGATTGCCTTTTCGGTTTGCCCCCAAATTGGAACGGCTCCGGTGCCGGTGGCGGTGGCGGTGGCGAAGGAGGGCAGACAGCACAGGGTGGGATTGGAGGTACCGGTGGTGGCGGGTCTTTTGCTATTTATATCAATGCCAATGGAGGAAACGGTGTTATCAGAGATTGCCAGCTAACCCCCGGCAGCCCCGGTTTAGGTGGTTTAGGCGGAGCAGGAGGTACTGGTGGATTGAACGGTAACGGAGGTGCAAGAGGAGGGGATGGTAATTGCTATGTGGGCTCAGGAGGTGATGGCGGTAATGGCGGTAAAGGCGGAGACGGAGGAGCTGGAGGAAATGGCGCCAATGGCGTAAATTACACTCTTTATGAAGATCCCGCCGGCATCCCTGTTAGCTTTATGAATATTAATAGTTTACAACAACCATTCGTATTTATCAAATATTCAGGTTATACAGACGCACCTGTTACTTTTTCCACCACCTCAACCGGAACAATTGACTGGTATTATGGAGCCGGGGCTGTACCCTCTTTTGGAAGCGGCAGCCCTTCCACAACTACATTTACGACAACCGGAAGAAAAACCTTTACGATGGTTGTAAATGGAATTCCTTACACATATTATGAATTTATTGAAATTTATGAAAATGGCAGCGGACTGAACCCAACAATAGGTTCTTCCAGCGACTCGCTTTGTGAAGGAGATCAGGGCACGTTCATCTCTTCTGTAACCGCTGCTGATTATATATGGATAATTCAGGGGAATGGCGCTTCTGATACGGTATCCGGCCCGGGATCCATATCAATACCTTACCCATTTGACTCGGCAGGCACTTATGATGTAATTTTGCAAACCATTAATTCCTGTGCCGGTATATCTTTCCCAGATACTTTCACAGTAACCGTGAATCCCGTCATCCAGCCATCTGTGGTTATTCAATCAAGCGACACCACCAACATGGTTTGCAATGGTACTACCCTCACATTCAGCGCATCTACTACTGATGCCGGTGTAATCCCCAATTACCTCTGGCAGGTCAATGGAATTCCTACCGGCTCAAACAGCCCGACATTCTCTACTTCAACTCTTGCAGATAGTGACGTGGTGAATTGCATAGTCTTTTCCACTCTTAATTGTTCAAGCGGCCTTGTTGATACTTCCAACTCAATCACTGTTACGGTCGTTGGCATTCCGGTTATTAGTTGCACTGCCGATTCATTTATTACAGGTGAACCCACCTATTTTTCTGCTTCCGTTATTTTCGGGGGATTGCCACCATTCACCTATATATGGAATTTCGGGGATGCAATGATGGGTTCCGGAGATTCTGTTGCTCATATCTATCTAAATGCCGGAACTTATCTTGCACAGGTTGAAGTTGTTGATTCAAACGGGTGTTCGGGTAGCTGTAACAATCTCGTTACCCTATCAAGCACGTTAACCGCGGATTTTACCGCCTCAACATTTAACGGCTGTGCCCCACTGCTGGTTGACTTTACAAATACAAGTATCGATGCGATCACTTATTTATGGGATTTTGGAGATGGCAATACTTCAATTTTTGAGAACCCAAACCATACTTATATTAACCCGGGAACTTATACTGTTACCTTACATACTTATGGAGGGCCTGGTGGCGACAGCGCTACGGTAACAAACCAGGTATTGGTTTTTCCAAGCCCTGTTGCTAATTTCCAGGCATTTCCGCAAACCACTGTAGAAGAGGGAGATACTGTTTATTTTGCCGACAATTCCGTCAATGCATGGATGTGGGATTGGAATTTTGGAGATGGTGGTACAGATACTGTTCAAAATCCTGTGCATGTTTATGCTACTGCCGGAAACTATACCGTAACTTTAATAATAACCAATGATTACGGATGCACCGACACTATTCAAAAATCTAACTTTATAAATGTTGAAGAGTATGTAGTTCCTGGTACAAATGAGTTTCCACCAGTAGACGAACAGGCAGGTTTTGAGACCCGGGTTTACCCGAATCCATTTTCTTTAGAAATTAACGTTTCTATAAATTTACCCCAGGAAGGTTCTTTTCAGGTATCTTTATTGAACATCCATGGACAGAAGATAAAAATAATTGAGAAGAATCAAACTGCTTCTGGTATACATCTTTTTAGAATGTCAGACTTCCTGAATTTTAAAAATATAGGAAGTCTTAGCCCTGGCTTATATTTCTTAGAGATCAATTATAACGGACGGAGTTATTACAGGCGAATCATTAAAAATTAAAAATAATTTATCAAGATTTCGTAGATATCAGAAAAGAAGACGCGGAATTACAATTCAAAAGAGCAACAAAATTCGTTGAAGAAGCTGAAAGGACCATGGAAGAAATGATTAAAGGCGAAAAGAGATAATTAACCATGAAAAAATTCACAATAATTCTCTCAGCATTACTTATCTGTGTAATCTTTCTAAATCTGTGTAATCTGTGTACAGGACAAATAAATTTGCCTGATACGGTAATAATCGAACACAATACAACATTGTCTTGTTCTTCATGGCAGTTTTCCTTTGTACAACTCACAGATGTTCATATCGGTGAAGGTGCTCCGGATGATGATTACGGCTCACCGGGCTACAATGATACAATGCCGGTTGGAGATATCGGCGATCCTGCTATTCGGCTGAGGAATATTGTAAACTGGCTCAATCAAAACGCAAACGACCTGAAGATAAAATTTGTTATAATTACCGGTGACCTTACCCACTGTGGTGAAATGTCTGAATTTTACAAATTCAGGGAGATTCTGAATTCTTTAACAATTCCATATATTCCGCTTATTGGGAATCACGATGTATGGCCTTATGCCTCAAGCGTTGAATCACCTTCTCCCAATGGCGACTCTATATTCAACACTATCTTTGCTGAACATTTTGATACGCTTCAAGCCACGTTCACCGGATGGGATAACGGCACAAGGCTTACCCGGGTCTGGAATGCCGATCAAGCGTGTTATTCATACCTGCAAAACTTTTCTTTTGAATATGAAAATTACTTTTTTGTACTCGCTGATTTCGGTACACGCGAACATGCTCCCCTCTTTTTTTCCGGAGTTAGCCCCGAGGCAGAACTATTGGATTTTCCAGGTGGAACATGGCAATGGTTTAAACAACAGATAGCTGACTACCCCTCCAAAGCTGAAAAAAATATCCTGATATTTACACACTTCCCTCCTACAAAAGACCCCTTGGGACCTGTAAGCGCCTTTTCTTATGGTGAATATGACTCCATCACAAATTACCTGGATATATACAAGGATAGCATCGGTATTTGGTTTGCCGGGCATCTTCACCGGGATAAAGTTTATGGTGTAAGTACATGGGACTTGTCCAGTACGGTCGCTCTTGGTGCGGAAACTAATGCAAATAAGGATTTTGATGACGGACATTTCAGAATTGTCAAAGTATGGGGTGTTAATTATGACACTTTTACCTTCCCGCAAATGAATACAATCTGTAACGGAGACAGTGTCTTTATAGCCGGGGCATGGAGAACCACAGCAGGTACCTATTACGATTCACTGACATCAATTGACGGATGTGACAGCATCATAGCAACAACCTTATCGGTCATTAATCTAACATACAATATAGGTAATGATACAACTATCTATACTTATGAAACAATTACTTTAAATGCCGGTTCCGGCTATACTGATTACTTATGGAATGATAGTACCACAAACTCAACATTAACAGTAGATGGTTCAATCGCTGGAGAAGGAACACATACCTATTATGCTACTGTAACAGATAGCAATGGATGCTCTTATTCCGATACTATTTTAATAACAGTAACAGAAGGGGGAACAGGTGTGGGGAGTATTATTTCAAATAAAATTATTCAGATTTATCCCAATCCAAACAGGGGCGTGTTTACTATTACTGCGAATTGCGAATTTCCAAGAATTACGAATGTACAAATAAAGGTATATGATGTATTAGGGCAGGTAATTTATCAATCCGAAATCTACGATACCCAATCCGAAATAGACCTATCCATCTATCCATCCGGTATTTATAATTTGTTAATAATAATGCATGAAAGGTTAGAGAATGGAAGAATAATAATAGAATAATAATGAAAAATCATCCTGTCATTTCTATATTCTCTGCGTTATATCTGGGTTTCCCGCGCTCACTGGGATTGGATTTTCCAAAACAGAGGGTACAGGGCTCTCACAAAGGACCACGGAATTTTTTTATCCGATTTTCACGATTCAATCCCATGCTACTGAAAACTATCATAATCTGTGTAATCTTCATAAATCTGTGTAATCTGTGTTTCCCCCAGCAATGCAACATCATCTATATCACTCCGACAGGCGCTTCCAGTGGAGCTGCCGGCTCTATTACCAATCCTGCCAGCCTTTCTTATGGCTTGTCACTGGCTAATCCTTTTAACAACCAGCTTTGGCTCGCTGCCGGGAATTATACAATTTCCAACACGCTCAATTTGATAAGCGGTGTTACCATGGAAGGTGGCTTTGACCCTACTACCTGGATAAAATCCAATTCACAAACTACTGTCATCTACCGTAATAATTCCAATATTCAAACTGCTCCCAACCGGCTTGTTGCAATCTCATGTGTAGGTATCAGCAATTTCCGGCTGCATGACCTTACTGTCATTGTTGCAGATGCTGTCGGCAATGGAGTTACCACTTATGGGGTCCAAATAGATAGCTGTTATAATTATTCTATAACCCGATGCAATATAAATGCCGGCAATGGCACTGACGGTTCAGACGGGATTTCCGGGACAGGCGGTGTTAATGGCGCAAATGGTCTGAATGGTCAAAACGGGGATGGAGATGGAGGTTGCTGTACGGCAGGCGGTGCAGGTGCTTCAGGATCATTTCCCGGAAGCAATGGCGGTGGTAATGGAGGTAATGGCGGTCCAAGGGGTTCCGGTACATCTCTCTGTTTCGGGTCAGGGAATGATGCCCCAGACGGGCTCCCGGGACAGAACGGAATCGGTTCCGGGGGAGGCGCTGGCGGATCAGGAGGAAATGGTTATTGCGATAACATTTGTTTATCTATGGGTTGTGATGCCGGCTCGGCTAATAATGGTGATGACGGGCTTCCTGGAGCTGATGGCGCCATCGGTGCGAACGGGCTTCCCGGGGTTCCTTTATTTAGCAATTTCTTCATACAGGGTACTGGTCAGGATGGCCAAATCGGTGAGCATGGTTCCGGTGGAGGAGGTGGTGGCGGTGGCGGCTCACAGGGATGCCTCTGGTCATTATTTGGTAATTATAACGGTGCCGGTGCAGGCGGTGGCGGTGGTGGCGAAGGAGGACAAGGCGGATCCGGTGCAGCCGGAGGAACAGGCGGTGGCGGTTCCTTTGGTATCTATATATATGCTAACAGCATCAACACCGAAATCAAGGATTGCTATACTTATTCAGGTATCCCCGGTTATGGCGGCCTGGGCGGTTCGCCCGGAGGCGCCAGTGGTGCAGGAGGAACTGGCGGTATAGGAGGTAACCAGCCAAGCTCCCCCGGCTACGACTGCGACCTCGGTGTTGCGGGTGATGGCGGAACAGGAGGAACGGGCGGAACAGGAGGAAACGGTGGAAATGGTACGCCAGGTATCAGTCTGCCGATCTTTGAAGACCCGGGAGGCATTGCTGCTGCACAATCAGATATGAGTAGCCCGGTAGAACCGGAAATATTTGTGAAATCCACCGGCTGCACATACTCAGACATTGAATATACAACCAATGCAACAGGTATAATCCTCTGGTATTTTGATGGCGGTACTATACCGTTAAGCGCTACCGGAAATTCAGCTACTGTTCAATACACTATAATGGGACGTCATTCAATAACCCTGGTCGTAAACGGGGTGCCATATATCTTTACCGACTTTGTGGGAATATTTAGCGATGGCACGCCTTACCTTCCTTATGTTCAGTCCGCTGACTCTGTGATATGCCCGGGCGATTTCGGCTCCTTTTCCAGCTCCTATGCGGGTTTGGCTTATGAATGGACTGTTTATGACAATACAATAACTACTTATACAACTCCAACAATAATCCATAATTTCCCAACTGACGAGGGAACTTATGAGGTGCATCTGCAAACCGAATCCCCCTGCTGCGGTTGGTCTAAAATTGACACTTTTGAAGTAAATGTAGTTCCTTTTTTAGAGCCGGGGATTTATGTTGCCGCAACATCAACCAGGATTTGTGACGGGGACCAGGTAACATTTGGTGCCGTACCAGTTAATGGCGGCACAAACCCAACCTACCAGTGGCTTGTGAATAGTTCTGTTTCCGGCACTTCTAGCTCACTTACCACTTCAGCGTTGAACGATGGCGATGTTGTAACCTGTATAATGACAAGTTCCTATCCCTGCCCATTAAATGGCGTTGCAATAGCTGCTTCTGCACCACTTACAATAAATGTTAACCCTCTACCTATCGTGAATTGTATTTCTTCCAAATTTTATCTCGGTGCAAACACCCTCTTCGGTGCAACACCAACAGTTGGAACACCCCCTTTTACATATAACTGGGATTTCGGAGATAGCGGTATTGATACAGGCGCAACTACCACGCATTATTACGGTGCTACCGGGACATATAGCTATTCGGTATCTGTTACCGATTCAAACGGATGCACGGGATATTGCAACGGCTCATTAACCATAGTGGTTGCTCCCTTTGTTGCTGCCGGCTTTATGAGTAATGTAATACAGGCATGTGACAGCGTCACTGTAACATTTATTGATACCAGCATTGGCAACCCGGGCTCCTGGTATTGGGATTTTGGGGATGGCACAATTGACACATTAAGTGGTGATACCGTTGTACATACTTATAATACATCAGGAGCGTATTCCGTAATATTAGCTGCTACAAACGGAGTATATACCGATACTGTAACACATCCGAATTCTGTGATGGTATATGCTTCCCCGGTCGCGGGCTTATCAGCCATTGAACAACCCGGCTGCCATCCATTTAACCCCCAGTTCTTAGACTGTTCCTATGGCGCAACTTCATGGCAGTGGGATTTTGGTGATGGCGGCAATTCAACATTACAAAACCCAAATCACCCTTATGGTGATACAGGATCATATATTGTCACTCTTATAACCGGTTCCAATAACTACTGCTATGACACCGCTTCCATATCCATCACTTCATTGCCATCCCCAACAGCCGGATTTTCTTCCGGTGATACCTTAGTTTGTATTGAATCCCTTGTCCAATTTATTGATACGTCTTCAGATGCTATCTCATGGTACTGGGATTTTGGTGACGGTAATACATCAATTGATATCACACCATCCAACACATACTATTATCCCGGTTCCTACACTGTTTCCTTAACCGTAGAAAATCAATTTGGTTGTTCTGATATACTCACCATGCCTGATATGATTACAGTATTGCCTAATCCCGTTCCCCAATTTACAGCAGTTCCGCAACTCACAACCAATTTGAACCCCACAATCTATTTTACTGATGTATCAACGGGTGATAGTCTTGCCGGCTGGTCATGGAATTTTGATGATGAGTATTATTCTGATATTCAAAACCCCGTTCATACCTATGCTGATACGGGTTCATACACTGTTGAATTACTGGTTACCGATAAAAATGGTTGCGAAGAAGTTGTTTCACTTATAGTAAGAATAAACCCCGATTATATTTTCTTCATTCCCAATGTATTCACGCCAAACAAAGATGAGCTCAACGAGGTGTTTTTGCCCATAGGCGAAGGAATAGATGAGAACCATTACAAAATGTACATCTTTAACCGGTGGGGAGACGAGATCTTTTACACAGATGACCCCTACCTGGGATGGGACGGCACTGCAAATGACGGCAGAGAGCTTGCACAATCAGAAGTATACGTCTGGCTGATCATAACAAGAGACCTCCTTGGAAAGACCCATCAATACAATGGGCACGTTACCCTGGTACGCTAAGGATTATGACCTCGCATATCAAATATACCCAACACCTTAAAAACATAATCAGTTCCCTGCCTGATAAGCCGGGTATATATCAATTCCTTGACAGCAACAACCATCTACTATATGTCGGTAAGGCAAAGAGCTTAAAAAAAAGGGTCTCTTCTTATTTTGCTCCTGCCGAAGGGGAAAAAACAAGGGTGTTTGGGAAAACTGCTCTTCTTGTAAAAAAAACCAGGGACATTAAGTATATTATTGTAGATACGGAGATGGAAGCCCTGTTATTGGAAAACACCCTTATAAAAAAGTGTCAACCGAGATACAACATTCAGTTGAAGGATGATAAAACATATCCATGGATCTGCATCAAAAACGAAAGGTTCCCCCGGGTCTTTACCACTCGCAATGTGCCCCGTTACAACCGTTTTTCTCCCTCTTCACGCCCCGGGAAAGTTGATGACGGTTCGCTATACTTTGGCCCGTATGCGTCTGTAAGAATGATGAATACTATTTTAGACCTCATTAAACAACTATATAAACTCAGAACCTGCAATTATAATCTCTCCAAAGAAAATGTCCTAAGGAAGAAATTCAGTTTATGCCTGGATTACCAGATAGGTATCTGCATGGGCCCCTGTGAAGGTCTTCAAACAGAAGAAGAATACGATCAGGCAATATCAGAGATCAAAGAAATAATCAAAGGAAATATCAAAAGGGTTTTTAAGCATTTAAAAGGGCTGATGAAAAAATATGCCAAGGTGCTTGAATTCGAAAAAGCTCATCAGGTAAAAGAAAAGATCGGTCTTTTAAAGAAATACCAAAGCAAGTCAACGGTTGTAAATCCACGGATAAACAATGTGGACGTGTTCTCTATTGCCACTGATCAAAGGGCGGGTTATGTGAATTATATGAAAGTTATAAATGGGGCTATCGTACAGTCTCATACTATTGAACTTAAAAAGAAACTCGATGAAAGTTCTGAAGAATTGCTGTCTGTTGCAATTACTGAACTCAGGCAGAGGTTTAACAGTGATGCGATGGAGATAATTACCAGCCCACCCCCTGACCACCTCCCAAAGGGAGGGGGAAACCCTGCGCGTTGGCTCTCCCTTCCCATTGGGGAAAGCCGGGGAGGAGTTGTCTCTATTACTGTCCCGCAAAGAGGCGATAAGAAGAAATTGCTTGAACTTTCCGAAAGAAACGCAAAATACTTTATGTTGGAAAAAAAGAGATCGGCTGAAAAGGTACAGCTCAAAAAGCATACAAACCGTATCCTCAAACAAATGATGAAAGACCTGCGGCTTGTAAAACCTCCCGTTCATATTGAATGCTTTGATAACTCCAACATACATGGTGCATATCCCGTGGCTGCAATGGTCGTATTTAAAAATGCCAAGCCATTAAAAAAACAATACAGGCACTACAATATAAAAACCGTCCGGGGACCAAATGATTTTGCGTCAATGGAAGAGGTGGTTTACAGGAGATACAGGCGGCTGTTAGATGAAAACAGCTCATTACCTCAATTGATCATAGTTGATGGTGGCAAAGGTCAATTAAACTCTGCTATGAAGAGTTTAGATAAATTAAATATCAGTGGCAAAATCGGGATAATTGGTATTGCCAAGAAATTGGAAGAGATCTATTTCCCCGGAGATCCCACCCCGATGTATTTAGATAAAAAATCTGAAACCTTAAAGGTCATCCAGCATTTAAGAAATGAAGCTCACCGTTTTGGTATCAGTCACCACCGTAACAAACGACTCCGTGAAACCATCAAGTCGGAACTGCTTGAAATTGACGGGATCGGTAAAAGCTCTTCACATTCACTTCTGAGAAAATTCCAATCGGTTAAAAAAATTAAAAAAGCTGATTTAATTGAATTAGAGGAGGTTATTGGAAAAGCGAAAGCCAAGATAGTATTTGAATATTTTACTAACCTCCTTAAATAAAATTCGTTGTTCTTGTTTTACTTTTGTTTATTCGCCTAAGGCGGAGAAGGGGGTGAAGTGGGATGTTGGGAGGGGGCGGGGGTGGGTTGTTATCAATTTATCTTATCTGCTAAGAGCTTCATCTCAATAACCGGGGAAATGTATTCATATAAAACATTATATACAGCATCGGTAATAGGCATGTAAACCCTATGTTTTTTATTAACTTCTTTAATACACTTCGCGGCATAATAACCCTCAGCGATCATCTTCATTTCAACCTGGGCTGACTTAACAGAATACCCTTTGCCTATCATATTTCCAAAAGTTCTGTTCCTACTGAATTGTGAATAAGCCGTAACGAGCAGATCACCTAAATACGCAGAATTTTTAATATCTCTGTCAATCGGATGCACCTTATCAACAAAACGTTTTATTTCGCGGATGGCATTGGATATTAATACCGCCTGGAAATTGTCACCATAGCCCAAACCATGAAAAATACCGTTTGCAATGGCAAAAATGTTTTTGAGAACAGCTGCATATTCAGTGCCGAAAATATCATCTGATACTTTGGTCTTAATATACCTGCATTCAAGGTTGGAAGCCAGAAATTCAGCTTTATTGGCATCCTGGCAAGCAATGGTTAAATAAGACAGCTTTTCCATGGCAACTTCTTCGGCATGGCATGGTCCGGCAATTACCCCAATATCTTCATAAGGAATCTTATATTGGTTATGGAAAAACTCACCTACAATAACATTATTTTCAGGAACAATTCCCTTAATGGCAGAAAATATTATTTTATTTTGAAGCGTGCCCCGGTTTTGAACCGTGACACGCATAGATTCACTCTCAAGCGCTTCTTTCAAAAAAGGGGATGGAACGGCAAAAATGAGAATATCAGATTTTGAAATAATATCTTTAAGGTCTGTGCTTATCGTAAGTTTTTCAAGGTCAAATTTAACTGAACGAATATAATTTGGATTATGGTGGTATTCTTTTATGTATTCAACAGCGTCTTTATTCCTCATCCACCAATAAATATTGTCGAGATTATTTGACAATATTTTCACTATAGCCGTAGCCCAACTGCCTCCACCTATTACTGCTATTTTGAGTTGCTTGTTTGTGTTTTTTATAAATTCTAAAGGCATTCGGTAAAAATTTAGTTGACGCGTGACACGGTTTTGAACCGTGCCACGCATATTGCTCACTTGGGTCTCATCTGCGGAAAGAAAATAACATCCTGAATTGACTGGGAATTTGTCATTATCATCACAAGGCGATCAATACCCACGCCCAACCCTGCTGTGGGAGGCATTCCGTATTCTATCGACTGTAAAAAGCCCTCATCTAAAACCATGGCTTCTTCATCTCCCCTCTTGCCCAATTCCAATTGTTCCTCTAACCTTGCCCTCTGATCAACAGGGTCATTAAGTTCTGAGAAGGCATTACATAACTCTTTTCCATTACATATCATCTCAAACCTTTCCGCTAAACCTTCCCTGTTCCTGTGTTTTTTTGCCAATGGAGACATCTCCACAGGATAATCAGTAATGAATGTTGGCTGAATGAGCTTGGGTTCGCAGGTTTTGCTGAATATTTCATCTATCAATTTCCCTTTACCCATTCTATCGTCAACATCAACCTGGAGTTCTTCTGCCGTTTTAATCAGTTCCTTTTCGCTCATCTTAGAAATATCAATCCCGGTAAATTCGTTAATGGCTTCATACATCGAATATCTCTTCCAGGGTTTCTGGAAATTGATCACTTTATCACCCACTTCTATTTCTGTTTTACCATGTAAATCAAGAGTTATTTTCTCTATCATTTCTTCAACCAAATCCATCATCCAGTTATAGTCTTTATAGGCAACATAGAGTTCCATTTGGGTAAATTCCGGATTGTGGAAGCGGTCCATTCCCACATTCCTGAAATCTTTGGCAAACTCATAAACGCCATCAAAGCCGCCAACAATTAACCTTTTCAGGTACAATTCATCGGCAATGCGCAAATAAAGAGTCATATCCAATACATTATGGCGGGTTTTAAAAGGACGTGCAGCAGCACCGCCATAAACGGGCTGTAACACAGGTGTTTCAACTTCTAAATATCCTTTGTTGTTCAAAAAGGAACGCATGGAATTTATCAATTGTGTCCTTTTTATGAAAACTTCCTTTACCTTAGGATTTACAATTAAATCAACTGACCTCTGGCGGTAACGCTGCTCCGGATCGGTAAAAGTATCATAAACCTCACCCTCTTTCTCCTTTACAACAGGCAGGGGTCTCAGGGTTTTACACAATAATTTTAATGTTGATACGTGAATGGATATTTCCCCGACTTTTGTGGTAAAAACATATCCAGTTACACCAATTATGTCGCCAATATCGAGAAGTTTCTTAAATACTGTTTCGTACAAAGACCAGCTCTCGTTTTGGCAAATTTCTTCTTTTCGTATGTACAATTGAATTTTCCCAGTAGCATCCTGAAGCTCTGCAAACGAAGCATTACCCATTATTCTGCGGCTCATGATCCGCCCAGCAATGCTAACCGTTTTGTAGTGAATTTTATCTCTTTCGTAATTTTTAAGTATGTCTTTTGCAGAGGCGTTTATTTCAAATAACTCTGCAGGATAGGGATCAATACCCAATTTCCTCAGCTCATCTAATGAATTACGCCTTATTATTTCTTGTTCGCTTAACTTGGCAGCCATGTTTATTTATATTGGAATTTCAATGTGTTATATAAAATTAATTTAGGAAGTTATGTCCTTGATTTGTTGCAAAGATAAAGGTAAAAATGGGAATATGTTATTATTCAAACAATAATAAAATGTCGGGTGGAAACACGCACCATCACGTGTGTTATCAGGTGTTTCCTCGTGTGTTATCATATGTTTCCTCGCGTGTTGTCAGGTGTTTTCACCTGACAAAAACGCAAAATCACAAAATTTATATATCTTTGTGATTATAAAACGTTCTAAATATTTATTAAAATGAAAACATTAATATCAAACTTTTCCAAACAGCTTGAAGAAGCAATAGACATTGGAAAAAACGCTCAGCTTTCACGTCCGGTAAACGAAATTACCAATGTATTGATATCCGGATTGGGGGGGTCCGGAATTGGAGGGAGCATTGTTTCAGAAATCGTGGAGAACGAAGCAAGCGTTCCCATAAATGTCAATAAAGACTACTTTATTCCCCAATATGTGGATCAACACACTTTGATGATAATTTCTTCCTATTCGGGAAATACAGAGGAAACGATTAGCGCTATGAATCTCGCAGGCAACAAGAACGCAGAAATTGTTTGCATTACCTCTGGCGGTGAAGTGTTGGATACTGCCAAAAAAAACAATTTAAACTATATTGTCATCCCCGGGGGTATGCCGCCCAGGGCTTGCCTCGGCTATTCAATGACACAGCTTTTATATATATTACATCATTTTGGAATAATCGGAAATAGCTTTAAAACCGATATTGAAGCATCAATAAAATTATTATATGAGGAGGAAGAAAATATTATTAAACAGGCAAAATCAATTGCCCAGCGATTATTTAATAAAATACCAATTATTTATAGCACCGCATCAAATGCAGGGGTAGCAGTCCGCTTTCGCCAGCAGTTGAATGAGAACGCAAAGATGCTGTGCTGGACTAATGTGCTCCCTGAAATGAACCATAATGAACTGGTTGGGTGGAGAAAAAAAAACGAAGAACTGGCAATCGTAATTTTCAGGAATGATACTGATTTCAGCCGCACCCAAAAAAGAATTGAGATCTGTAAAGATATCTTTGCCAAATACACTTCAACAATAATTGAAATCTACTCCAGGGGTAACTCTCACATAGAAAAAGCCATTTATCTCATCCATTTGGGCGACTGGGCTTCATTCTTCCTTTCAGAATTGAATAAGGTGGATGTCATGGAGATTGAGGTTATAAATTATTTAAAATCTGAGCTGGCTAAGATTTCCTAAATTTTTTAAGATTTAGGAAATCTTTAGATAAGAAACAATAATCCATAAATTGCAAAAAGTATCTTTCATAGACTTAGGATTTATTGAGTTCAAAGAAGCATGGGATTACCAGGAAAAGCTTTTTAATGAAATTGTTTCTGTTAAAATTAATAACAGGAATTTGTCTGCCGACCGCCAACAGCCGACCGCCAACTATTTACTTTTCTGCGAACATCCACACGTTTATACCTTAGGTAAAAGCGGCTTTGAAAAAAACCTATTAATTGACAATATTCAACTTAATAACAAAAATATCGAATATTATAAAATTAACAGGGGAGGAGATATTACCTACCATGGCCCCGGTCAGATTGTCGTGTATCCGGTTCTCGACCTGGATAATTTTTTTACTGACATAGGTAAATACTTGCGTTATCTGGAAGAAACAATAATTCGCATGTTAGCGGAGTATAATATAACAGCAGGCAGGATTACGGGAGCAACTGGCGTTTGGGTTGAACCAGGCAAACCATCAAAAGCCAGAAAAATATGCGCAATGGGCGTTCGCTGCAGCAGGTGGGTTACAATGCATGGCTTTGCTTTAAATGTAAATACCGATCTGAGCTATTTTGAAAACATTATCCCCTGTGGAATTTTGGATAAATCAGTTACCTCACTAGCAGAAGAATTGAAAATAAATATCAATGTTGTAGATGTTATAAACAAGCTAAAAAAGCATATTGCTGAGGTTTTTGAGATGGAACTGGTATAATAATTCTATAAAAAATCGTTCGGGTGTAAATGGAACCACAGATTTCACCGATTACACAGATATCTTTTTTCACTAGCGTTGCGTAATCAGTGAAATCTGTGATTTTCCGCCATGGCGGATCTACTTCGGGCATGACATTAATCAATTTTTTTTCTTTATAACCGAATATTTATGAAAACCCTAAAACGAATATTACTGGGTTTTTCCGGTTTTCTGGTAATCGCCAACCTTGCAATTATTATAAGCGGTAGGACATACCTTTATAAGGGTATTGCCAACACATATTTTAAAGGGCGTGTATCCGCAAGCATAGATGAATATATAATCTTCGAGAACAGGGAGGTAAAAGCAGGAAATCACCAAAAATGGCATTTAGGGAAGGATTATAATACTAAAACAATCTCCGGTAACTATTTAAAAACATTAGAAAAATATAAAACAATTGCTTACCTGATTATTAAAAATGATTCTATCAGGCACGAACAATATTGGGAAGGATATAGCGAAAATTCCTACACCAATTCCTTTTCTATGGCAAAGACCATCATTAGCATTTTGACAGGAATAGCTATTGATGAAGGTAAAATTAAAAGCGTTAATCAGCCGGTTGGTGATTTTCTCGAACAATATAAAGAAGGCGAAAAAGCCGGGATAACTGTTAAACATTTACTTACAATGAGCTCGGGCATCAACTTTGACGAAAGTTACATAAACCCATTTGCTTTTCCGGCACAAGCATATCATGGTACCGATTTGAAGAAATTAGTATTTAATTATAAAGTCGTTGAAAAACCCGGAAGGATCTTTAAATATTTGAGCGGGAATACTCAACTTCTCGGTTTCGTATTGGAAGAGGCAACGGGAATGACCGTGAGCGAATATGCATCTGAGAAGCTCTGGAAGCCATTAGAGGCAAAAAAATCTGCATGGTGGAGCTTAGACCATAAAAACGGGGATGAAAAAGCGTATTGTTGTTTCAATTCCAATGTGCGGGATTTTGCAAGGATAGGACAACTATATTTGAATAAAGGAAAATGGAATGGAAATCAAATTGTTCCTGAATACTATGTTGAACAATCTGTTATACCTGCCGACATCATTGAAAAAGATGGGACAAAAAACAAAAGGTATGGTTATTCATGGTGGCTAATTGATTATAATGGTCACCAAATGTTTTATGCAAGGGGTATACTCGGCCAATATATCATTGTTATCCCGGATGAAAAAATGGTTGTAGTCAGGCTGGGAAGGAAAAGAGCGATAAGGCATATTGATAAACATCCTGCTGATGTATATGCTTATATAGATATGGCTTTAGAAATGTATTAATTAACTTAAGTGTTAAAAATCTTACAGATTATGGATGCTAAAACCCATCACATAAACATTCAACCGGGTATGTACTGCTGTACCTGCTGAAATCTTCAGTATAGCTAATGCCGCCAAATTTTTGCAAAATTTTAAATTCCCTGTAAGTACAATGACCATCAGGCCATTTTGCAATTAGGGTAGCGTCAATTAGCCTGCCTGATATGATACCGGTATTAAAATCACGCAATATGCTCCAATCCCATGAAGTAATTATTGCTTTATAAAAAATTTCCTTCCACTCCTTCTCCCGGGCATATTTATTTATAGTTTCTACAATTTTCGTTTCCAGTACAGAATCAATAATGTTCGCTTCCGGAATGGGTTCTTCCTTCGATTGTGCATTTATACCGGGATTTAAACCAATCATGCCTATGATGCATATAAATAACACTTTAAAACAAAACTTAATGGTAAACATCTTTTCGGTATTTTTTTCAAATATAATACAAATATCTTAATTTATACGTATCGGAAATTCAATGTTTATTAATCAATTTGCGAAGTTATGTTCTTATATTTGTCATGAATATCATGAATCTTAAAAAAATATTTTTTCTAATTCAGCCACCTTATATTAACTGCTGGCTTTTTTTTCTCATCCCGGTAAGTCTGGATTGGGCAAAAATTATACCACTATTCTTTTCCCAATTCTCCCGTTTTGCTGTTTCCCTACCTTATCTGTCTGGAAGAAGCCTTCTAGCTGTTCTTTTGATAACAGCGACCTTTAACCTGGTTTTCACTTCCTGCTCAATACCACAAACACCGCAAAGCAATAGTGAGGATTGGTGGAAGCAGGAAGCTAAAAAAATGGTTGTTACTCAGATTATTTCAAGAGGTGTAAAAGACACGCTTGTAATAAATGCAATGAAAAACACTCCAAGACACCTTTTTGTTCCCCAAAAAACAGAAAAACTGGCATATTCAGACAGGCCTTTACCCATCGGAGGAGGTCAAACAATATCGCAGCCGTATATTGTAGCCCTGATGACTGAGCTGCTTGAATTAAATGGAAATGAAAAAGTGCTTGAAATAGGTACCGGTTCAGGTTACCAGGCAGCTATTTTATCACAATTATCAGGTACATGCTATTCGATTGAGCTCTTAGAATCACTTGCAAATGACGCTAAGGCATTACTAAAACAACTTGGATACGATAATGTTTTGGTAAAATGGGGTGATGGATACCTCGGATGGCCTGAACATGCTCCCTTTGATCGTATCATTGTCACTGCAGCACCTGAAAATATCCCCGAAGAACTGGTCAGGCAATTAATTTCACTGCAAATCAAAATATTATTTAACCATTAATGTAGAGTTTAATAAATCTTATTAAGAAAGTATGTATTTTTGCTTGATATTATTTTTTGAAAAATATCATTAATTTTACTTTTATATATATCATACAAAATCAAACAACATGGCAAAACCGGTTTTTAATGAACTGCTCGAGCGGCAGATAAAAGTGACTAAAATCTGCGGTTATACCATTGCCTTATTTTTTGGTGTTGCCCTCTCCATATCTTATTTTTTTTTTGATGCAAAACATTTATTATTTACAATCTCTTGCATTTATGCAATAGCGGTTTTGGCTAATGCATTGCTTTATGACCTTCATAAAAGAATATATATCAACTATCTGGTACTTATTTCTTTGTCTTTTTTAGAAATTGTTACTATAATTTGTTATACCGGATTCATTGTCAGCCCTGCATTATTTATGTTAATCATGTTCCCTGTCTCTGCTTTTTCTACTAGCAGAAAACAGGGAATCTTTTGGTCTGCTATTGTTTTTCTAACGATTTTAATACTGTATGTGGTTAGTCCATCCGAAATTTCAGAAATTACTATCATATTGAATGAGCATCAATCCTTTTTTTCTTTCGCAGTAGTTTTATTCGTTCTGGCATTAATCTTTATAATATCATATTTTGTAAACCTTTCTACAACTGCTGTACACAGGGCTTTTGTAAGAGATTCCGAAGAACTGTCCAAAAAAGACACAAGATTGGAAAATCTCGCAACATTATTAAATTATTCTACCGACCTTATATGTCTTGTCAACCTTCAAACTATAACTGTTGATGACATGAATCCTACTTTTAAAATAAAATTGGGCTTTGAATTATCTGAAGTAAGAGATAAAAAAATCACAGACTTTATCAAAATGGACGGGCGCACTTCTTCGCTTGAATCGGATATTAAATCTATGGTAGATGAACAAATAATAGAATTCGAATGCCAGATGCTCTGTAAAGACGGAACGGAAAAATCTTATAGCTGGATGGGTATTGCCAATAATGGCAAATTACACGCTATGGCGCGAGAAATATCTCCCTCTAATTAACTTAAATTGCTACTTATTGATATTAATGGAATAAATATGTTAGATAACATCAAAATAGAGAATATTCTTTTTTTGGATATAGAAACCGTTCCCGCATACTCTAAGTATTCAGATGTACCCAAACCGCTTCAACAATTATGGGACAAAAAAGCCGGATTTCTTTCTACCCGTACGGTATTTCTGCAAGAGCCAATGCAAAAGGACAAACAAACCCCCGAAGACCTTTATGAAAGAGCCGGTATATATGCAGAATTCGGAAAAATAATTTGTATCTCGGTGGGTTATGTCAAAAATGACAATCCCGCTTCCGGTACACAAAGCAAGCTGGAATTCAGAACCAAATCGTTTTACGGAGATGATGAGCGGGAATTATTAAGCCGGTTTATTGAATTGTTAAACAACTATTACAGCAAATCCCAACATGTGCTTTGCGCTCATAACGGTAAGGAATTTGATTTCCCTTATTTGGCAAGGAGAATCCTAATTAACGGGCTTAAACTTCCGGAAACATTAAATATTGCAGGTAAAAAGCCCTGGGAAATAGCACATTTGGATACAATGGAACTATGGAAATTTGGCGATTATAAAAACTATACTTCATTAAATCTCTTAGCCAGCATATTTAATATTCAAACCCCCAAAGACGATATAGATGGTAGTGACGTAGCAAGGGTATACTGGAAAGAAAACGACCTCGATAGAATTGTAAAGTATTGCCAGAAAGATGTTTTAACGGTTGTCCAACTATTGCTTAAATTTCGGGGTGAGCCATTAATTGATGAAACTAAAATAATTAACGTGAGTTCGATATAAAATTAAGTGCGGTTTTTTTAATACATGACGTTTGGTTGAATAGATTAAATTGTGTACACGTGTTCATGTGTGATGTTAGAAAAAGACGATTACGTTTATTTTGCCATATCTTCAAACACATCAGCACACGAGTACATGAACACATGAATACTGACTTATAATATAACTTGATACGATCTTTTTTTTGTCGGACTCACGTTATCTTAGCATTATTTTTGATAATATATTATCATGGCCAACACTCTATTAGAGATAAAAAATCTCATAACAGAATTCCAAACAGAAGAAGAAACAATTACTGCTGTTAATGATATTAGTTTTTCGTTGAAAAGAGGTGAAACTGTTGGCATTGTAGGTGAATCAGGATCGGGAAAATCAGTTACCGCCCTGTCTATAATGCGTTTAATACCAAGCCCGCCAGGAAAAATTGTAAGTGGGGAAATTATTTATCACACCCAAAATCATGAAACAGTTAATTTACTTGACATCTCTGAAAAAAAAATGCGTTCATTCAGAGGTAATGAAATTTCAATGATCTTTCAGGAACCGATGACCTCTCTTAATCCTGTTTTTACTTGTGGTAACCAGGTAACAGAAGCAATCACCCTGCACCGTAAAGTGGGTGAAAAAAGAGCGATGGAAATAGCTGTTGAACTTTTTGAAAAAGTAATGTTGCCTAATCCTAAAAGAATCCTTGATTCTTATCCCCATCAATTGTCTGGAGGGCAAAAACAGCGGGTAATGATCGCAATGGCTATGTCATGCGACCCCGGTATCCTGATTGCTGACGAGCCAACAACAGCTCTGGATGTAACTGTTCAAAAGACCATTCTCGATCTGATGTTGAAGTTACAGGAAGAGCACAATATGGGTATTCTCTTTATTACTCATGATTTAGGTGTTATAGCTGAATTGGCAGATAAGGTGGTAGTAATGTACAGAGGAAAGATTGTTGAACAGGGTAAGGTGCTCGATATTTTCTCCAATCCCCAGCATCCCTATACCAAAGGTCTGTTATCTTGCCGGCCTCCTCTAAGAAAGCGGTTATCCTTGTTGCCAACTATTGCAGACTTTATGCAGGCAGATAAAGATGGGGAGGTGAAAGAAAGTGATAAGACCATTGAAGAGGTTATCAATAAATTAGTTATTACCAAAGAGGACAGAGCTAAAACACAAGAAGCGCTTTATAAGAAGAGACCTCTCCTGATGGTGAAAAATCTAAAAACATACTTTCCTGTTTCCAAGGGGTTATTTGGCAAGATAACAGATTATATTAAGGCGGTTGATGATGTAAGCTTTGATCTATTCCCCGGCGAAACACTTGGTTTGGTCGGAGAATCGGGATGTGGAAAAACCACTCTTGGAAGAACAATCTTAAGACTGGAAGAACCCATGGAAGGAGAAATTATTTACAAAGGAAAAGATATCGCTCTATTGTCAAAACACGAATTGCGGGATTTACGCAAAGAAATCCAAATTATCTTCCAAGACCCTTATTCCTCTTTAAATCCTCGTATTACAATCGGGAATGCTATTATGGAACCAATGCAGGTACATGGAATCCTTCAAAATAATAAAGAGAGAAAAGAAAAAGTAATAGAAATACTGGAAAAAGTAAAAATGGATGCTTCGCTCTTGTACCGGTATCCACATGAATTTTCCGGGGGGCAACGCCAAAGAATCTGTATCGCCCGCGCTTTGTCAGTAAACCCGAAATTTATTATCTGCGATGAATCTGTTTCTGCATTAGATGTTTCTATCCAGGCACAAGTACTTAACCTGTTAAATGAGCTCAAAAAAGAGTTTGGCCTTACTTACATTTTTATTTCTCACGACCTCTCTGTTGTTAAGTTCATGTCTGACAGAATGTTGGTGATGGATGATGGCAAAATCCAGGAAATAGGAGATGCTGATGAAGTTTATTCATATCCTAAAACCAAATACACACAAAAACTTATTGAAGCTATTCCTAAA
Source organism: Bacteroidota bacterium (assembly GCA_043811005.1). GTDB lineage: Bacteria > Bacteroidota > Bacteroidia > NORP154 > NORP154 > JBDRNO01. Next base: position 727 of record JBDRNO010000145.1, on the reverse strand, counting down.
GGAGAATTGATAGATATAAAAGCTGCCATAGAAAAGAAAAATAAAGCAAAATTAGCCGTTGGTTAGAAACTGGCAAGACTTCCGAAGTTTTGTCCCGCTCCTTGTTGGGATCCGCTCTTGGTGGAGAAACTTCGGAAATCTTTATTCTATAATAATTTTTTTATTGATAATACCCTTATCAGTAATTACCTGCAAGTTATATATGCCGGCTTGATGGGATGACATATCAATTGAGGATTGCGGATTTGTGATTGTAGATTTATAGACCTCTTGTCCGAAAATGTTAAAAATCCTTATATTCCATTTCCCATCATCCTTCATCAATCTTCCTTCTTCCGTTTCGACTGTAAACATTCCTCTACTCGGATTAGGATAAACCTGCAACCTGTAACCTGCAACCTGCAACCCATTTATACCTGAAATTAAACCTACAGTAGCTGAAGCTGTTCCGGTATTCCCATTTCCATCGGTTACAATAACATTATAGGTTCCCGGGCAGAGCGCTACTGCTGTTTGTGTCGTTTGGTCGCCTGTATTGCCATCCCACTGGTATGTGTAAGGTGGATTTCCTCCACTTGCGGTGGCGGTAGCGGAACCGTCACAGTTGCCCTGCGTGGCATTAGTTACTGAGGTCGTAATAGACAGTATGCCACCTGTTTCTCCCACAGTAGCAGAAGCTGTTTCAGTATTTCCATTACCATCAGAAACGGTTACATTGTACGTACCC
>JBDRNO010000144.1:0-18572 GCA_043811005.1 Bacteroidota bacterium | reverse complement strand
TGTAACAGTTACTGAATAAACCCCATCTGCCAACCCGGTTATTGTTGTACCGGTACCCCCATTTGACCATAGGTAAGCATAAGGAGCGGTTCCCCCACTTGCGCTAACCGTGGTATAGCCGTCAGCATTGCCGCAGGTAGCATCGGTTTTTAACATGCTCAGGATAAGAGCAGGCGGCTCATTGATGGTTATGATATTCGAAGATAAGCAATTATTAAAATCGGTTACGTTTACTGTATAATTGCTAGGGAACAGTCCTATAATTGTTGAATTTGTCTGGTTATTATTCCATAAATAATAATATGGAGATGTGCCGCCTGAAGGAGTAACGGTAGCTGTTCCGTCACCTGCACCGTTACACTTAACATCGGTTCCCAAAATGCTCGTAGTTAATAATGCAGGTTCATTAATAACAACGCTATCAGTAACAGTAGTACCACAGGAGTCGGTAACTGTAAAAGTATAAGTTCCGATGGATAAACCGGATAGATCTTCTATTGTATCCCCGGTGGACCACATGTAAGTGAGTGGTGGGGTTGCACTTGAGACGGTAAGGTTAATGGTACCATCACTGAAGCCGTTGCAGCTTACATCCGTCCACGTGATCACAGCGTTCATAGTCCCGGGTCCGTTAACGACAACAGAGCCAGAGACACTAGCTCCGCAAGAATCAGTAACCATAATGATGTATGTACCCTCGTCAAGCCCTGTTGCAAAAGCCGTAGTGTCACCGGAAGGTGACCAGAGGTAATAATACGGGGGCGTACCTCCGCTTGTGGTGACCGTAGCGGAACCATCACCACCCACCATACAGTTTACGTCCGTACTTGTGACTGATGCAGATAATGGGGAAGGTTGAGTGATGGTTATTATATCAGAAGATAAGCAATTATTAAAATCGGTTACATTTACTGTATAGTTGCCCGGGAAAAGGCCTATTGCCAATGAATTGACCTGCCCGTTGTTCCACAAATAATTATAAGGGGGTGTCCCTCCACTTGCGGTGAGCGTAGCCGAACCGTCACCACCACCGTAACAGCTAACATCAGATTTTGTCATGGTGGTTATCAAGGTCAGGGGTTGGCTAATAATAACCGTATCATAAATAATATCACTACAAAGATCAGTAGTGGTTAATACATAAGTTCCGGTATCCAGACCAGAGAGACTGTTTGCCGTTTCTCCTCCCGGGGACCAAGAATATGTATAAGGTACTGTTCCGTTTGAAACCGTGACGCTCGCTGTACCGTCAGCATAACCATTACAGCTCACATCTGTTTGTGTAACGCTGCTTGCCAAAGAGAGAGGTTCGTCAATGATGACTGCTTCTGATACAGGATTTCCGCATGAATCAGTAATGATTACAGTATAGATACCGGCAGGCAGCCCGGTGGCTGTTGTACCGGTTTGTAAACCGGGATCATCCCATAAGTAAGTGTAGGGGGATGTGCCTCCGGATGGGGTTACTATAGCTGAGCCCGTAGAATCACTATTACAGGAGACATCTGTTGTTCCTGTGATGGAAGCAGCTAGAGCGCCTGGTTGAGCAATGGTTATAATATCTGTTGCAAGACACCCATTGGCATCAGTAACGTTGACGGTATAGTTACCCGGGAAAAGCCCCACGGCTGTGGATGTCGTTTGCCCGTTGTTCCATGAATAATTGTAAGGAGGAGTGCCTCCACTTGCGGTGAGAGTAGCCGAACCGTCCCCACCTCCATTACAGCTTACGTCTGTCTTTGACATGGTAGTGGTTAATACAGCCGGTTCATTGATTACAGCGGAGTCAGAGACAACAATTGCACATGCATCCGTTATATCCACAGTATATGTGCCTGGTTGCAGGCCTGAGATATCCTGGGTTATGTTTGTACCCGGATCATTCCATTGATAGATGTAGGGAAGCGTTCCACCGGATACCGTGAGGTCAATTGAACCGTCTGAGTTTCCGTTGCAGCTTATGTCTGTCTTTGTTGTGCTGCTGGCAAGAGCAGGCGGTTCCGCGATAATCACAGAATTCGAGGTATTGGCTCCGCAGGAATCAACGACTGTAACCGAATATGTCCCTGCTGCCAATCCTGAGATATCTTCTGTTGTGCCTGAGCCGGGGTCATTCCATATAAATGTATAAGGAGTTGTTCCTCCTGAAACAGATAGATCAGCCGTTCCGTCATTACCTCCATAGCAGCTTGCATCCGTACCTGTAACAGAGATCACCAATGCTGGGGGTTGGGTAATAGTAACAATATCTGACGCCAAACATCCATTGATATCAGTTACATTTACAGTATAATTACCAGGAAAAAACCCCATTGCAGTAGATGTCGTTTGCCCGTTATTCCATAGATAATTATATGGTGGCGTTCCTCCACTTGCGTAGAGCGTAGCCGAACCGTCCCCACCTCCATTACAGCTTACGTCTGTCTTTGACATGGTAGTGGTTAATACAGCCGGTTCATTAATGATAGCGGAGTCAGATATAGCAATTGCACAGGCATCAGTTATATCAACAGTATAAATGCCTGGGGACAAGCCTGAAATATCCTGGGTTATGCTTGTACCCGGATCATCCCATTGATAAGTGTAGGGGAGTGTTCCGCCGGAAACCGTTAGGTCAATTAAACCGTCTGAGTTTCCGTTGCAGCTTATGTCTGTCTTTGTTATGCTACTGGCAAGAGCAGGTGGTTCAGCGATAATCACAGAATCCGGGATGTTGGCTCCACAGGAATCAATGACTGTAACCGAATATGTCCCTGCTGCCAATCCTGAAATATCTTCTGTTGTGCTTGAGCCGGGGTCGTTCCATATAAATGTATAAGGAGTTGTTCCTCCTGAAACAGATAAATCAGCCGTTCCGTCACTACCTCCATAGCAGCTTGCATCTGTACCTGTAATAGAGATCGCCAAAACAGCTGGTTGGGTGACAGTTATACTATTTGAAGCCAGGCATCCATTGGCATCAAATACATTTACTCCATAGTTTCCGGGGAAAAGGGCTACCGCCACAGAGTCAGTTTGCCCAATATTCCACAAATAATTGTAAGGAGGCGTGCCTCCGGATGGAGTGACTGTGGCGGTCCCGTCACCGCCTCCGTAACAACTAACATCTGTCTTTGATATGATTGTTGTCAATACGGCAGGCTCATAAATAACAGCTGTATCTGGGATAGCAATTGCACATGCATCTGTTATATCAACAGTATATGTGCCAGGTGGCAAACCTGAAATATCCTGGGTTGTGCTTGTGCCGGGGTCATCCCAGAGATAGTTGTAAGGGGGTGTTCCGCCGGATACTGATAAATCTACCGTTCCGTCAATGATACCGTTGCAGCTTATACCAGTTACTGCAATACTGCTAATAAGGGCAGTGGGTTGATCAATAACAACGGTGTCGGTGATTGAAGCAGTACAATTATCCGTAATATCAACCTCATAAGTCCCTGCTGTCAACCCTGAAAGATCTGCTGTTGTGCTTGTACCGGGGTCATCCCACAGAAATGTATAAGGCAATGTTCCTCCGATAACTGTCAGATCTGCTGATCCGTTGCTTCCCCCATAACAGGTTGCATCCGTACCTGTGATAGAAGCGGCTAAGGCATTGGGTTCAGTGATAATAATAATATTTGTTGCAGGGCAACCCTGGTTATCAACCACATTTACAGTATAAGTAGCCGGATAAAGCCCAATGGCAGTAGGAGTGATCTGCCCCATACTCCAAAAATAATTATAAGGAGGAGTGCCTCCCAAAGGTGCAATCGTTGCTGTTCCGTCATTACCTCCATTACAGGTAACATCAGTGCTGGAAATGATGGTGGTCAATAAGGTCGGCTCATTTATAACAACTGTATCAATAGCTGTACATGATTTATCATCCGTTACAGTTACCGTATATGTGCCTGCAGGAATAGATGAAATATCTTCTGTTGTACTTGAGCCGGGGTCATTCCACAGATAAGTATATGTCGGAATCCCTCCTGATGGCGACAGGTCTGCTGCTCCGTCACTTCCTCCCTTACAGCTAACATCCGAGTTGGTAAAAGTGGTTGAAATAGCAAGGTCCGTTACTTGTGTTGCAGCGCTATTAACTACTGTGGCAGTAGTTCCGATAGTTAATCCGGCACTAACGGTTATACCTGTTGAGTTTTCAATCGTAGCAGGCGTCCCAACCGTAAGACCCACTGAAACTTGATGACATCCGAAACTGTTTCCATCAGCATCGGTTTTAACGACATAGAAATCCTTGCTTCCATTTGTAAAGCTGGTAGAATAACCTGTGAGAATATATCCTCTATCTGCTGTCGATATAACAGATTGGGCGGTTTCCGAACCATCACCTCCGAATTTTTTTGTCCAGGCCAGGTTACCATTGAGATCAACACGTATAAGATAATGGCTTGGGCCGAAAATATTAACATGACCGGTCATTACAAACCCGCCATCTGGGGTTTGATCAAAATCAATACCTTCGTCATTGCTTGTACTACCGTAAATTTTTGACCAAAGTAAATTTCCACTGGCATCAGTTCGAATCAGATAAAAATCAGAATTTCCGGCACCAAAACTATATGTTATTGCCATTACAGCAAATCCACCATCGGCTGTTTGCTTTACTGAATACCCATTATCAAGACCAGCGCCTCCGAATACTTTTGTCCATAGCATATCTCCGTTGCCATCAGTACGTACCAGCAATACATCGTTGCTGCCAGCTCCAAAATTATCTGTATATCCAGCCATGACATATCCCCCATCACTTGTTTGCAATACAGAGCGGCCATAATCGCCTCCCCCGAATTTCCGTGTCCATAATGTATCCCCGTCAGAATCGGTTTTTATCAGGCATGCTACAAAGCCGATCATACCGGTAATAATATATCCGTTGTCGTTGGTTTCAATAGCAGAATACGCCATATCCCATCCTGCGCTTCCATAGGTCTTTGTCCAAATAGTGTCTCCAAGATTATTTGTTCTTATCATATAAATATCTTTTCCCCCGGCACCGAAGCTTTCGGTGTACCCGGTTACGAGATATCCCGCATCAGAAGTTTGCTGAACTGACGTCCCCCAATCATCTGCAGATCCCCCATAAACCTTGGTCCACATAGTATCTCCTATATCATTGAGCTTGATCAGATAAACATCCTGGCTCCCAGATCCAAAACTTGCAGTATTACCTGCAACAATATATCCTCCATCTGATGTTTGCTGAATTGAATAAGCGTAATCATCATATGTTCCGTGATAAACCTTTTGGAATGTCTGCTCAGGCGGGGTTTCAAAATCGCATAAACTTGTATTTACGGTGGAAGGATTTGAAATTAATGTGGAAGTACTGCCCACAGTAGCGCCGGAACTTATATTGATTGCAGGTATGGGAACTGTCGTACTTGTAAAACTTGTTATGGTGGCTGGTGTATTTGCGTTACATGAATTTCCAAAAGCATCGGTCTTGATCAGGTAAATGTCATCATCTCCTGCCCCGAAACCATCGGACTTGCCGGCTATGATATATCCACCGTCATTTGTTAACTGAACGGAGTTACCAAAATCATCGCCTGTTCCTCCGTAGGTTTTTGACCAGATAACAACTCCGTTGGCACTGGTTTTTATCAGATATACATCATTAGATCCTGCACCAAAACTCTCCGTATAGCCTGCAATAATATACCCGCCATCTGGAGTTTGCTTAACAGACTTACCATAGTCGTTGTTAGTGCCCCCATAGGTCCTTACCCACAATGTATCACCGTTGGAATCGGTTTTAATTAAATAGACGTCATAAACTCCAGCTCCGAAACTCTTTGTCTCACCAAGAAAGATAAACCCTCCATCTGAAGTTTGCTGCACAGAATTGCCGAAGTCATAGTTGTCTCCTCCATAGGTTTTTGACCATAACATGTTTCCGTCCACATCCGTACGAAGCAGGTAACATTTTAAATAATCATATCCTCCCACAATGTACCCGCTATCAGCCGTTTCTTGTACTGAATAGCCATAGGTGTATAAGCGGGCGAAGGTTTTTGTCCATAACGTATTACCTGAAGCATCCGTTTTGATCAGGTAAACATCATCCCCATCTCCGAAACTTCGCGTATGTCCTGCGATAATAAATCCTCCACCTGCCGTTTGCCGAACAGAATAGCCTGCGTCAGATTGTGTTCCGCCATAGGTTTTTGTCCATAAAGTATCACCAACGGCATCAGTACGTATTAAATAGACGTCATCGCTCCCCGCCCCGAAACTCTTTGTAGATCCTGCTATAATGTACCCTCCGTCGGTTGTTTGCTGAACAGAATAACCGTATTCAATACCTGTCCCGCCATAGGTTTTTGACCACTGTATGTTTCCTTCAACATCTATCTTGTTTAAATAAATGTCCCAGCTTCCAGCCCCGAAGCCGGTTTTTCCTACAATAATATACCCGCCATCATTAGTTTGCTGGATGGATTCCGCATCATCAGGTTCCGCCCCCCCAAATGCTTTTTGCCCGGTTAACATGGGAAGAAGATATTCAAACTCCACCGTCATGGTTTGAGAGGGGGCATTACAGGTGATCGTGTTAACACCACCCCAGTTTGTATTTCCAATGCCTGGTCGTAGAGTGTAGCCAGGATTGGTACATGCACAATCAGTGCCGAGGTTGTTTGCATTGAGCTCTGTTCCACCGGCACAATCCCCTACCCGCCATATTATTCCGTCACAGGCGGCAAATGAGATGCCTGGGTTGCCGTTTTTAATGGCAGTAGCGATTTGGTTTACAATAGTTATGTCAGTACATGAAATACCTATCAGGTCAAAATCGCCTTTAATAGTTACGCTTGTAAAATTAAACTCGCCAGTATCCAACTGGCTTCTGAATGTTATCCAGTTATCATACTGAGGGTCACCTGAGGAATAAATATTGCCGTTGGTGAAAGATTCAGAATAAGTAATAGTCTGCGCTGTGGCAAAATTCATTACCAGCGTAATGCTTAAAAGAGTAAATAACTTTTTCATAAATTATCTTTTTTTGTGGTTTTTTTATTAATCTGTTAAGGTCTTAAGAAAAGCAGGGCAATTTAATGATTTTTTTAAAATAAAATCCTCTTTATAAAAAAGAAAAGACCTGTCAGGTTTTGAAAACCTGACAGGTCTGAATTTGTTTGCAAGACTTCCGAAGTTTTGGAGACTTCGGAAGTCTTTATTCTTTATTCTATAATAATTTTCTTATTGATAATAGCTTTATCAGTAATTACCTGCAAATGATAGATGCCTTCTTGGTAATTTGAAAGGTCTATTTGTTTATCGAACAAGCCAAATATCCTGCCTGTGTGTTCAGAATAAATTAGTTTCCCCCGCATATCAAATATCTCGATCTTTACATCCTCTTTTTCTTCCAGGTATATATCCAAATTGAATATTCCCCTGTTTGGATTTGGATATACCTTTAACTCTGACAGGGCTTGAAACCCTGTCAGAATTTCTATGCCAGTCATCTCATCTACGGTAGCTGAAGCTGTTCCGGTTTTCCCATCTACATCGGTTACTATAACATTATAGGTTCCCGGGCAGAGCGATACTGCTGTTTGTGCCGTTTGGCTGCCTGTATTGCCATCCCACTGGTATGTGTAAGGTAAATTTCCTCCGCTTGCGGTGGCAGTAGCGGAACCGTCACAGTTGCCCTGGGTGGCATTAGTTACTGAGGTCGCAACAGACAGTATGCCACCTGATTCTCCCACAGTAGTAGAGCCGGTTTCGGTATTTCCCTCACCATCAGTAACAATAACATTATAGGTTCCAGGACAGAGCGCTACTGCTGTCTGTGTCACTTGGCTGTAAGGATCATCCCACTGGTAAGTATAAGGAGATGTTCCTCCGCTCACTATTGCTGTTGCACTACCGTTACAGTTACCCTGGGTGGCATTGGTAGCTACTGCTGAAACTGTCAGTGCTCCGCCTAATTCATTCACGGTTCCTGAAGCAGTCGTTGTATCGCCCATTGCATCCGCTATGGTCACAATATAAACTCCCTGGCACAGCCCGGTTGCTGATTGGGTGTTCTGGCTGCCAGGATCATCCCACTGGTATGTGTATGGAGGAATGCCTCCGTTTATAGTGACAGTGGCTGTACCGTCACAATTACCCTGGGTGGTATTCGTGGTTGTAACAATAGCTGACAGGGGAAAAGCTGTAGAAATTGAACTTGTATTGGACTTGGATGAATTGTAGTTCTTGGCTTTTATGGTTGCCTCACATCCGGTTGCGTGCATCACTTCTATCACATAAGTAAGATCGCCCAATGGCGGATCAATATCCGTATAAGTAGTATTGGAACTCGTAACTGAATCTATTGGAGTAAAACTACCTGTTCCGGTGCTGTCTATTAATAACCTGTAATAACTAAAGCCGAACCCTTCGTAATTATCCCAGTTCATTTTTACATTATTTGAATCTACTATAGTTTGCAGATGTACAGTCTCATGGTAATCGCTTAACACACTTTCGTTACCACAGGAATCAATAACAGATATCTTATACCTGTATGATGTAATTTGAGGATTAATGTTATTGGTAGTATCTACAAATTCACTCAGGGAATCGTACAGTACACTTCCGATATGAGTATAGCCAAGGCCTGCTATTTCCCTGTAAACCCTGAAGCTGTCAATGCCTGTTACAACAGGTTTTTCCCATACTACAATATTCTTTGTTGAAGTGGTATCAACAGTAACAATACATATTGGCTGAAGCGGAGCGACAATAATTATTGCCGTGCTGTCAGAAGCCGTACAGCCATTAGTGTCTGTGACTGTAATCGAATAAATCCCATCTGCCAATCCGGCTATCGTTGTACCAGTACCTCCATTTGACCATAGGAATGTGTAAGGAGTAGTTCCTCCGCTTACAATAACAGTTGCATCGCCATCGGCATTACCGCAGGTGGCATCTGATACTGCAAAGCTTAAACCAAGAGCTGCTGGTTCGCTAATTGTTATGTTGTTTGTAGGGGCAGTACAGCCATTGGCATCAGACACGTTTACCAAATAGGTGTTGGGAAAAAGATTTGATATTGCAGAAGCTATTTGCCCGATATTCCACAGATAAGTATAAGGAGGTATACCTCCACTTGTGGTGACGGTAGCGGAACCATCACCTCCTCCATTACAGCTAACATCTATCTTTGACATTGTTGTGGTCAATACGACAGGTTCATAAATAACAGCGGTATCCGTGATAGCTATAGCACATGCATCTGTAATATCAACAGTATATGTACCTGGTGCCAGGCCTGTGATATCCTGGGTTGTGCTTGAGCCAAGGTCATCCCATTGATATGTATAGGGAGTTGTTCCTCCGGATACGGAAAGGTCTGCAGCTCCATCAATGTTCCCGTTGCAGCTTACATCTGTTTTGTAAATACTGCTGCTCAAAGCAAAAGGTTCGTTGATGACAATTATCTCATCTTCAGTATTTCCGCAAGAATCGGTTATGATGACAGTATAAGTGCCGGCAGGTAGTCCCGTAACGTTAGAAACTGTTTGTGAGCCGGGATCATCCCATAAATATGTGTAAGGAGGGGTTCCTCCTGATGGCGTTACAATTGTTGAGCCGGTTGAGTCACCTTTACAAATCACATCGGTCGTACCCGAGAAGGAAGCAGCCAAGACATCCGGCTCGTTTATTGATATACTGAGTGTGGGAACCGTGCACCCGTTTGCATCAATTACATTTACAGAAAATGTGCCCGGGAAAAGCCCAATAATTGTTGAAGTATTCTGACCGTTGTTCCACAAATATGTATAAGGAGTTGTGCCTCCAGAAGGAGTGGCTGTTGCCGTACCATCACCACCTCCGTTGCAACTAACATCTGTTTTTGACAAATTTGCCTGTAAAATTGTAGGTTGAGTGACAGTGATAGAATCAGTAGTGCTGCAACTATTAATATCAGTAAGTGTTACATTGAAGGTAATCGCGCATAAACCAATGGCTGAAGCATTTGTTTGGGAAGAGGGGTCATCCCATTGATATGTATATGGCATTGTCCCGCCTGATCCTGTAACGGTAGCAACACCATTGCAATATCCGTTACAGCTGGTGGTTTGCTGGCTCATAATAGTTGTTAAACTGTCAGGTTCGTAAACAAATGCACTATCCTGCATAATGCAATTAGTAGAGTCGGTTACAGTTATGTAGTAAGTGCCACTTATTAACGTGTCAATATCTTCACTATTATCGCCCGTTGACCAGTTATATGAATATGGTGGCACTCCGATAATCATAGTCATATTTATAGCGCCCTCGTTTCCGCTTTTGCATTTTACGGTTGTAATGTCATAGGATGCGCTGACCGGAGATGGTTGACTGACATTGGAGTATGTAGTTTTTGAGCAATTATTAAAATCACGAACTTCTAAATAATAATAGCCGCTGGTCAAATTATTGATATCCGGCACGGTATCTCCTGTTGACCAAGAGTAAGTATAAGGTGGTGTGCCGCCACTAACCGCAATATCAATAGCACCATCATTATCTCCGAAACAAGTAATAGGGGTTGTTGAATAAGGAATAGATATATAAGCATCTGGTTGTGAAATAACAACTGTATCAGATGAGGTGCAGGCATTTTTAGCTGATATGGTTACAAAGTAAGAGTCTGCTTTTAAGCTGTATGCAGAGTCGGCAGTATAACTCCAACCATAATATGGATTTGCTTTTTGCCATGAGTAACTGAAATAATCCGTTCCGCCGGTGTATTGAACTGCTGCATATCCATCGTCACCGTTAAAGCAGCTTACATCTTTTTTATTGAAACCTGTAATATTAATATAATCCAAGTTAATTGTTTGGGTTGCTGTTGTTTTTGAAATTGTTGTTCGGTCGGAGGAAGCGCCAATAGGAGAAATAGTTACCGAAATGACACTTTCAGTTGTTGCTGGAGTTGTAGTACCAATTGAAGAAGTAACATCTGTTTCATAACATAAAAAGGTGTTTCCATAAGGATCGGTTTTAATTAAATACAGATCCGGCTCATCAAGGTCAGACCCTGAAGATTGAAAAGTTCCTGTTCCTATTTTTTTAGTGCTGCCAATTGTAAGGAAACCATTATCAGTAGTTTGTTGGATATATTTTCCATTACCTGAGTAACAATATCCTGCATCAAATGCCCTGCTCCATACGAGTTTGCCGACACTATCTGTTCTAATAAGGATAACGTTCCTACCCCAACTTCCAAAACTCCTTGTTTCTCCGGACATGATATAACCATTATCTGTTGTTTGCTTAACTGAATAACCATAATCTATTTCAGGACCGCCATACGTTTTTGACCATTGCAGCGTTCCAGTGGAATCGGTTTTAATCAAATAAACTACCGGATTACCACCCGTACCAAAACTATAAGAGTGACCGCTAATTATATATCCACCATCTGTTGTTTGTTCAAGAGAACTGCCATAATCTCTTCCAAAACCTCCATATTGTTTACTCCATACAATAGAATCAGTAAGGGGATAAATTTTCATTAATACGGCATTATAAGGATCAGACGAAGTAGAACCGGATACAACATATTCATTAGTTGAAATTTGAATGATTGATTGAAGATCTACATTATTTATTTTCGAACCCCATTGAACATTACCAGTTACATCGGTCTTGACAACATAACTGCCTGATGACTTCCCAACTAATGCATACCCTGAATCAGCGGTTTGTATAACAGAATAACACTTATCATTAGACCACTCACTATTAGTAAATGTTTTTGACCATTCAACAACTCCATTTGCATCTATTTTTATAAGATAGAAATCATTTTTATTTGCACCAACTCCAAAACTTTCGGTATTTCCTGCAATAATAAAGCCATTATCAACAGTTTGACTAATTGAGTTAACATAATCATTCCCGGTTTCACCATAAGTTCGTGTCCATAATGTATCGCCCAGTGAGTCAGTTTTAATAACATAAATATCTGAAAGTGTTTGGGCAAAACCAAAGCTTTTTGTTGTACCGGCAGCGATATAGCCCCCATCATTCGTTTGTTGAGCTGTATAACCATATTCTTCCTCCACGCCTCCATAAGCTCTCTGGAAGGTAACCGGACAAACAGTCATGCAATCTTCGCCACCACAGTCAATGCCCTCTTCATCAAAATCGCTGATACTATTATTGCAATGTTCAGTATAAATTTTTACATCATCTAAAGCAATGTCCCCTTCACTACCGATACCGGTAATTGCAATAAATCTCAGTTGTCGCAAGTTCGTATAACCGGACAGGTCAATTTTTGATCTTTCCCAGGGATCTGAGCTTGCAGTTTGTTGCTGTCCTGAGAAAGATGCCAATTGTACCCATGTGCCTGCGGTATCCGCTTCTACATAAAGATTTCCCATAGCAGAGCCGTACATATGATACCAAAAGCCCAGGCGGGGATTTGGCAAGCTACCGATATTAATACAAGGGCTGTACAGGATTGCTGTATCTACAGGAGTGTTAAACGCTGCCCTGGCATACATATAAACGCCTGAGCTGTTAGTGTGGTCTCCGGCAGGCCCGGTATTTAAAGATGGTGTGGCGCCACTGTTAACATACCAATCAAAATTATCACTTGAGTCATTCTCCCATTTGTTTTGTAAAATGCCCGGTAATCCGGGGGTAAACGTTTCAAAATCTTCTTTATATGGAAATAATGATATATCTGCATCAATAACGACATAGCCAATCAAGGTGTCGTTTGCTTTAATAGAATCATTGGATAATGCTGTCCATGCATCAATAGTGTAAATATCAAAAGTTGACAGGTCGGCAGTTGTAGAAAAGCTATAAGTAAATATTTCACCTGATTTAATAGAGTCAGCAATGGTTTCGTTTACGGGTGAACCCCCATTAAGCCGGTATGCCACAGGTACATTGACCTGAGCTGAATCCCCGAAATTGAAAATCTGTACTGTTACGGTTTCTGAAGATGATAGCTCACAGCTTGAAACAGGTTGGGTGATTGAAACAACTCCAAGATTATTCGCAATACAAGGATAAACAAAAAATGTTTCGGTTGTCTCAAGCTCATAACCGCAGCATTGTCCATTGTCTGGTATATTTCCTCCGTTATTGATAACTGCATTTGAAGTATCACACCTGGTAACCGCATAAGTTCCGCCATTCCAGCCATCACCATAACTGTCATAAGCATTAAATGTATAATTTGAAAAAGAATTAAGACAAACCGTATCAACATAAGCAGAATTATCTGAATAGCCGGAGCCGGTACCAACTACCTGTCCGGTAGAATTCTCCAATATTTCCCATATCACTTCATAACCCCAGGCACCTGTTTTTATTACAATATACGTTTCAATATCACCGTAAAAAATATCCGTAGATATTGTATCGTTATTAAAATTTCCATCTCCGGATAATGAAGTATACACAACAAGCGTATTTAGTGATGTGGTTGTAATATCTACTGTTTGAGAAAAAGTATAAGTTAATGTTTGACCAAAATTAACTGTATCTATTATTATTTCATTAACCGGGCTGCCACCGTTTAAAATATATGCAATTGGAAAGTTTACTTGGGCGTTGGTGCCAAAATTAGTTATTTGAACAGTTATATTCTCATTTGATGTCAAACCACATCCACTGACAGGACCAATAAAACTGGTCACTCCAACATCATTGGGTGGAGGATCTGATATTAATAATAGATAATCTTCTGTCTCACCATAGCTTTGATTATTGCAGTTATCCGCTGCAACGGGTGTATAATTATTAATACACCTTATTCTCATTCTTGTGTTACCTGATACTGCGGTAAATGGTATGCTAATATTACCGTTAACCGGGGATAAGGCAGGGGTTGAAAAAAACACAAATTCTCCGCTATCTGCAAAGCTATTGTTCTGGTTAAAATCAATCCAAACTCCAAAACCTTCCCAATTAAAGCCATTAGGAGTTAATGTAATAGTATGATCATACCCTTTTACAACCTTGCCTGTATCATTTTTGTAATAAATATAGGCAGCAATATTACCATTACAACCTGTTCCGGAGGGAATATTGTCAATACCCGCAAATTCTACCCTGTCCGTGTAAACCTGGGCGCAACCGTTGGTATAAGTGGGTATACAATAGCAATTATTGAAAACAAAATAATTTATCAGACGGTCATTGGTATTTGTGCTATCGTTGGTTAATGAAGTCCAGGCATCAAAAACATAAGTAGAATCAGCAACTGATAGATCGGTTGTTGTTGTAAAGGTGAAGGATATAGTATCACCAGGAATAAGCGTGGCAAAGATAGTATCGTTTACAGGCAGCCCCCCGCTTACCCGATAAGCAACCGGAATTACACTTTGTGTATCAATTCCAAAATTTTCAACTCTGATAGTGATACTTTCGTTTGCACTTAATCCGCAACCATTGGTGGGTGCATCAATAGCAATAACTCCAACATCATTTGGGGGAGGTTTGGAAATATATATATCATCAACACCAAATCCTTCATCAGTTACAGTATAATCTGCAGAAAAAACAAACCTAATTATCACTTCAGGTTCACCTGCAAGTCCTGATAATTTATGTCCGGCTGTTCTCCATACACCGCTTGTACCGGAATTACCGGTCCACCAATTGTTTGCAACATCATTATACCAGTTAGTACCGCCAGAAGAAGCCGTGCCAAGCTTTGTCCAGGTTGTTCCACCATCAGTACTATATTCCACCCATCCTCTATCATAACCGGTTTCTGTTTTAAAAATATGTGAAAATCTTAATCCTGGATCAACAGGCATAGAAGAAAAATCAACGCATGGTGATGTCAGGTATGAAAGCTCATCATCGTTGTAATTTCCTGATAAATTGGTAACCCACGCATTGGTGTCGCTTGCAGCGGCAGGGATGAATGATGCAGAAGGAGAACCATAAGCCCATGTGGAATTTGTCCCGCCTGGTGTCCAGCTTCCATCACCGGACTCAAAATCTTCAAGATATGGAAAAGTATCTATAGCGATCACACTCTCAATTGAATAATTTATTAAACTATCATTTGTAGTATTACTATCACCCGGCAGATTTGTCCAGGAATCAAAAATATAAGTTCCGGGGATTGATAAGTCATAAGTAGTAGGAAAAGTATAAGTTACAATATCGCCTGGATTGATAATAACTAAAATGGTGTCATTTACGGGTGCGCCACCGTTTACCCTGTATGATACAGGGATGCTGCTTTGAGCAGCAGAACCGAAATTCTTAACTCTCACAGTAACAATTTCGCTTGCACTTAACCCGCAGCCAGAAACCGGTGCATCAATAGTAATAACTCCTACATCATTTGAGTCGATACAAGCCACGGAATAGTTTATTAAACTGTCATTAGTATTATCACCATCTGTCCCAAGGGCAGTCCAGGCATCAAAAATATATATTCCGAGCGCTGACAGGTCACAGGTTGCAGAAAAAATGAAGGTTGCAGTATCTCCCGGATTTATTGTAGTTGAGATAGTATCATTTACTGGCGTGCCTCCGTCAATACGGTATGAAACAGGAATGCTGCTTTGAGCTGCCGTACCGAAGTTTTTTACCTTTATGGTCACACTTTCACTTACCGTCAAGCTCCCGGTAACAGGAGCATCAAAAACAATTACACCCACATCATTGGGGGGTGGTATTTGAATAATAACAGGGTAATCTTCTGTTTCTCCATAAGGTTGTGTATTGCAATTGTCTCCGGTAACAGGGGTATAAGAGCTTGTGCCATCATTTATGCATCTCACCCTCATCCTGGTGGCACCCAATGATGCGCTTTCAGGTATATTGATAATACCACTGACAGGGGTTAAAGTTGGCCCTGATGAAAAGACAAATTCTCCGGTATCTGCAAAGTCACCATCGTCATTAAAATCTATCCAAACACCAAACCCTTCAGGATTATCACCATCGGGTGTTAATGTGACAGGAAATGTTCGACCCTGATAAACTTCTGCGGTATCACCATTATAGTAAATATATCCATTTGCATTGCCATTACAGCCAGTTCCTCCCGAACTGTTATCAATTCCTGCAAATTCAACTCTGTCAGTGTAAACTAAGGTGCAGCCGTTAGTACTAGAAGGTATACAGTAACACTCATTGCTTACGATATAATTCTTTAAGCTGTCGTTGGTATTATAGCTGTCAATGCCTAATGAGGTCCAGGAGTCAAAGGAGTAATCACCATCTGTGGAAAGATCAGCAGTAACAGTAAAAGTGAAAGTTGCGGTATCTCCCGGATTTATTGTAGTTGAGATAGTGTCATTTACTGGCGTGCCTCCGTTAATACGGTATGAAACAGGAATGCTGCTTTGAGCAGCAGTACCGAAATTTTTTACCTCTATGGTCACGCTTTCACTTACCGATAAATTGCACCCCGTAACAGGAGCATCAAAAACAATTACACCCACATCATTGGCGGGTGGTGTTTGAATAATAACAGGATAATCTTCTGTTTCGCCATAGGATTGTGTATTGCAACTGTCTCCTGCAGTTGGAGTATATGTACTTGAGCCATCATTTATGCATCTTATTCTCATCCTGGTTGCACCCAATGATGCGCTTACAGGTATATTGATAATACCACTGACGGAGGCTAAAGTTGGCACTGAGGAAAAGACAAATTCTCCGGCATCTGCAAAGTCACCATCGTCATTAAAATCTATCCAAACACCAAACCCTTCAGGATTAATGCCATCAGGTGTTAATGTGACAGGAAATGTTCCACCCTGATAAACTTCTGCAGAATCACCATTATAATAAATAAATCCATTTGCATTGCCATTACAGCCGGTCCCACCCGAACTGTTATCAATTCCTGCAAATTCAACTCTGTCTGTGTATACTCCGGTGCAGCCGTTGGTATGCGCAGGTGTACAGTAACAATCATTAAATATGACATAATTTTTTAAGGAGTCGTTGGTATTATTGATACTATCTGTGCTTAATGATGTCCATGAATCAAAGGTATAGGCGCCCTCTATGGAAAGATCAGCAGTAGCGGTAAAAGTGAAGGTTGCGGTATCTCCCGGATTTATTGTGGCTATGATGGTGTCGTTTACTGGCGAACCCCCGTCAATACGGTATGAAACAGGAATGCTGCTTTGAGCAGCTGTACCAAAATTTTTTACCTTTATGGTTATGCTTTCGCTTCCGGATAAATTACACCCTGTAACGGGAGTATCAAAGGCAATGACACCCGCATCATCCGGAGGGGGTTCAAAAACATTTATATCATCAAGGGCAAAACCTGAAAGCCAGGCGCCCTGGTCATTGTATTTGAACCTGATCCAGACACTTGCCTGATTACCATAAGCAGAGAGATCAACCGAATTGCTTATCCATTGAGATGCATCTTCAGGAATAGTGAATACATTGCCCCATATAGCTGAGTCTGTACTTGCTTCAACTGTTGTGGCAGACGCTCCAAAAGATGGATCAATGTATGATTCAAAAGACATTGTAATAAGTGAGATCCCTGTTAAATCAAATTTAGGTAATTGAAGATAATCAGCGGATTTGTCGCAATTACACACATCATCATTAGTATATGCGAACTGAGTGTGGGCGGGTACGGGAAAGTACCCTGCTCCATTGGCAGTAGTGTTATCACCGCTCATATAAAGATCACTTCCCGGTTGTCCGTATGTGGTCCATCCTGCTGGAATCACAGGGATCGTTACACCTTCAAAATCCTCAAAAAAGAATGTTTGCCCCAAGGCAAATTCTGCTATAATTAAAGCAGGTAAAATAGCAAATAGCTTTTTCATAATAATTTATTAGTTATTAGTGTTTGTCTATGAAAAAATCAAATTGAACAAAAGTAATAAAATTGTTATAAGGAAAATTGCAAAAGAGCAAGACCAAAAAACCCTGTCAGGGTTTAAAACCCTGACAGGGTTAAATTTATTCTATAAAACTTCCGAAGTTTTTTCAGCCAGTGGCTGATCCGCTCCTGACGGAGAAACTTTAGAAGACTTTATTCTATAATAATTTTCTTATTGATAATCCCTTTATCTGTAATTACCTGCAAGTTATATATGCCGGCTTGATGAGTTGACATATCAATTGAGGATTGCGGATTTGTGATCGCAGATTTATAGACCTCTTGTCCGAAAATGTTAAAAAACCTTATATTCCATTTCCCGTCAGTCATCATCCTTCTTCCTTCTTCCATTTCAATTGTAAATATTCCTTTATTCGGGTTAGGATAAACCTGCAACCCGTAACCTGCAACCTGCATCCCGTTTATACCTGATATTAAACCTACGGTAGCTGAAGCTGTTCCGATTTTTCCATCTACATCGGTTACTATAACATTATAGGTTCCCAGGCAGAGCGATACTGCTGTTTGTGCCGTTTGGCTGCCTGTATTGCCATCCCACTGGTATGTGTAAGGGGGATTTCCTCCGCTTGCGGTGGCAGTAGCGGAACCGTCACAGTTGCCCTGCGTGGCATTAGTTACTGAGGTCGTAATAGACAGTATGCCACCTGTTTCTCCCACAGTAGCAGAAGCTGTTTCAGTATTTCCATTACCATCAGAAACGGTTACATTGTACGTACCC